>CAIKUF010000219.1 GCA_903830565.1 uncultured bacterium | reverse complement strand
TGTACGGTTCCGCGGCGACCTTCGCTGTCGGCAAGAGCAGCTCCGCGCCGGGGCAGCTCGCGGTCGAGGAACTGCGCGGGATGCTGGCAGACGTTCGGCGCGCGACGGGGCACTGAACGGCCGAGGACCATCGCGTGCGGTACTCGAATCGATGGCCTGCTTTCCGGGGCTGCGAACGCAGCCAGGGGCCACGCGCGGATCGTGGACGGCGATACCCCGTGAACACGTACGTCAGCGAGAGCTTGGGCTCCATGCCGGCAATGCCCGGCGGAACGGCCAGCGCTTGGCCGTAGCTCGCTTGGCCGCCGTCCGAGATCGCGATGTCGGCTTGCGCTATCGACCAGGGCAGCAACAGGGCGGCCAGCATCCACACGCCACGAGCCTTGCGGCCAACGCTAGACCTCGTCATTTGAAATACTCCCTCTGCAGGACGCATGGGTGGTGGTGGCGTGCAAGCACGCGATGGGCGCGGCGAGCGCTGGAATGCAACGCTAGCGCGGCAAAGGCGCTGTTGCCGTCAAGCGGGGGCGGGAATGCACAACTGTGGTGGTGGTTCGCCATGAATCGTCTGTCTCGCGCGCAGATCTCACTCGATACCGTCGTCGCAATCGATCACCGACAGGCGCGATGCCTGGGTCATCCAAGAGCCGAGAGTCGCAACAGCGTTTGAACGCTGTCACGCCAGAGCGGGCCCCGGATAAGCATATCTGCGGATTTACAGCTTTCAACGTTTCGGCTGCATGCGCTCGCCATGCAGGGCGCGGGCAAGCGCTTGAGCGATTCCGCGCGGGCTGCAGCGCCGTTCAGCGCGCGGCTTGCCAGTCCCGCGAGGGGTTTGCTCCAGAGCGACCTGTGGCAGACAGCCAACAGATTACGACGATACGGTGAACGGCGAGCGGCGGTGTCTGCCCCTTTGTCTGCGGCCGGCTTGGGGGGCCAGTACCGGATCGGTTGATCGCAGAGTTGCGGCGTGCGTTCGGGCTTCGCTGCGGTGATTGGGCCCCTTATTCACCGCGCAAATTGCGGTGAATAACTTGTGCATGCGGAGAATGCGGCCCATCATCTCCGCATGAAACGCGGCGCTTACATCTACATCTGGCAGGCCAGCGACTGGCCGAGTTGGCGCTTTGATCTGGCTGCCCTGGCCTCGCCGCTGGCCGAAGTCAGCCGCGCCCAGGGTCTGTTGATGGGGCGGCTGGCCGACGTCGGCATGGCCCTGCGCGATCGGGCAAGCCTGTCGGCCTTGACCGAGGATGTCATCAAGACCAGTGAGATCGAGGGAGAGCGGCTCAGCGTCGAGTCGGTGCGCTCTTCCGTCGCACACCGACTCGGCGTCGACATCGGAGCGCTGGCCCCAGTGGACCGCCACGTCGAAGGCGTGGTCGAGATGGTGCTCGACGCCACGGCCAATTGCAGCGCCCCGGTCACCCGCGAGCGCTTGTTCGGGTGGCACGCCGCTCTGTTCCCCACGGGCTACTCGGGCCTGGCCCGGATCGACCTGGGCGGCTGGCGTGACGATGCCACCGGCCCGATGCAGGTGGTCTCTGGTCCGCTGGGGCGCCAGCGCGTGCATTTTCAAGCTCCGCCGGCCGACCGGCTGGAGCCCGAAGTCGACCGATTTCTGGCCTGGGCCAACAGCGCAACCGACGAGCCGCCGCTCATCAAGGCCGGGCTCGCGCATCTGTGGTTTGTCACCCTGCACCCGTTCGATGATGGCAACGGCCGCATCGCGCGCGCCGTCGGCGACCTGTTCCTGGCCCGAGCGGACGGCAGCCCCCAGCGCTTCTACAGCCTGTCGGCGCAGATCCAGCGCGAGCGCAAGGCCTACTACGACATCCTGGAGCGCACGCAGAAACAACCGCTGGATGTCACCGAGTGGCTCGCATGGTTCCTCGGTGCGCTGCACCGCGCCGTCGACGAGGCACAGCACACGCTCGACGCCGTGCTGACCAAGACGCGCTTCTGGCAGCGCTGGGCCGCGATGCCGATGAACGAGCGGCAGGTGAAGCTGGTCAACCGGCTGCTCGACGGCTTCGAGGGCAAGCTCACCAGCAGCAAGTGGGCGACGATCGCCAAGTGCTCGCCGGACACGGCCCTGCGGGACATCACGGACTTGCTGACCCGTGGCGTCTTGCGCAGGTCAGACGCGGGTGGGCGCAGCACGAGCTACGAGCTAAACGGGAACGCCTGAATCTGCTCCGCGGTTGCGGATCGTGGCGCGACCGAATAGGAGAGCGGGATTCGTTGATCTGCACGACCACTGCTTGGCCTGCCCGGAGGGACTCGAACCCCCGACCTGCTGCTTAGAAGGCGGTTAGAGACCTGCCTGCAAGGCTCATGGATATTGAGGTTCTCGATCTTCGACTGCGTTTTTGGTACACTCTTGGTACAGTGTACACGATGGCGCAGTCATGGCAGTGATCCAAAACCGCGGCGACCTACAGTGGCGCGCCTTGGTCCGCAAGCAAGGGTTCTCGGCCTACTCGCGAACCTTCGAGCGACAGCGGGATGCTCTGGGGTGGGCCACCGACGTTGAAGCAGCGATCGGCAGGCGCGATCTCGCCGAAGTGCGGCGGCTGACCGGCACCGGCGAAGCCATGGGCGGCACTGTCGCCGCTCTGGTCGACAAGTACGTGGAAGACGTCCTGCCCAAGCGCACTCAGGCACGTTCGGAGCGTCCGCGCCTCCTACGCATCAAGGAATCGCTCGGGCGCCTGGCGCTTCCGATGTTGACACCGGTCGAAGTGTCCCGTTGGCGGGACCAGCGAATCGCCGCTGGCGCGTCGCTGGGCACCGTGCGTCACGATCTGAACACGCTGAGCAAATTGCTCGGTCACGCTATTAGCGAGTGGGGCGTCGAGTCGGTGCGCAACGTCGTTCGCGATGTGAAGAAGCCGAAGTTGGCTGCCGGCCGTGATCGGCGCGTGTCTCAGCTTGAACTCGACCTCCTGCTGCGCGCAGCGCGCTACGTGCCAGTCGACCGGCCCGATGAGGCTCCTGCCCGGGGCTTGGCCCCGCTGATCACCTTGGCCGTCGAGACCTCCATGCGCCTGGGTGAACTCGTCGGCATGAAGTGGACGGACGTGAACCTCCGTCGACGGACGGTGCAGCTGAGGAACACAAAGAACGGCGAGTCGCGCACCGTTGCGCTCTCTTCGACTGCCGTCAAGGCGCTGCGCGAGTTGAAGAAGGTCGAGCGACTCGATGGTCGCGTATTCGACTGGGCAGACAGCGACTCCGTGTCGCACCCGTTCCGGCGATGCGTCAAGCGCGCGCTAGTGCTCTACAAGGCCGATTGCAAAGCCGCTAAAAAGAAGCCTGTCGCCGGCATGTTGGCCGACCTTCGGATGCACGACCTGCGGCACGAAGCAACTTCTCGACTCTTTGAGCGCGGCCTCAATCCGATGGAAGTCGCCTCGATGACCGGGCACAAGTCAATGCAAATGTTGCGCCGGTACACGCACGTCGAGGCCGAGAAAGTGGCAGCGAAGCTTGGGTGACGTGCACGGCCGGGAACTTCGGCAAGCAGCGGACCGCCAGCGACGCCCCGAGGATCGCCTAAAGGGCCGCAGCAAGGCTACAACGGCCCTACAGCGCGCAAATGGGCGCTGGACTGTGAACGGCTGCCAGGAAGCGCTGTTTTCTGGCTGTGAGGACGCGGTTCTGGTGTTTGGGCATTGAGGATCGCGCAGCTCTGCGTGCC
>CAIKUF010000218.1 GCA_903830565.1 uncultured bacterium | reverse complement strand
GCTGGCCGAGAACGCACCGCTCGGCCGCCTCGGCGACGACGACGACTTGAAGGGCGCCGCGCTGTTGTTCGCCTCGGCGGCCGGCAAGCACATCACCGGGCAGATCCTGGCCGTCGACGGCGGCGTGAGCGCAGTGCATGGCTGAGTCGGCTACGGACGACGCGGCGAGTGCGACGCCGCGCATCCCTTTCGTCGACCTGCTGGGCATGGAGTTCCTCGCCTGGGGTAAAGGCGAGTCCGAGATCGCGCTTGAGATGCGCGAAGAACTTTGCAACTCGTGGAGCGTCATCCATGGCGGGGTGACGATGACCTTGCTCGACGTCTCCATGGCCCGCGCCGCGCGCAGCCCAGACCAGCCGGGCCATCCGACCAGCCCCGGCGTGGTGACGATAGAGATGAAGACGAGCTTCATGCGCCCGGCGCTAGGCCGCGTCGTCGGCAAGGGCAAGCTGCTTCAGCGCACGGCGTCGATGGCGTTCTGCGAGGCTTCGATGTTCGACGCCGCGGGCCAGCTCGTCGCGCATGCGACCGGCACCTTCAAGTACCTCAACGGATTGCCGGCCGGCGGGCGCACGATCCAGCGACTGAATGCATCGGATTGAACCGCCGCCCCAACCAGGAGAACACCATGACCACGCTCAATCGCCAATGGCAGCTCGCATCGCGCCCGCAGGGCGAGCCCACGCCGGCCAACTTTCGCTTCGTCGAAGCGCCTCTGCCCGAGCTGAAGGACGGTGAGGTGCTGGTGCGGCACCACTTCTTGTCGCTCGACCCGTACATGCGCGGGCGCATGAACGACGCCAAGAGCTACGCCCAGCCGCAGGCGCTGGGCCAGGTGATGGGTGGCGGCACGGCGGGCGTCGTCGCAGCGTCGCGGCACGCCGCGTATGCAGTCGGCGACACGGTGGTCGGCATGGGCGGCTGGCAGGAATACTCGGTCGTGAGCGGCGGCGAGCGCGCGCTGCTGCGCAAGGTCGATGCGAGGCTCATTCCGCTCTCGGCCTACCTGGGCACGGTCGGCATGCCCGGCGTGACGGCTTGGTACGGCCTGACGCAGATCATCGCGCCCAAGGCCGGCGAGACGGTCGTCGTCAGCGCGGCCAGCGGCGCGGTCGGCACCGTCGTCGGCCAACTGGCGAAGCTGCGCGGTTGCCGCGCGGTCGGCCTCGCGGGCGGGCCCGAGAAGTGCCGCTACGTGGTCGAAGAGTTAGGCTTCGATGCCTGCATCGACTACCGGCTGCACCCGGACCTGAAGTCGCTCAGCGCCGCGCTGAGCGAAGCCTGCCCGGGCGGCATCGACGGCTGCTTCGAGAACGTCGGCGGCATGACGCTCGATGCCGTCCTGCAGCGTATGAACGCCTTTGGCCGCATCGCCGTGTGCGGAATGATCGCCGGCTACAACGGCACGCCGATCCCGATCACGCAGCCGCAGTTGATCCTACAGTGGCGCCTGAAAGTGCAGGGCTTCATCGTCAGCGAGCACATGGAGTTCTGGCCCGAGGCGCTGCAGGAGATCGGCGGTCTGGTTGCGGCCCGCAAGCTGAAGTACCGCGAGACGGTCGCCCAGGGCATCGCCGCCGCGCCGGAGGCCTTCATCGGGCTGCTCAAGGGGCGCAACTTCGGCAAGCAACTGGTCAAGCTGGTCTAGGCATTCTTGAATCGCGACGCGTCTTGGCAGTGACCAGCACGACCCCTCACCCCCGCCCTCTCCCCCGAATTCCGGGGGAGAGGGAGAGCCGAATTCTCCCGCTCGCGGGAGAGGGCTGGGGTGAGGGCGGCGGGCGCGCGGCAGACCTGGTCGCGCTTGGTTCCTGACAACTTCGCGCCGCTCGTGCTCGCATGGACATTCAACTCGCCATCCTCTGCGCTCTGACCTTCGTGATTCACCTCATCGGCACGCTGGCCTATGCGGTTCGCATCGCCGGCGTGAGAACGCGGCGGATCGCGGTCTCGTTCGCGTTGTTCAACATTCTGGTCCTGGTCTCGCGAACGTCGAATTCGTTTCAGGGGCCGTTCCTCGCCAAGCGGATCGAAGAGAACATTCACCTCGGCGTCACCAGCGGTCTGCTGTCCGACTTTCGCTGGCTGCTGCTGTCGGCCACTCTGGCCACCCTTGCCGGCGCATTTCTCATTCCAACATTCCAGCGCGTCTTCAGCCGCGCCGTGCTCCACTTCCAACTGCATCGCTCGATACCCCGGTTGCTGATGCACGGTTTCTTCAAGGGTGGCCTCAATCAGCTCAGGGATGCAGCCAGTCTGCCGCTGCGCGCCAACGTGACGCGGATGCGTGTCGGCCACGGTGTCTCGGTCTGGGTCATCGTGCTCAATGTCGCAGCCGTCGCGCTGTGGACGATCGGAGTCTTCGCAGCGCTCTATGCGGGCTATCTGAACCCGGAACTGCGCGTCACGTCGAGCACCTTGTCGGCGGTCGTCAACGGCGTGGCGACGATCATGATGTTCGTGTTCATCGACCCCTACATGTCGGTGATGACCGACGACGTGGTTGAAGGCAAGACTTCGGAGCCTGAGTTCAGGAAGGCCATCGTGTGGCTCGTCGGCAGCCGTCTCGCGGGAACGCTGCTCGCCCAGCCATTGTTGGTACCCGCTGCGCTGGCGATCGCCTTCGTGGCAAAGGCCGTATAGGCCGGGTCAGCGTCGGCGCACGATTTCATCCACACAGGAAGCCATGCCATGAAGACATTCAAGGGCCGCACGGCCGTGATCACCGGCGCCGCTTCGGGCTTCGGCCTCGAGGCCTCGCGCATCGCCGCGCGCGAGGGCATGAACGTCGTCATGGCCGATGTGCAGCAGGACGCCCTCGCCAAGGCGGCGGACGAGATCGCCGCGCTCGGGGCGGCGGTGCTGCCGTTTCGGCTCGACGTCTCGAAAGCCGCCGAGGTCGAGGCCCTCGGTGCGGCGACGGCTGCGCGCTTCGGCGCGCCGCACCTCGTCTTCAACAATGCCGGCGTCGGCACCGGCGGGTTGATCTGGGAGGCGACGGTCAAGGACTGGGAGTGGGTGATCGGCGTCAACCTGATGGGCGTCGCCCACGGCGTGCGCGTGTTCACGCCGATGATGCTGGCCGCGGCGCAGAAGGACCCGGGCTTCGAAGGCCACATCGTCAACACGGCGTCGATGGCGGGCCTGCTCAACCCACCGAACATGGGCGTCTACAACGTCAGCAAGCATGCGGTGGTGTCGCTCAGCGAGACGCTGTACCAGGACCTTTCCTTGATCACCGACCAGATCAGCGCCTCGGTGCTGTGCCCGTTCTTCGTGCCGACCGGCATCAACGAGAGCCATCGCAATCGGCCGGCCGAGCTGGCCGACGATGCGGCGCCGACGCGCAGCCAGTTGATCCAGCAGGCGATGAGCAACAAGGCCGTCGGCTCGGGCAAGATCAACGCCGCGCATGTCGCGCAATTCGTGTTCGACGCCGTCGCCGCGCAGCGCTTCTACATCCACAGCCACCCAGGTGCGCTGGCCAGCGTGCAGACGCGGATGGAAGACATCCTGCAGTCGCGCAACCCGACCGATCCGTTCGTGCACAAGCCCGAGATCGGCGTCGCCTTGCGGGCGGCGCTGCGCGGCGTGACTTGAAGGTGCAGCGCCCGCCGCCAGAGTCCAACGGAACCAGCGGCGAGCAACGTCGCGTCGCTGTCATCGGTGCCGGCCCGGCCGGGCTGATGGCCGCGGAGGTGCTGGCCGAAGCGGGTCTGCGCGTCGACGTGCACGATGCGATGCCGTCGGTTGGGCGCAAGTTTCTTCTCGCCGGCAAGGGCGGCCTGAACCTTACCCACAGCGAGCCGCTGGAGCCGTTTCTAGGCCGCTACGGCGCGCGCCGCGAGGCGCTGGAACCCATGCTGCGCAGCTTCGGCCCCGAGGCGCTGCGCGCGTGGGCGGCCGGGCTCGGCGTGAGCACCTTCGTCGGCACCTCGGGGCGGGTGTTTCCGAGCGACCTCAAAGCCGCGCCGCTGCTGCGGGCGTGGCTGCACCGTCTGCGCGCCGCCGGCG
>CAIKUF010000217.1 GCA_903830565.1 uncultured bacterium | reverse complement strand
GCACCTGGGACTTGAGTTCAGCAGCGTGGCGCCGCCGCGGCGCGCTCTTGTTTTGCATGGTGTCCACCTCAGACATAGGTGGACACCATGCTGGCCGCTATCCATCGGCCGTTCAAGGTGGGATGGCTAGCCGCTTACCGTGCACGAGCCCGGGGGATGCATTGCTGATCACTGCCCTGACCCACCGCCTTAACGCCGGCTGGCAAGCGCCCCTGCCCGCCGCTCTGGACGGCGCCAACACACTGGTGCTCGCCTTCGGGGCCAGCGCCTACGCGCAGCAGCCGCAAGCGCTGGCCGAACTCGCCGCGGCCTTCCCGCGCTCGGCGCTGATCGGCTGCTCGACCGCCGGTGAAATCGCGGGCGCCCAGGTGTCGGACGCCAGCCTGAGCGTCGCCGTGGTGAGCTTCGCGCACACCGCGCTGCGGCGCGCGCTGACCGAGGTCGCGGGCCCGGCCGACTCGCGCGCCGCTGGCGAGCGCTTGGGCGGGCAATTGGCCGGCGAAGGCCTGCGTGCGGTACTCGTGCTTTCCGACGGCCTGAACGTCAACGGGACGCCGCTGGTCGAAGGTCTTGCCAGCGCCCTGCCGGCGGCAGTGGCCATCTCGGGCGGCCTCGCGAGCGACGGCGACCGCTTCGCCAGCACCTGGGTCCTCGACGGCGCGCGGCCCGTGGCGCGCTGCATCAGCGCAGTCGGCCTGTACGGCACGCGGCTGCGCGTGGGCCACGGCCACGAAGGCGGCTGGTCCGTCTTCGGTCCCGAGCGGCGCATCACGCGCTCGGAAGACAACGTCCTGTACGAACTCGACGGCAAGCCCGCGCTCGAGCTGTACAAGACCTACCTCGGCAAACTTGCTGCCGGGCTGCCGGGCACGGCGCTGCTGTTTCCGATCGCCATCCGGCGCCACGATGGCGGCGGCACCCTGGTGCGCACCATCCTCGGCATCGACGAGGCACGGCGCTCGCTCACCTTCGCCGGCCAGGGCGCCGTCGCACGCCTGATGCGCACCAACAGCGACCGCCTGATCGACAGTGCGAGCAAGGCCGTGCGGCAGGCGACACGCGATCTCCCGGCGGACTCGGCGCCGCTGGTGATCGCCGTCAGCTGCGTCGGCCGACGACTGATCCTCGGCCAGCGCACCGAGGAGGAAGTCGAGACCGTCGTCGACGGCGCTCCGCCGGGCGCGTGTCATGTAGGCTTCTACTCGTACGGCGAGATCTCTCCCGCGCAAGGCCGCGATGCGGGCAGTGAACTTCACAACCAGACGATGACGGTCACCGTGTTGAGCGAGGACTGACGCCGATGGCTTTCGAGCCGCATCCCTTGCTCGCCCGCCAGCTAAGGCGGCTCGAGCTGTCGGTCGATGCCGCACCGTCGGCGCAGTGGAGCGAACTGCTCGAGCGGGTTAGCCGGGCCTACGCCGAGGGCGACCAGGAGCGTTACCTGCTCGAGCACTCACAGGACCTGGCGTCGAGCGAGATGGCCAAGATCTACGAGGCACTGCAGAGCGAGCGCGATTTGCTCGAATCGAGGGTCGCCGAGCGCACCGAGGCGCTGCGCCTGAGCGAAAGCCGGCTCGCGAACCTGGTGTCGCTTTCCGCCGACTGGATCTGGGAGCAGGATGCCGACCTGCGCTTCACCTACTTCTCAGCCGGACTGCAGCACCGCGCAGGGATAGCCCCGGCCGAATGGCTCGGCCACCGGCGACTCGAAGTCGGCTGCGTCGACGTGAGCGCGCAAGCGGCTCGCCAGCATCTGGCTCAGATCGCAAACCGCGAGTCGTTCCACGATTTCAGCTATGGCTACCGAAGGGCCGACGGCGTGACGCGCTACATCCGTGTCAGCGGCGAGCCGATGTTCGACGCCGATGGCGCGTTCCTGGGCTATCACGGCGTCGGCTGCGACGAAACCCGCGCCACGCTGGCCGCACGGCGGGTGCAGCAACTCGCCAGCTACGACAACCTGACCGGCCTGCCCAACCGCCACATGTTCGTCGCCGAGCTCGAGCACACGCTGGCCCGCGCGCGGCGCAGCGGCGAGGGCTTTGCACTCTGCTTCATCGACCTCGACCGCTTCAAGTCCATCAACGACAGTCTTGGACACGCCGCGGGCGACGAGTTGCTCAAGGCGACGGCGTCCCGCCTGCGCGCGCTGCTGCGCGAGAGTGACCTCGTCGCGCGCCTGGGCGGCGATGAGTTCGTGGTCGTGCTCGAAGGCCAGGCCGACCGGCAGGCCTTGTCCGCTGTCGCCTGCAAGATGCTCACCGCCGTCAGCGAGCCGCTGGTGCAGGACGGGCGTCAACTGTGGATCACGGCAAGCTGCGGCATTGCGCTCTACCCGGCCGACGGCGAGGATGCGCAGACGCTGCTGAAGAACGCCGACGCGGCGATGTACCTGGCCAAGGCCGAGGGCAAGAACAGCCATCAGTTTTACACCGAGGCCCTGAAGCGACGCGCGCTGCACCTGTTCGCGCTCGAGTCCGACCTGCGCCAGGCGGTCGAGCACGACCAGCTCGTGCTGCATTTCCAGCCCAAGATCGCCCTCGACACCGGGCGCATGCTCGGCGTCGAGGCGCTGGTGCGTTGGCAGCACCCCGAGCACGGCCTGCTGCCCCCCGGCGAATTCATGGCGATGGCCGAAGAGAGCGGGCTCATCGTTCCGCTCGGGCGCTGGGTGCTGCGCGCGGCATGCCGGCAACTGCGCGCCTGGCGCGACGCCGGCCTCGCGGTGCCGCGCTGCGCCGTGAACCTGTCGGCGCGCCAGTTCAGCGACGAGTCGCTCCTTAGCAACGTCGCCGCCAGCCTGGCTGACGCCGGCATCGAGGCCGAACTGCTGGAGATCGAGATCACCGAGAGCGTGCTGATGTCCGACGCCGGGCGCGCGAGCAGCGTGCTCAAGCAACTGCACGCACTCGGCGTGCACGTCGCCATCGACAAATTCGGCACCGGCTACTCGTCTCTGGCCCACCTGAAGCGCTTTGCCGCCGGCACGCTCAAGCTCGACCGCTCGTTCGTGGACGGCCTGCCCGAAGACCGCGACAACCGGGCGATCACGCAAGCCGTGATCACGCTGTCGCATAGCCTCGGGCTGCAGGTCGTTGCCGAGGGCGTGGAGACGCCCGAGCAGCTCGCCTTTCTGCGCGGCCTGGGATGCGACCAGGTACAGGGCTTCCTGATCGACCACCCGCTGCCGGCGGCGCAGCTCGCGCAGCGGCTGCGGCGGCAGGCGGCGTCGGCCGACAGCGCGTGACGTGTCAAGCGCGGCAATGCCCCGGCTGCTAGAATCTGCCCACGCAGCGCTGATCCAGTCTCCTTGCTGCCGTCGTTCTCGACCCGGGCCCGCCTTCTGCAGCGCCCGCACCCCCTGCCCCGAAGCCTGCGACTGGCGCTCGAACATCGAGCGACGGGCCGACTTGTCCCCTTTCCCCCATGAAATTTTCTGATCTCGGCCTCGCCGAGCCCCTGCTGCGCGCGGTCCACGAGCACGGCTACGACACCCCGACGCCCATCCAGGTGCAGGCGATTCCGCTCGTCCTGGCCGGCGGCGACCTGATGGGCGGCGCGCAGACCGGCACCGGCAAGACGGCCGGCTTCGTGCTGCCGATGCTGCAACGCCTGTCGCTCATGCCCGCCATCCAGGACGGCCGCGGCAAGCGGCCGATCCGCGCGCTGATCCTCACCCCCACGCGCGAGCTCGCGGCGCAGGTCGAGGAAAGCGTTCGCATCTACGGCAAGTACATGAAGAGCACGTCGATGGTGATCTTCGGCGGCGTCGGCATGCAGCCGCAGATCGACAAGCTGCGCCGCGGCGTCGACATCCTCGTCGCCACGCCGGGCCGCTTGCTCGACCACGCGGGCCAGCGCACGCTGGACCTCTCGCAGGTCGAGATCCTCGTCCTCGACGAGGCCGACCGCATGCTCGACATGGGCTTCCTGCCCGACGTGAAGAAGGTCCTCGCGCTGCTGCCGAAGAAGAAGCAGAGCCTGCTCTTCTCGGCCACCTTCAGCGACGAGATCAAGAACCTCGCCGACCGCCTGCTCAACGCACCGGCGCTGATCGAGGTCGCGCGCCGCAACCAGACCGCCGAGTTGATCGAGCAACGCGTGCACCCGGTCAGCCGCGAGGGCAAGAAAGAGCTGCTCGTGCACCTGATCAAGAAGAACGACTGGGACCAGGTGCTCGTCTTCACGCGCATGAAGCACGGCGCCAACCGCCTGACCGAGCACCTGAACAAGCACGGCATCAGCGCGATGGCGATCCACGGCAACAAGAGCCAGACCGCGCGGACCAAGGCACTGGCCGAGTTCAAGACCGGCGACCTCGAGGTACTGGTTGCGACCGACATCGCCGCGCGCGGCATCGACATCGACCAGTTGCCTCACGTCGTTAACTACGAGCTGCCGAACGTGCCCGAGGACTATGTGCACCGCATCGGCCGTACCGGCCGCGCGGGCTCGACCGGCGAGGCGGTCTCGCTCGTCTGCGTCGATGAAGAAGGCTTCTTGCGCGACATCGAGCGCCTGATCAAGCGCTCAATTCCGCGCGAGGTCGTTCCCGGCTTCGAGCCGAACCCGAACGAGCGCGCCGAGCCCATCGTGCTCGGGCGCATGGTGATCGGCGAAGGCGCCAACCGCGGCGGACGCGGCGGCGGCCACCGCAACGGCAACGCTGGCGGCGCACCGGGCAGCCGCGGCCGCCACGATGGCCCGCCGTCGCGCGGCG
>CAIKUF010000216.1 GCA_903830565.1 uncultured bacterium | reverse complement strand
CTCGCGGATCTCGCGCTCGCCGGGCAGGAAGACGAGGATATCGCCCGCGGCCGACGACGCGCCGCCGCCCTGCCACAGCTCGTCCACGGCGTCGGCGATCGCGTTGTTGAGGTCGTAGTCGCGCTTCTCCTCAAACGGGCGCCAGCGCTGCTCGACCGGGAACATGCGGCCCGAGACCTGGATCACCGGCGCCGGCCCGCGCGCATCGGCGAAGTGCTTTGCGAAGCGCTCGGCGTCGATGGTCGCCGAGGTCACGATCACCTTCAGGTCGGGCCGCTTCGGTTTCGGCCCTTGCAGCAACTGGCGCAGGTAGCCGAGCAGGAAGTCGATGTTCAGGCTGCGCTCGTGCGCCTCGTCGATGATCAGCGTGTCGTAGGCCAGGAGGCGTGGGTCGCCCTGCGTCTCGGCGAGCAGGATGCCGTCGGTCATCAGCTTGACGCTGGCGCCCGGCGTGAGCCGGTCCTGAAAGCGCACCTTGTAGCCGACGATCTCGCCGAGCGGCGAGTTGATCTCCTGCGCAATCCGCTTGGCAACGCTGGATGCAGCGATGCGCCGCGGCTGCGTGTGGCCGATCAGCCGCCCGCCGTTGGCACGCCCGCGGCCGAGCGCGAGCGCGAGCTTGGGCAACTGCGTCGTCTTGCCCGAGCCCGTCTCGCCGCAGACGATGACGACCTGATTCGCCTGCAGCGCAAGCGCGATCTCGCCTGTGCGCGCCGAGACCGGCAGCGATTCGGGGAAGGTGATGGGCGGCAGGGCCGCGGGCGGCTTTGCCGCCGCGGCGCTGCGCGGCGTGCGAGGGGGTGTGTTCACGAGCCTTGGATTATCGGCGAGCAGCAGGCGCGACGCGAAGATCGATGCGGCACAATGCCGGCACCCTGAATCCCTGCTGCCGATGAGCGTCGTCTTCCCCCATACCTTCGTACCCTGGTTTCGCGCCGTGGCGCCGTACGTACACGCCTACCGCGGCAAGACCTTCGTCGTCGCCATCGCCGGCGAGTTGATCGCCGCCGGCAAGCTCAACCTGTTCGTGCAGGACGTCGCCATCCTGCACGCGATGGGCATCAAGCTCGTGCTCGTGCACGGCTTTCGGCCGCAGGTGAACGAGCAACTGCGCGCAAAGGGCCAGGAGTCCAGGTTCAGCCATGGACGGCGCATCACCGACGCGGTCGCGCTCGACTGCGCGCAGGAGGCCGCGGGCCAGCTTCGCTTCGAGATCGAAGCCGCGTTCTCGCAAGGCCTGCCGAACACGCCGATGGCCAACGCGACGGTGCGCGTGGTCTCGGGTAACTTCCTCACCGCGCGCCCGGTGGGCATCGTGGGTGGCGTCGACTTCCAGCAGAGCGGCCTGGTGCGCAAGGTCGATTCGGCCGCGATCCGAAGCGCGATCGACATCGGCGCCGTCGTGCTGCTGTCGCCGTTCGGCTTTTCGCCGACCGGCGAGGCGTTCAACCTCTCGATGGAAGACGTGGCGACGAGCACCGCGATCGCGCTGCAGGCCGACAAGCTGCTCTTCCTGACCGAGGTGCCGGGCATTCGCGAAGACCGCAGCGACCCCGAGAGCGCCATCGACACCGAGCTCGCGCTGGCCGATGCCGAGCGCCTGCTCGCGTCGCTGCCGATCCCGACGCAGCCGACCGACACCGCGTTTTACCTGCAGCACTGCGTGAAGGCCTGCCGCGGCGGCGTCGAGCGCTCGCACATCCTGCCGTTCGCGGTCGACGGTGCGCTGCTGATGGAGGTCTACACGCACGACGGCATCGGCACCATGGTCATCGACGAGAAGCTCGAGAGCCTGCGCGAGGCGACGGCGGACGATATCGGCGGCATCCTGCATCTGATCGATCCCTACGAGCAGGATGGCACGCTGGTCAAGCGCGACCGCACCGAGATCGAGCGCGACGTCGGCCAATACACGGTGATCGAGCACGACGGCGTGATCTTCGGTTGCGCCGCGCTCTACCCCTACCCGGAAGCGCACACCGCCGAGATGGCGGCGCTCACCGTGTCGCCGCATGTGCAGGGCCAGGGCGACGGCGAGCGCATGCTCAAGCGCATCGAACACCGCGCTCGTGCCATGGGCCTGGACAGCATCTTCGTGCTCACGACGCGCACCATGCACTGGTTCATCAAGCGCGGCTTCCAGCAGGTCGACCCCGACTGGCTGCCCGACGCGCGCAAGCGCAAGTACAACTGGGACCGGCGTTCGCAGGTACTGCTGAAGAAACTCTGATCCCCGCTTTTTCGCCCGCCATCTGAACGAGGAGTTACGCCATGCCGCGCACCGTCAATTGTGTCTACCTGAAGAAGGAGGCCGAGGGCCTCGAATACGCGCCATATCCCGGCGAACTCGGCAAGAGAATTTACGCCGGCGTTAGCAAGGAAGCCTGGCAGTCGTGGATGCAGCACCAGACCATGCTTGTCAACGAAAACCGACTCAATCTGGCCGACCAGCGGGCACGCCAGTATCTTGCGCGGCAGATGGAACTCTACCTCTTCGGCGAAGGCGCGGAGCAGCCGGCCGGGTATGTCCCACCGGCCGCCTGATTCGACGGACACAGGTCGCACGCAGTGCGAATGCCTCGCGCTTGGGTAATCGATAGGTTGAGGCGAAGGTGTTTATGGTCCGGATTCAGTAAGCCGATATACTGCGGCGTCGAGCACGATAGCCGCAAGGCGCCCCTTCGATAATCTTCGTTGTCCTTTCGCCCATTTAAGGAGCAATTTCATGAGCAACTTGAAAGACCTGCTGGCCCGGAAGGCCGCCATCGAGAAACAAATCGAAGAGGCGGCGCGCGCCGAACGTGCGGGCGCGGTGGCCGAGGTGAAGGCTCTGATGACCGCACACGGCCTGAGCATCGCCGACCTGGGCGCGCGCGGAGCCGTCAAGGGGGCCCGCGCCAGCGGCACCAAGGTCCCCGCCAAGTACCGCAACAAGGCCACCGGCGATTCGTGGAGCGGCCGCGGGCTGAGGCCGAACTGGCTCAAGGCAGCGCTGGCTTCGGGCAAGAAGCTGGAAGATTTCGCAGTCTGATTCGCGCGCGATCTTCGAACTGCAGGAGCCGCCTTCGGGCGGCTCTTTGCTTTGTGCGCCGCGATTGCCGGCCATGCTTGGCAGCAGCGGCGGGCGGTAGACTGGACTCGTGATCCCGCCGAGCTTCCTGCATGACCTGCTGTCCCGCGTCGACATCGTCGACGTCGTGGGCCGTCATGTGCAGCTCAAGAAGGGCGGCGCCAATCTGACCGGGCTGTGCCCTTTCCACGCCGAGAAGTCGCCGAGTTTCACGGTCAGCCCGACGAAGCAGTTCTATCACTGCTTCGGCTGCGGCGCGAGCGGCGACGCGATCCGCTTCCTCACCGAATACAGCGGCATGAGCTTCCTCGATGCGGTCAAGGACCTTGCGCAGCAGGTCGGCATGACGGTGCCCGACGACGACCTCTCCCCCGCCGAGCGCGACCATGCCGCGGCGCAGAAGCAGCGCCGCGCGACGCTCGCCGACGTGCTGGCCAAGACAGCCGACGCTTATCGCAAGCACTTGAAGACCAGCCCGCGCGCGATCGACTACCTCAAGGCACGCGGGCTGAGCGGCGAGATCGCGGTCCGCTTCGGCCTCGGCTACGCGCCCGACGGCTGGCGCAGCCTGGCCAGCGTGTTCCCGAATTACGACGACCCGCTGCTCGAAGAAAGCGGCATGGTGATCGCGAAGGAGGCCGAAGGCGAATCGGCATCGGGCGACGGCGAGCGAAAGCGGTATGACCGCTTTCGCGATCGCATCATGTTCCCGATCCGCTCGGTGCAGGGCGACGTGATCGGCTTTGGCGGGCGCGTGCTCGATCGCGGCGAACCGAAGTATCTGAACTCGCCCGAGACCCCGGTGTTCAGCAAGGGGCGCGAGCTGTACGGCCTGTTCGAAGGCCGCGCGGCGTTGCGTCAGCGCGGCTATGCGCTGGTCGTCGAGGGCTACATGGACGTGGTCGCCCTGGCGCAGGCGGGTTTCGGCAACGCAGTCGCAACGTTAGGCACCGCGTGCACGCCCGATCACTTGCAAAAGCTGTTTCGCTTCACGGACTCGGTGGTGTTCAGCTTCGACGGCGACGCCGCCGGCCGGCGCGCCGCTGGCCGCGCGCTCGAAGCCAGCCTGCCGCATGCGAGCGACACGCGCACCATCCGCTTCCTGTTCCTGCCTCCCGAGCACGACCCCGACTCCTACGTT
The DNA here is from genome assembly GCA_903830565.1 of uncultured bacterium. Classification (GTDB taxonomy): domain Bacteria; phylum Pseudomonadota; class Gammaproteobacteria; order Burkholderiales; family Burkholderiaceae_C; genus CAIKUF01. The sequence goes on along the minus strand of CAIKUF010000216.1, from coordinate 3,431 downwards.
CGCGAGCACGGCGCCGAGGCGTTCGAGGGCTGCATCGCGCAGGCCGTGCCGCTGTCGCGCCAGCTCGCCCTAGCCGCCAGCGAAGGCTGCGACCTCGCGACCGCCGAAGGCCGCGCGCACATGCTGGCCAACGCCGGACCGCTGTGGCAGGCCCTGCCCGAGGGGACGCTGAAAAGACAACTGCTCGGCGAACTCGCCACTGCCGGGCGCGACGACGCCGAGCAACTGCTGCGCCAATGGGGCCACGCGCCGTCCAGCCGGTCGCCTCGCGAACGCGAGCGCGGGACCGCGCCCGTTCGAGCGGCGCCGCGGCGCCTGCGTGGGGTCGGCAAGGGCACCGCCAACCTGCTCGACCGCGCGGTCTGGCTGTTGCTGCGCGACAGCGAACTGTGGACGCGGCTGGACGGCGAATCGCACGACATCCTGGGCTCGCAGGGCGCACCCTACGACCTGCTCTTCGGCGCCATCGAGCGCTGCGTTCACGAGCATGGCGCACTAGCGCCGAGCGCGATGCTGGCCGAGTTGGGCCAGGCTTCGGCGCAGGACGCGACCGCCGCCGTGGTTCTCGCGCGCGTGGCGGCGTTTCATGACCCGGAACCGGACTCGGACATCGGGCGCGAGCTCGCGCTCGTGATCGCCAAGCTCCGTCTGCAGGCGGTCGATGACGAGCTCAAGCTTCTCTTCGATTCGGGCGCGCAATCCCCGGATGCCCAGCGCCGCAGCCGCGAGCTGATGGACGAGCGACGGCGCCTGAAGACCTGAGCTTCCCGGGGTACCAGCCAGGCCCCGCAGGTATAATCCGCGGCTCACGCAAGCGCGGCAAGAGTGACAGCAGCACCTCCGGGCCCCGGCCACCCTCTGACCCAGGGTACCCTCCAAAAGCCACCCTTCACCCGCAAGGGCTGCACTCCGGTGAAACATTCACGCGCGCGTGCCCCGAGAGCCACTCGATCCGCCGGCGCATGGCGCCGAAGGATGAGCACTCGCGTGCACGAGGCCATCGAAGCGATCGCGGCAGCACGCCGCCACGCGAGAAGGTGCCGTGGCATGGGGTGCCATTCGCACCGAACCATCCGAGGATTTGCATGACCGCGAAGAAAGCCGCTCCCGCCAAGGCCGCCGAGTCCACGCTGAAGAAGAAGAAGCTCGCCGTGCCCGTCGCCAAGCCTGCCCCCAAGCCGGCCGCGAAGCCGGTTGCAAAGCCGGCCCCCAAGCCAGTCGCGAAGGCGCCCGCGAAGCCGGCCGTCAAGGCGCTCCCCAAACCCGCTCCCAAGGCCGCCGCAAAGGCAAGTGACGCCAAGGACAAGCTGGCTCGCAAGGGCAAGCCCGAGGCACGCGCGGTCGTGGAAGAGGATTTCTCGGACGTCGAGGCCGAATTCAGCGGCGAACCCGAGGTCGATGCACAGGCGGAGGCCGACAACAAGGTCAAGGCCAAGCCGCTGCGGATGAAGGTCTCGCGCGCCAAGGAGCGTGCGCTGATGCGTGAGTTCGGGCTCGACGAGACCGCGCTCACCGAAGAAGAAGTCGCCAAGCGCCGCCAGGAGCTCAAGACGCTCATCAAGATGGGCAAGACGCGCGGCTTCCTGACGCATCAGGAGATCAACGACCACCTGCCCGAGAAACTCGTCGACAACGAGATCCTCGAAGCCATCGTCTCGATGCTCAACGACATGGGCATCGCGGTCTATGAGCAGGCGCCCGATGCGGCGACGCTGCTCATCGCCGGCGGCGGAACGACCACCGCGACGGAAGAGGAAGCCGAGGAAGCCGCCGAGGCTGCCCTGTCGACCGTCGATTCCGAGTTCGGCCGCACGACCGACCCGGTGCGCATGTACATGCGCGAGATGGGCACCGTCGAACTGCTGACGCGCGAAGGCGAGATCGAGATCGCCAAGCGCATCGAAGGCGGTCTGCAGGCGATGATGCTGGCCATCAGCGCCTCGCCGACGACGATTGCCGAACTGCTGAGCTACGCCGACCGCATCGGCGCCGGGCAGATGCAGATCTCCGAGGTCGTCGACGGCTTCGTGCTCGCCGACGAGGCCGACGACTACGTCGCCGAGGAGGACGTCGACTTCTTCGACGAGGAGGACGACGACGATGGCCAGGGCGGCAGCAAGGCGCTGACGAAGAAGCTCGAGGAGCTCAAGGCGGCGGCGCTGATCAAGTTCGACACCTTGCGCACGAACTTCGACAAGATGCGCAAGGCTTTCGAGCGCGACGGCTACCAGTCGCCGTCATACAGCAGGGCCCAGCACGCGATCAGCAGCGAGCTGATGACGATCCGCTTCACGGTAAAGACGATCGAGAAGCTGTGCGGCATCCTGCGTTCGCAGGTCGACGACGTGCGCCGCTACGAGCGCGAGCTGCGCAAGATCCTGGTCGACAAGTGCGGCATGCCGCAAGAGTATTTCATCAAGCACTTCCCGCCCAATTCGCTGAACCTGAAGTGGGCCGAGCGCGAAGCCGCCGCGGGCCGCGCCTACAGCGCCGTGCTCGCGCGCAACCTGCCGCCGGTGCAGGAGTTGCAGAAGAAGCTGATCGACCAGCAGGCGCGCGCGGTCGTGCCGCTGGAAGACCTGAAGAAGATCAACAAGCGCATGAACGAGGGCGAGAAGGCCTCGCGCGACGCGAAGAAGGAAATGATCGAGGCCAACCTGCGCCTCGTGATCTCGATCGCCAAGAAGTACACCAACCGCGGCCTGCAGTTCCTCGACCTGATCCAGGAAGGCAACATCGGCCTGATGAAGGCGGTCGACAAGTTCGAATACCGGCGCGGCTACAAGTTCTCGACCTACGCCACGTGGTGGATCCGCCAGGCCATCACGCGCTCGATCGCCGACCAGGCGCGCACCATCCGCATTCCGGTACACATGATCGAGACCATCAACAAGATGAACCGGCTGTCGCGCCAGCATCTGCAGGAGTTCGGCTTCGAGCCCGACGCGCCGACGCTGGCCGAGAAGATGGAAATCCCGGAAGACAAGATCCGCAAGATCATGAAGATCGCCAAGGAGCCGATCTCGATGGAGACGCCGATCGGCGACGATGACGACTCGCACCTGGGCGACTTCATCGAGGACACCAACAACACCGCGCCGATCGAGGCGGCGATGCAGGCCGGCCTGCGCGACGTCGTGAAGGACATCCTCGACAGCCTGACCCCGCGCGAGGCCAAGGTTCTGCGGATGCGTTTCGGCATCGAGATGTCGACCGACCACACGCTCGAAGAAGTGGGCAAGCAGTTCGACGTCACGCGCGAGCGCATCCGCCAGATCGAGGCCAAGGCGATCCGCAAACTCAAGCACCCGAGCCGCTCTGACAAGCTGCGAACCTATCTGGACAATCTCTGATTGGCCGGATAGGCGTTGGGGAAACCAGCGGCGCACGCGCAGCGGGCGCGGAGCGGCTTGCGCCGCAGGCACAAGCTG
>CAIKUF010000215.1 GCA_903830565.1 uncultured bacterium | reverse complement strand
TGCCGTCTTGCTTGCCGGCGTAGTGCCGCCCCACGCGGGCCAGGCCCTCGCGCGCCGGCGACGCGCCGCCGGGCTTTTGCGAGAACAGCTTCTTGTACCAGTCGTCGCGCTGCGTGGAATCGAAATCGGCGATCGGGAGGTACTTGTCTTTGTTGATTTCGACGGACGACGGCGTGTCTTTCGGCTGCACCGTGATAAAGCCGACGCGCCGGGTGTCGGTGATCGGCGTGAAGGCCAGGCTGGCCGCGCTCTTGATGAGGTTGATGCGCGTGCGGTAGTAGGTGTACCAGCGCGCGAACCGCGCTTTCTCCGCGTCGTCGGAAACGACGACGCGCGTCCAGGTGCCGCCGCCGGTGGCCGGTTTGGACAGCACACCGTCGTCCGCGTCCTTACAGGCCTCGGAACTGTAGGTCAGTGTTTGCGGCCCGCTGTAGACGTAGTAGTACGCGGCCTGCGGCGTGTCTTCGTAGGTCGTGAGGCGCAAGGATTTGCTGTCGTAGGCCTGAAATTTTTTCGCCAGATCGACGACCTTCGTCGACGCGGTGTCGAACGCGTCGTAGGGCGCGGCTTCGAAGGGCGGGGTCGGGAAGGCCGTGCCGTCGGCCTTGTTCGGCAAACCGTAGGTCTGGGCGGTGCTCGGGTTGAAGTACAAGGTGTTGCATTGCGAGCTCTTGTAGCCCACGCTGTCGATGCCGACCACCCTCTCGACCTCGTCGGGCATGTGGGTCCAGCCCATCGAGCCCGAGGTGTCCATCAGCAGCATGATGTTCGGCTTGACCTTCGCCGAGCGCACGCTCGCCAGCGGGGTGTCGGAGATGTCGGTCTTCCCCGCGTGCAGCGGCGGCGAAACCGCGGCGCCGACGCACAGCACGGCGGCGAGGGCCAGGCTGCGGCAGCGGTGGAAGGGAGGTTTCCTGAGCGTTGTTTGCATGATGCTTCTCCGCGCGCCGCGAGCCGGCGGCTAGCGGTTGGGTCCCAGGATGACCTGGATGTAGCTCATCGAATTTCGCACGCCGTCGACACGTGTCGTGACGCGAAAGTAAGGCTGCGGTGGCGGGGGCAGGGCAGCAAGCGTCGACTGCGCGCCTTTGTTGCTCTGTATGCCGGGTTCGGAAACGCAATCCTGCTTCGGCCAGTCATTCGCCGGGACGCCTGGGACAGGGCAAAAGCCGTCAACGGCTACATTGGGGCAGTGGCATAACCGGTGAATCACGTAACGGACGACCGTGCCGTCGTCAACGTTCGGCGCCGTGATGGAGGCGGCGTCCCAGTCGTGCGCGACGGGACGGAAGTTGAAATCGCCGCTCGAGAAGTAGCCGGTGCATGGGTCTTCGCAGTTCTTGTACAAATCGGGGGCATGGGCGACCAGCCACACCCGAGCGTTTTCGGTGCCGAGGTCGGCCATCGAGGTCGTGTTCTGCTTGAATGCCAGGTTGCCGGCAATCGAAACGCCGGTGCCCATCTGGCGCATCATGGCGACGCCGGCGATCGTCATGATCAGCAGCACGACGATGGCGACATACATCACCACCCCGCGTTGGCGGCGCGGCCGGGCGACAGCGGCGTTCATGGGCTGTTGCCCCAGAGGATGTTGCGCAACGGAATCTCCTCTTCGTAGACGCGGTAGCGGTAGTTGCGCCAGTTGTTCGGGTCGGCGTCCTTGTCCTTGAATGCGTCGGCCGTGCCGTCGACGTTGGTCATCACGAAAGCACCGCCCTTCCAACCCGGGTTGCTCTTCGTCGGCGTGACAGGTGTATTCGCGGTCGGCGTGACAGCAGGCCTCTCGAACTGCTTGCTGCGCACCAGCAGCGCGACGCGGATGGCGCGCACGCGGGTCCAGTCGTTCGGTGCCGCCCAGTCCTTCGGCTCGTTTTCGGTCCATTCGTCGTCGCCGATGCGCTGGTCGTTGTTGTTGTCGACGCCGTACTGCGCCTGAAGATCGACCACCCCTTCGGCGACCGCGAAGGCAGCGGCGTTGTGCAGAATGTCGGTGCTCGACAGCACGCCGGCATTGACCTGCCAAAGATTCAACCTCGGCTCCGGCCCCAAGTTGAAGAGGGTGCCGGCGGCCGGAGCGCCCGCGATGCCGCCTATGGGGTTGAAGCGAGTGGCAGTCACTAGGACGGTGTAGAAGTGGGTGTAGTTGCCGCTCGCGTGTTGGAGCGTTTGCGGCAGGCCGGCGGGCAGGTCCGTGATTTCCACCAGCACGCAAGCGGTTGCCGTGGGGTCGGGAGAGGGATCGTCGCGTGCGCGGCTCGAAGCCACGACCAGATCGCCCGCATAAAACCCGCTGCGCCAAGTCTCGACGCGCTTGGAATCCAAGTTCGATGACGTGTAGCCCTGATCGACGACCACCGAAGACGAGTTGCCGTGCAGCACCCTGACGGTGTCGGGCGCACCGTTGGCGCCGTGCGCGATCACCACCGGCGCCATCTGGAACGCGAGCGCCACGCCGTTGAAACTCCCCGTGACGCCGCAGCCCATGTTGGCCGGGTTGGCGGTGCCGAAGCCCAGACCGGCGAGCCTCACGTCGCGCTTCAGGTTGAACATCGCCAACGCACCGGTGATCTGCGCATCGCCGCCCGAGTCGGTGCTGCTGGCGCGCGCGGTCCACGCCGCGAGGGTCTGGAACATGACCAGAATGCCGACCACGCCGATCGTCACCCCGACCAGGATTTCGATCAGGCTGAAGCCGCGTTGGCGGTGTTTGGTGGCGCAGCACATGGCATTAGCGCCGGTTGACGTAGGTCACCATGCTGTGCCGACGCATCGCGCGGTCGGTGGGGGCTTGCCAGCACACGGTCACGGTGACGCGGTTGAAACCGGCCCCTGTGGCGACGACGATCTGCTGGCTGGTGCCCGTGGCACCCGGCAGCCCGCTTGATGCAGCAGAGACCTTGGCGATCCAGTCCGTCACCGCGTCGTCGCCCGATTTGTCGCCTGTGAACTGGCAGCCGCCGCCGTTTGGTTGGTGCGCAAACGGCAGCAACGAGGCCGCGAGCGCGTCGGCGCTGCTGTAGTCGACGTTGAGTGTGATGGTGCTCGCAATCTCGTCGGTCAGATTGGCCGCTTCGGTGCGGTAGTGGGCGTCGGATTGTGCCGAGACCGCCGCCGCGCCCATGGCCACCATGCCCAGCACGCCGAGCGAGAAGATCAGGATGGCGACCAGCGCCTCGAGCAGGAAGACGCCGCGTTGATGGTTCATGGTCGCCAGATCCCGTCAACAAGCGCGCGTGTCGCCCGCGGCCGCCAAGCCGTCGCAAATGCGGGCCTGGCCGCCCGCGCCGACAACCACGCTCAGGCAGCGCATCCCGTTCGGTTCGGCGACCGTCGCGCACGCGCCACCGGCGGGGTTGGAAAATGCGAACACGGCTCCGGCGCCCACAGTGGGGCCGCCCAGGCCGTTGAAGGTGATGGCGTCGAAATCTCCGGCGACAGCCACCGACGACACCGCGCCGGCCTGGCCCGATCCCTGAGCCGCGGACTTGGCCTGGACCAGTGTGAAGCTGCCGTCTGGGTTCACGACGCGAACCACCCAGTTGCGCCCGGTCGCACTGGCCACTGCGTCCTTGGCGACGGTGTTGCTGAGCGGCGTATCCGTGAGAACGAACTGAACCGGCAGGTTCAAGCGTATCGCCTCGGTGCGCGCCAGTTGCAAACCGGTGTAGAAGCTGCGCGCCGAGTCGCGCAACTTGCTGCCCTGCAAGTAGCTGCTGAGCGAGGGCAGCCCGAGCGCGATCAGGATCGCGACGATGGCCATGCCGACGGCCAGCTCCACGAGCGTGAAGCCGACGCTGGCGCGTGGTCTCAACTGCATGAGCCGTCTGCCTTGATGACCCAGCAACTTGTCGATTTGGTCCAGCCACTGGGCACGGCGGTGGTGGCGCGGACGTTGATCTGGTTGATGGTGTATGCGAAGTCCTCCATGGGTCCTTCTTTGCCGGTCGCGGTGACGGTGAAAGTCGTTGCAGCCAAGTTCGAGCACTTAAACTTGAAGTGCGGCGTGGCAGCCGGCAGCGCCGCCACGGAGTCGTCCACGCACGCTCCGGCATACGTGCGCTGGTCCTGGAAGAACTGCTCCATCCGCACGCTCATCCCCGACAGGCCCGAGACGGCCTCGACAATTCGGCCGCGCCGAATGTAGTTCGTGTACGAGGGGAGCGCGATCGCCGCGAGGATGGCGACGATCGCCACCACGATCATCACCTCGATGAGTGTGAACCCCTTGTGCGCGCGCATGCGAAACCCTCTTCAAGCCGGGTTCGAGTCTGTGCGGCTCGCTCGCTGGGCACCATCGCGGCGCGACGAACGGCGCGCCGGGGCATACGGGCGGCGGCGCGTGTGAACTATTTCACGCCGGGCGATGCGCTTACTTGCAGGCCGAGATCCACTTGCCGGTGATCGTCTGCTGCACCTTGCTCGGCTTGCCTGCGGCCACGCGTTGCAGATCGGCGCTGCCGGTGTACGAATCGCTGGCCAGGGTCAGCTTGGCGGGGCCGCTCAAGCTGCCTTCCTTGCCCGAGCAATCGACGCGCCACGTCGCGTTGGCGCCATTGAGCTTGAGATCGCGGGTGGTGCACTGCATGCCGAACTCCTGCTGGCGGGGCAGCACCTGCTGCAAGGACTTCACGTCGTCGGCCGAATGGCAGGCGCGCGCCGTGACCGACCTGCGCGAGACCGAGCCCGGCGTCTCGTTGAGCAGCACGATCTCCCACAGGCCGGGCTTGAGCGGGCTGGCGATGGCCGCGGCAGCCGGGACGCCGGCCTTGGCCGCAGCCGCGGCCGAGCCGGCCTTGGCGGGGACGGCAGGTTTGGTTTGCGCGTTAGCTATCGGGGTGCCGACGATAGCGAGCACGACGAACGCGGCAATGGCAGGGTGCATAAGGGTTCTCCTGATCTGAAAGAAAGACGTCGAGTCGGCTTGGTGCCCGCTCAATCGAGCGCGATGCTAACGCAGTGTGCCGCGATGACCTCAGCCACCGACTCATCCGGCGCCGCCCGCAGCCCTGCCCGGCCGGGCGACTCGATGACGACGAAGCGCATCTCGCCACCTTCGGCCTTTTTGTCGAGCCGCATCAGTTCGAGGTAGCGCTGCGCGCCGAGCGCTGGCGCGCGCACCGGCAGGCCGGCGCGTTCGATCAAG
>CAIKUF010000214.1 GCA_903830565.1 uncultured bacterium | reverse complement strand
GACCATCATGGCGTGAGTTTAGGCCAGCACCCTGCGCGCCCGTGCGTGCAGGGCGCGCGCCGTAACATCGCAGCATGGCCACCCCGTTACGTCGCCACGCGATCGTGGCTTGCCTGGTCGGTGTTCTCGCGACCGCATTCGCCGACGCCGCGCCGCAGCCTGCGCTGCCGCCAGAAGTGCTGACCGCGCTCGAACGCGCCAAGGTGCCGGCCGAGGCCTTGTCGGTGGTCGTGCAGGACGTCGCCGGCCTGCCACCCGAGTTGGCTTGGCGTGGAGGGCAGAGCGTCAACCCGGCGTCGCTGATGAAGCTCGTCACCACCTTCGCCGCGCTCGACCTGCTGGGGCCGGCATGGGCCTGGTCGACGCCGGTGTGGCTGCTCGGCAGCGTGCGCACCCCGGGACCCGACGGCGTGCTCGAAGGCAACCTCGTGATCAAGGGCAGCGGCGACCCCAAGCTCGTGCTCGAGCGCATCTGGCTGCTGCTGCGGCGCGTGCGACAGACGGGCGTGCGCGAGATCCATGGCGACATCGTGCTCGACCGCAGCGCCTTCGCCGATGCCGGGCAATCGCCGGCCGACTTCGACGGCGAGCCGCTGCGACCCTACAACGCGCAGGCCGACGCGCTGTTGCTCAACTACAAGTCGCTGCTGCTGACCTTCACCCCCGATCCGGCGCGCGGTGTCGCCAGCGTGGCCGCCGATCCACCGCTGGCCGGGTTGCGCGTCGACGCCTCGGTGCCCCTGGTCACTGCCGCGTGCGACAACTGGCGCGGCGCACTCAAGCTCGACGCAAGCGATCCGGCGCGCATTCGCTTGCAGGGCAACTATGCCGCCAGTTGCGGCGAGAAGACTTGGCCACAGGCCTACGCCGAGCCGGCCAGTTACAACGCGCGCCTGATCGAGGCCCTGTGGCGCGAGGCGGGTGGAGCGCTCACCGGCAGCGTGCGCGACGGCCCCGCACCGACGACGCGCCCGAGCTTCGAGGTCGCATCGCCGCCGCTGGCCGATGTCGTGCGCGACATCAACAAGTACAGCAACAACGTGATGGCGCAGCAGCTGTTCCTCACGCTGGGCCTGCAGATCAAGGGAGCCGGAACAGCCGACGCGGCGCGCGAGGCGGTCCGTGCCTGGTTGACCGCGAAGCTGGGCGAGCGCGCCGTGGACATCGTGATCGACACCGGATCGGGCCTGTCGCGCGAATCGCGCGTGAGCGCCGACGCGCTGGCGCTGTTGCTGCAAAGGGCCTGGGCGAGCACGGTGATGCCCGAGTACATCAGTTCGCTTCCGGTCAGCGGGCTGGACGGCACCCTGCGTCGGTCAGCCGCGATGGCGTCGGCCAAGGTCGTCGGTCGCGCGCACCTCAAGACAGGCTCGCTGCGCGACGTTGCCGCCGTCGCGGGTTATGTGCTTGCGGCCAACGGCCGTCGCTTCGTGCTGGTTGCGATCGTCAACCACGCGAATGCCAACGCAGCCCGGCCCGCGCTGGACGCACTGGTCGAGTGGGCGCTGGCGCCGCGCGCTGCGGCCGCGCCTCGGCGCTGACCGAACACAACGACCGACAGGCTAGAACGGCTGGTTATGTGCGCGGCTGGACGCGAGGTTGCCGAGTTGCCGATGACCTCCAGGGCTGAACTGAAGGTCCGTGGCCCACAGCCAAGTGCAGTCACCACTGACCTGCACGCTGCCGATGCTACAGACAGCGCTTGTTCCGTCAGGATTGGTTTGCAACGTCTTCGTCGTGCACATTAGCGGGTCCTGCGTCAGACAGGCACTGTCCTGCACATTCAAGTAGTTGTACGCCCCAGGATTGCCGATCACCGAGATCAGGTAAGGGTTGATCTCGATCATTCCGATCTTGCGCCCATCGTTGTACCCGGTGTTCTGAAGCGCGAGCAGAAACTGATTGTTCACGCGCCCGGTGAGGAAGGTCAGCAG
>CAIKUF010000213.1 GCA_903830565.1 uncultured bacterium | reverse complement strand
GTCGCGGCCACGGTATTCAGGCGCGCGCTGTTGCTCACCGCCGGCTTGCTCTGATAGCCGCTGTAGATGAGGCCGCCGCGCTCGACGAAGACGCGCGTGTAGTTCAGCGGCGCGGCCTGCAGCGGCAGGTTGTTCAAGGTCAGCACGCGCGCGTCGCCCAGGGTCGAGATGGCATAGCTGCCGCTGCCGATGGCGGTGCAATTGCGCGTCCCCCCGTTGTTGAAGCGCTCCTTGCAAGCGTAGTACGTGACCGCCTTGTCGCCGGTGCCCTTGAAGGCGGCACGAAGCTTGGTGTTGCCGCTGTAGAAGCCGGGTGCCGTCGCGCCGGTGCCGACCGGTGCCGTGCCGATGCTGCCCAGGCTGACCGTGCTGTTGCCCCAGGCTTCGTCGCTCGCGTCGGGGCTGGTGGTCTTGACGCCGTTGTAGGTGAAGCTGCCTTGCGCAAAGACGCAGGGCGTGCCGGTCATGGCGCCGATCAGGCCTTCCAGCGTCGTGCTGTTGGCGCCGTTGGTGTTCTTGAACTCGGCCGAGTTGCACGCCGTGCCGGCGGCCTGGCCGGTGGCAACGCCGCCGGCCGAGACGGCTGCGCTGTATTGCGTGACCACGTTGCTCAGGCCCACCGGGCGGGCGCTGCCGGGGTAGTACGAAATGGCTTCGGTGAGGGCGGTGTTGGATTGATAGAGCAGCGCCGACCCGGTCGGGAAGGTCGCCGTGCCGAGCACGCTGGCGTCGGCGATCGTCAGGTTCGTGTAGCCGGCCGCGCGAACGCTGGCGTAGACCTCGGCCAGCGTCTTGCCCTCGATGTTGAACGTGGCCCGATTGCTCTTGCCGGTCTCGGCACCGTCGCAGTAGGTGTAGACGCTGTTGCCCTGGGCGTCGCGCACGCTGTTCGTGTTCTCGAAGTTGATCGGGCAGTTGACCCACGCCGAGCCGTTCCAGTGCAGGTCCGAGCCGCGCGCCGGATCGCTGCCCATGCCCCACTTGGCCACGTTGCCCGCGATGCTGCGCGTACGGCGCTCGACATACTTGACGTTGTTGCCCGCATCCGGCGTGTTCTGGGCCAGCGAGCTGCTGAAGACGCGCGTGAAGTAGTTCGACGCATCGGTGAAGGTCAGGCTCGCGAGGTTGAATCCCGCGACCGGCGGGGTCACGACGACCGGCGTGTTCGACGAGGTCTGGTTGTTGATGGCAACGACGGTCGCCACCGCGGCCGGGGTCAGCCCCGAGCTCGCGACCAGCGCCGAGGCGGCGCTTGCGAGCGCGGCTTCCTTGTCTGCCGCAGCCGCGTTGCGCACAGCCGGGTCGCTGAGCGCGGTCACCAGCGCCGGCAGCATCTCGAGCACCTTGTTCTGGCTCGCCTTGTCGAGGTCGGCCTGCGTGATGGCGCTGCCATCGACCGCCGTCGAGCCTAGCGTGCCGGCGATGGCGGCCGACTGCGCCTGCGTCGTCACGACGACCATCCGCGCCACGCTGGCTGCGCCGATGCTGCCATCGGTCGGCGCGGGCACCTTCGTGAAGTCCTCGAACAGCGAGACGGTGATGCCGGTCGCGTCCTGCACCGACTTGGCCGCGTCGGCCGAGCTGGCGCCGGTGGTGGCGACGGTCTGCTGCACCAGCGTCGTCAGCGGGCTGACGACGGCCACCTTGTCGGCCGGGGCCGACATCGTGTAGGCCTGCGTCACCGGGCCGTTCTCGGCGTCGATGGCGTCGGTGCCGACCACGGCGACGATGGGGTACTTGCCGAGGTCGGTGT
>CAIKUF010000212.1 GCA_903830565.1 uncultured bacterium | reverse complement strand
GGCCCGGGGGACACGAGCAGCGGCGGGCACCCATCGTCCATGGCCCGCGCGAAACCGTGTACCAGGAACGACTGCAATGGGCCGAGAGCGGCCCATCGCTGCGCAGCGGAACCTGTGAGATGACCCCATCCGACGCATGCGATCGCATCGCTCTGCGCGGCGACCTGCTCGACTTCAGCGCCGCGCCGCGCTGGGCCGACATTGGCCTGCACGGGGTGCGCTTTCGGCCCGATCACTGGCTGCTCGTCGAAGGCGGCCGCATCGTCGGCGCGCAGCCGGGGGCCGAACTGCCCGACGCGAGCTGGACCTGCCATGACCATCGCGGCCGGCTGATCCTTCCGGGCTTCATCGATACCCACGTGCACAGCGCGCAGACCGACGTCATCGCGAGCTACGGCGCCGAGCTGCTCGACTGGCTGAACACCTATACGTTCCCGGCCGAGTTGCGCTATCGCGACCCGGCGCAGGCCGAGGCCGGCGCCGCACTGTTCCTCGACGCGCTGCTCGCTCATGGAACGACGTCGGCGGTGGTGTTCCCCACGGTGCACAAGGCGTCGGCCGATGCCCTCTTCGCCGCCGCAGAGCGGCGCGGCATGCGCCTCATCGCCGGCAAGGTGCTGATGGATCGCAACGCGCCGGCCGACCTCTGCGACGACGTCGATCAGGCCGAGCGCGATTGCATCGCCCTCATCGACCGCTGGCACGGCCGCGCTCGCCTTGCCTATGCGGTGACGGTGCGCTTCGCGCCGGCCAGCACACCGGCGCAACTGGCGATGGCCGGCCGTCTGTGCCAGGCGTATCCGGGCGTCTACATGCAAACCCACGTGGCCGAGAACCGCGCCGAAGTGCGCTGGGCGCGCGAGCTGTTTCCCGAGGCGCGCAGCTATCTCGACGTCTACGCCCGCGCCGGCCTGCTGCATCCGCGCAGCGTTCTCGCGCATGGCATCTGGCTCGACGACGAAGACCGCGCGGCGCTGCGGGGCAGCGGGGCGCAGATCGCGCACAGCCCGTCGTCGAACCTCTTTCTCGGCAGCGGCCTCTTCGGCTGGCGCGGCGCCGAGGAGGCTGGCACCGCGGTCAGCTTGGCGAGCGACGTCGGCGGCGGCACCAGCCTGTCCATGCTGCGCACGATGGCCGACGCCTACAAGGTGCAGGCCCTGGCCGGCGAGCGCCTGACCGCGTGGACGGCGCTTCACGCGGCCACGCGCGGCCCCGCGCGCGCGCTCGGGTTGCAGGGCGAGATCGGCAGCTTGGATGCCGGCACGGTGGCCGACGTGTGCGTTTGGGACTGGGCGGTGGGCCCGGTGGCCGAGCGCCGCATGTCGGTGGCGCGCGAATTGCATGAGCGAGTCTTTGCCTGGATGACGCTGGCCGACGATCGCAATCTCGCGGCGACGTTCATCGCGGGCGTCGAGCGCTACGCGCGGGGCCGCACAATCGGCGGCGTCGGCGAGCACCCTGGAGATCGCGCATGCTCAGACTCGAACTGATCAATCTCAGCAAGCAATACCCTGCGGTCAAGGCCAACGACCGCGTGAGCCTGCGTGTCGAGGCGGGCCAGATCCACGCCGTGCTGGGCGAGAACGGCGCCGGCAAGTCGACGCTGATGAAGATGATCTATGGCGCCGTGAAGCCCGACGAAGGCGAGATACGCTGGAACGGCCAGGCCGTGCAGGTCGCCAGCCCGGCGCAGGCGCGACTGCTCGGCATCAGCATGGTCTACCAGCACTTCTCGCTCTTCGACACGCTGACCTCGGCAGAGAACGTCTGGCTCGGTCTGGGCAAGTCGATCTCGCTCGCCGAAGTGTCGCAGCGCATCACCCAGGTCGCCAAGGAATACGGGCTCGAGGTCGAGCCGCTGCGGCCGGTGCACACGCTGTCGGTCGGCGAGAGGCAGCGGGTCGAGATCGTGCGCGCGCTGCTGACGAACCCCAAGCTCTTGATCCTCGACGAGCCGACCTCGGTGCTGACGCCGCAGGCCGTCGACAAGCTCTTCGTCACCCTGCGCAAGCTCGCTGCCGAGGGCTGCAGCATCCTCTACATCAGCCACAAGCTCGACGAGATTCGTGCGCTGTGCCACACCTGCACCGTGATGCGCGGCGGCAAGGTCACCGGCGAGGTCGACCCGACGCAGGAGACCAATGCCAGCCTGTCGCGCCTGATGATCGGCGCCGAGCCGCCGCAGTTGCAGCATCGCGAGGCCAAGCTGGGAGCGGTCGTGCTCAAGGTGCAGGGCCTGAGCTTGCCCAAGCAAGACCCGTTCGGGATGACGCTCGCTGATATCGGCTTCGAAGTGCGTGCCGGCGAGATCGTCGGCATCGCCGGCGTGTCGGGCAATGGGCAGCAGGAGCTGATGGCCGCACTGTCGGGCGAGGATGCGCGCTCGCCGCCCGACGCCATTGGCCTTTTCGGAAAGCCGATCGGTAGCCACTCGCCGCGGCGGCGGCGCAAGGCGGGCCTGCACTTCATTCCCGAGGAGCGACTCGGGCGCGGCGCGGTGCCGACGCTCTCGCTGGCGCAGAACACGCTGCTCACGCGCACCGAGACGGTGTCGGCCTCGGGCTGGATCGACGTTGCGGCGGTGAACCGGCTGGCCGCGAGCGTGATCAAGCGCTTTTACGTTCGCGCCGGCGGCGTCGATGCGGCGGCGAAGTCGCTCTCGGGCGGCAACCTGCAGAAGTTCATCGTCGGGCGCGAGATTTCCGCCCAGCCCAAGCTGCTCATCGTCTCGCAGCCGACCTGGGGCGTCGATGTCGGCGCGGCGGCGCAGATCCGCGGCGAGCTCTTGAAGCTGCGCGACGAAGGCTGCGCGCTGCTCGTCGTCAGCGAGGAGCTCGACGAGTTGTTCGAGATCTGCGACCGCCTGCTCGTGATCGCGCAGGGCAGGGTGTCGCCCTCGGTGCCGACGGTGCAGGCGACGGTGGAAACCATCGGCGAGTGGATGTCGGGCTTGTGGGCCGGCCGCCCGGCGGCGCGTGAGGAGGCGGCGCATGCTTAAGTTCGAGCCGCGCGCCGAGGCGTCGAAGCTGATGTCCGTCGCCTCGCCGCTGCTGGCGCTGGCGATCACGGTCATGATCGGGACCTGCCTTTTCGTGCTTCTCGGCAAAGACCCGTCCAAGGGCCTGCAGATGTTCTTCATCGAGCCGGTCAAGAACCTGTACGCGCTGTCGGAGCTGGCGATGAAGGTGACGCCGCTGCTCCTCATCGCGCTCGGCCTTTCGGTCTGCTTTCGCTCCAACGTGTGGAACATCGGCGCCGAAGGGCAGTTCGTTCTCGGCGCGATCTTCGCCGGCGGTGTGGCGATGCAGGCGGGGCCGACGACCAGCCACTGGATCGTCGTCCCCATCTTGCTCGCCGGCGTGCTCGGCGGCATGTTCTGGGCCGGCATCGTCGCGCTGCTGCGCGACCGCTTCAACGCCAACGAAATCCTGGTCAGCCTGATGCTCGTCTACGTGGCCGACATGGTCCTCAACTACCTCGTCTTTGGGCCGTGGAAGGACCCGGCGGGCTACAACTTTCCGCAGACCATCACCTTCGCGGCGGCGACCAAGATCCCGCGCCTCGCGGGCGGGTTTCGAACGCACATCGGCCTCGTGGTCGCGCTGATCGCCGTGGCTGGCTTCTGGGTGCTGCTGTTTCGCACCTACATGGGCTTTCAACTCCAGGTCGGCGGGCTGGCGCCGGCTGCGGCGCGCTATGCAGGCTTCTCGTCACGGCGCGCGCTTTGGACGGCCTTGCTGCTTTCTGGCGGTATGGCCGGGCTCGCCGGTGCATTCGAAGTCGCCGGGCCGATCGGGCAGCTCACGCCGCACGTGCCGGCGGGCTACGGCTTCGCGGCCATCATCGTGGCCTACGTCGGGCGCCTGCATCCGCTGGGCACGGTGTTCTCGGCCATCCTGATGAGCATGTTCTACATCGGCGGCGAGCTGGCGCAGTCGCGCCTCGGGCTGCCCAAGTCGCTCACCGGCGTCTTTCAGGGCCTGCTGCTGTTCACGCTGCTGGCCTGCGACACGCTCGTTCACTATCGCGTTCGTTGGGTGCCGGCCCGGCCCGTGCCGACGAATGCGAACCATGCCGCCGATGCGGCCAAGGGGGTCTGATGGAATCGATGGCGCTCCTCCTTGCCGCCACGCTCAATGCCGGCACGCTGCTCGCGTTCGCCGCGCTCGGCCTATTGATCAACGAACGCGCGGGCATCGTCAACCTCGGTGCCGAGGGCATGATGCTCGTCGCCGCGGTGGCGGGCTACGCAACGGCCTTTCATACCGGCAGCGACTGGCTGGCCTTCGCGGCCGGCGCCGCGGCGGGCGGGTTGATGGCAGCGGCCTTCGGCGTGCTCGTGATCTGGATGAACACCAACCAGTACGCGACCGGGCTCGCGCTCAGCCTGTTCGGCGCCGGCTTCTCGGCCTTCGTCGGCATCGGCTACGCGCAGTCCAAGCTCAGCGAACGGCCGCGTTTCGAGATCCCGGTGCTGTCCGATGTGCCGTTCCTCGGCTCGGCGCTCTTCAAGCAGCACCCGATGGTCTACATCGCCGTCGTGCTCACGGTCGCGTTGACGTGGTTCCTCTACAACTCGCGCGCCGGCCTCGTCCTGCGCGCGGTCGGCGAGTCGCCCGAGTCGGCGCATGCCCTGGGCTACCCGGTGCGGCGCATCCGCATGCTGGCGGTGGTGGTGGGCGGCGCGCTGTGCGGCATCTCGGGGGCCTACGTGTCGGTGGTCTACACGCCGCTGTGGGTCGAAGGCATGGTGGCCGGTAAGGGCTGGATTGCGCTCGCGCTGACGACCTTCGGCACCTGGCGCCCGATCCGCGTGCTGCTCGGCGCCTACCTCTTCGGCGGCGTGACGATGCTGCAGTTCCACCTGCAAGGCGAGGGCGTCGAGGTGCCCAGCCAGTTCCTGACCATGCTGCCCTACCTGGCGACGATCCTCGTGCTGGTGCTGATCTCGCGCAACGCGAGCTTCATCCGCGCCAACATGCCGGCCTCGATCGGTAAGCCGTTTTACCCGGGCAGTTGACGACAAGCATCCGCTGCGTGTCCGATAATCCGCGGGCGCGCCACCGGAGGGCGCCCAGACTTTCCACCGATTCGACGTTCAACCTGGAGAAACCATGACTCAAGTTTCCAAACGCACATTGCTGAAGGCCGCCGGCTGGACAGCGCTCGCTGCGGCGGCAGCGCTCGCTGGCTGCGGCAAGAAGGAAGAGGCCCCGGCGGCACCGGCTCCCGCGGCGTCCGCGCCGGCCCCGGCCGCGTCGGTGGCTGCCGCGCCCATGCCCGAGCCGCTGAAGGTGGCCTTCATCTACGTCGGCCCGGTCGGCGACGGCGGCTGGACCTTCGCGCACGACAACGGCCGCAAGGCGGTCGAGAAGCAGTTCGGCGACAAGGTGTCCACGACCTTCGTCGAGAAGGTGCCCGAGTCGGCCGACGCCGAGCGCGTCTTCCGCGACGCCGCGAGCCAAGGCAACAAGCTGATCTTCGGCACCACCTTCGGCTACATGGAACCGATGCTCAAGACCGCAGCCGACCTCAAGGATGTGAAGTTCGAGCACGCCACCGGCTACAAGACGGCCGACAACCTGCGCACCTACGACAGCCGCACCTACGAAGGCGCCTACATGGCCGGCGTGCTCGCCGGCGGCATGACCAAGACCAACGTGCTCGGCGTCGTCGGCTCGATCCCCATCCCCGAGGTGATCCGCAACATCGACAGCTTCACGCTCGGTGCGCAATCGGTCAACCCGAAGGTCAAGACCAAGGTCGTCTGGGTCAACGAGTGGTTCAACCCGCCCAAGGAAACCGAGGCCGCGCAGTCGCTCATCAACGGCGGCGCCGACGTGCTGATGCAGAACACCGATTCGTCGGCCGTGCTACAGACGGCCGAGAAGGCCGGCAAGTACGGCATCGGCTGGGACAGCGACATGCAGGCCTACGCGCCTAACGCCCATCTTGCGTCGTCGGTCATCAACTGGGGGCCGTACTACGTCAAGGCGGTGCAGGACACGCTGGACAACAAGTGGACCAGCGGCCAGAGCTGGTGGGGCGTGAAGGAAGGCGCGATCGACATCGTCTCGATCTCCGACAAGGTGCCGCCCGAGCTCAAGGCCAAGGTCGAAGCCGTCAAGGCCGGCCTCAAGGACGGCAGCTACGTGATCTGGAAGGGCCCGATCCTCGGCCAGGACGGCAAGCCCGTGCTCAAGAAGGACGAAGTCGCGGACGACAAGTTCCTCGGCGGCATCAAGTTCTACGTCAAGGGCGTGGAAGGCAAGGTGCCGGGCGACAAGTGATCGCCTGAGCCCCCTCGAACACGCCGCCGCGCTGTTGCAGCCCGGCGGCGTTTTCACGTCCGGGCTGCCTCAGGCGGCGCGCCGTTCCTCGGCGCGGAGCATGGCGTCCACCTGCTCGACGCGCAACGGGCGCGAGAGCAGGAAACCCTGGCCGACATGAACGCCCATCTCGCGCAGCGTGGCGAGCTGCGCGGGCGTCTCGATGCCTTCGGCGACGACGATTTTGTTCAGCGTGCGGCCGAGCGTGAGCATGGCGCGCACGATCTCCACGTTCTCCGGCGAGTGGTCCATTCCAGACACGAACGAGCGATCGATCTTCAGGTGATCGATCGGCAGCGTGCTCAGGTAGGCGAGCGACGAATAGCCGGTGCCGAAGTCGTCGATGCTGAAATTGACGCCCAGCTCGCGCATCTTTCGCAGCGCGATCAGTGCGACATCGAGCTGCGCCATCAGGGTCGTCTCGGTGATCTCCAGCGTCAGCGCCCGGGGCGGCAAGGCATGGCGAGCCAGCACCTCGCGCACATGCGGCACGAGGTAGGCGTGGCCGAGGTCGCGGCCGGAGATGTTGACGTGAATGCCCAGGTGCGCCAAATGCGGGCCGATGGCGTGCCACTGCGCGAGTTGAGCCGCCGCGCGCTCGATCACCCAGGCCGTCAGCGCCTCGATGTGGCCGTTCTCCTCGGCCAGCGCAATGAAGACCAGCGGGCTGATCGGGCCGCGCACCGGGTGCGTCCAACGGGCGAGTGCCTCCAAGCCCATCAGGCGGAAGGGCTCGAGCTCGTACATCGGCTGGAACACGAGCGAAAGCTGCCCCTCGGCAATGGCGCGGCGCAAATCGCTCTCGAGTTGCATCTTCTCGGTGATGCGCTCGTGCATGCCGGCATCGAACACCGTGACCCGGTTGCGCCCGGAAGCCTTGGCCTCGTACATCGCCAGGTCGGCGTCGCGCAGCACTTCGTCGGTGCTGCGGTCGCCGAGATCGCTGAACGTCACGCCGATGCTCGCGCCGGGCACGACTTCGTTGCCGTTGATCTGGATCGGTGTCGCCAGCGTGTGCAGCAGATGGTGGGCGAGGGCGACGGCGTCGTGCGGGTCACCCACGTTCTGCAGCAGGACGGCGAACTCGTCGCCGCCGAGCCGGGCCACGAGGTCGCCAGCCTGCACCGACCCGGCCAGGCGCCTAGCCACCACGCGCAGCATCGCGTTGCCGGCGATGTGGCCCAGGCTGTCGTTGACCACTTTGAAGCGGTCGAGGTCCAGGAACATGACGACGAAGCGCCTCGAGGGATCGTCGCGGTGGCGCTTGACTGCGACGTCCAGGCGCTCGTTGAAGGCATGGCGGTTGGCAAGGTCGGTCAGCTCGTCGTGGTAGGCGATGTGGTGCAACTCGTCCTCGGCCACCCGGCGTGCGCTGATGTTGTGCAACTGATAGATCAGGCCGCTCTGGTCGTTCGTCGGGTCGACGAAACGGCCGCAGTGCAGCGAGACCCAGATGTCCTGCTCCGACGCATGAATGCAGCGCAACTCCATCGTGAAGGCGTCGCCGTCGCCCACGGCCACCACGCCGGCGCGCGCCAGCAGCGCCTGAGCGTCGCTCGCGTGCAGCAGATCGACGAACGCCCGGTTCAGCAAGGCCTCACGGGGCCAGTCGACCAGCGCGCAAAGGGCCAGATTCACCTGCGACATCGTGCCGTCGGGCTGCACGATGGCCATGCCGAT
>CAIKUF010000211.1 GCA_903830565.1 uncultured bacterium | reverse complement strand
CGCGGCCAGGGCGGCGCAGCGCGGTTCGATCGGGTGCGTAGCGCGGTCACCCAAGTGGTGAAGGCGATCGTGGGCGCAAACGTCAGGATTCATGCGGTGTGGCCAGCGCAGACAAGCGGTCAACTGCGGTTTCTAGGATGACTCGACCGATGGCCCCATTGACCGGACTGCTTTACGCCTGCCTAGCGCTCTTTCTCGGCGGCTGGTATGTCGGCTACTGGAGCGGCAACTTTTCGCTGCTGCTGCTGATCCTGACGCTCGTGACACTCGGTTATTGGCTGGCCGAGAGGCTGCACTTCAAGCCGCAGCGTGAGGCGGCCGCCGCCAGCCTCGAAGCGCAGGACGGCGCGCGTCGGCAGGAATTCGCGCGTCGTGGCATCAGCGCCGTCGACGGCGACCTCACTTCGGCCAAGCAGGCCGTGCTGGCCCAGCCCTGGTGGCTGGACTGGACGGCGGGCCTGTTCCCCGTCATTCTGATCGTGTTCCTGCTGCGTTCGTTCCTGTTCGAGCCGTTCAAGATCCCGTCGGGTTCGATGATTCCGACCTTGCAGGTGGGCGACCTCATCCTCGTCAACAAATACCACTACGGGATCCGCCTGCCCGTGATGAACAAGAAGATCATCGCCAACCACGACCCGCAGCGCGGCGACGTGATGGTGTTCCGCTATCCGCGGGACACCAGCGTCGACTACATCAAGCGCGTGGTCGGCGTGCCCGGCGACGAGATCAGTTACCGCGCGCAACAGTTGTACGTCAACGGCCAGCGCGTGCCCACCGAGCCGATGCCCGAGTATTACGACGAGGAGAGCATGCGCTACGCGCCGCAGTTCAAGGAACTGCTGGGCGATGTCGCGCACCGGATTCTCGTCAATCCGCGCCTGCAGCCGTTCTATGGCAGCGACGACCAGCGCGCGTTCCCGTACCGCGAGAACTGCACGTATACCGTGGAAGCAGTGACCTGCAAGGTGCCGCAAGGCTACTATTTCATGATGGGCGACAACCGCGACAATTCGATGGATTCGCGCTTCTGGGGTTTCGTGCCCGATGAGAACATTGTCGGCAAGGCGATCTTCGTGTGGATGAACTTCGGTGACTGGAAGCGTATCGGTTCGTTCCATTGAGCGAGGAGTGCTCGGGCGCGATGGACTTACGCTGTTCTCTGGAGCAAAGCCACATGCTTGCTGAACGATCGCAGCCGCGCGTGCAGCGTGGCATCACGCTTCTGGGCCTGCTGTTCTGGGCTGTCGTGATCGCCTTTGTGGCTCTGGTCGGGCTGCGTGTGGTGCCCACGGTCAACGAATACCTGACGATCCAGCGCGCCGTCAACAAGGTGGCCAGCGAAGGGCTGTCCACGGTCCCCGAGATCCGGGCCGCATTCGACCGCCAGAAGGAAATCGAGTATGCGATCACCACGATCTCGGGCAAGGACCTCAAGATCACGAAGGAAGACGAGCGCGTGGTGATCCGCTTTGCGTACCAGAAGGAGATCGAGCTCTTCAGCCCGGTCTTCCTGCTCATCAAGTACGAGGGTGCCTCCAAGCCAAAGTAGCAGGGCCGAGAGGCTGAGAGTCCGTCGATCATGCCCGCTCATCACGCCATAAGGCACCCGCTCGTCGTTGCAAATGCTCGCCATAGCTGGGGCTATGGCTGTGCTTTGCGTCTAGATCGGGCGCCTTATGGCGCGCTGCTCGGGCATGCCCGACAGACTCTCAGCCTCTGATCCCGCGATGGACTCCCAACTCGAAGCGCTGCAACAGCGCACCGGCTACCGCTTCGCGCGACCCGAACTTCTCACGCGTGCGCTGACGCACCGCAGCTTCGGCGCCGACCACAACGAGCGCCTGGAGTTCCTCGGTGATGCGGTGCTGAGCGTGGCCATCTCGAGCCTACTCTTCGAGCGCTTCGGCGGCTCCGACGAGGGCGACCTGACGCGCGTTCGCGCCCATCTGGTGCGCGAGGACAGCCTGCACCGGGTCGCGCTGCAACTGGGCCTGCCCGAGGTGCTGCGCCTGAGCGATGGCGAGGCGCGCGGCGGGGGGGCGCAGCGCCCGTCCATCCTCGCCGACGCCCTCGAGGCGCTGATCGGCGCCACCTTCGTCGACGGCGGCTTCGGGCAGGCGCAGGTGCTTGTCGAGCGCCTCTTCGGCGAGGTCATCGCCACGACCGACTTCGAGGCTTGGTCCAAGGATGCGAAGACCGAGTTGCAGGAATGGCTGCAGGCGCGCCGTCTGCCGGTGCCTGTCTATCGCATCAGCGCCACGCGCGGGCAGGCGCATGCACAGACCTTCGAGGTCGAGTGCGCCACCGAGGCGGTGGGCCTCACGCAGCGCGGCGAGGGCCGCTCGCGCCGCCATGCCGAGCAGGAAGCCGCGCGGCGCATGATCGACCTCCTCAAGTCCAGCGACCGCACCGATGTTCGGCTGCGCAGTTGAGCCGGATCCCACAACGATGACGACCCTCGAATCGCCCGCGGCCGGCGACGCCGCCGCAGGCCGCCGCTGCGGGCTGGTTGCGATCGTCGGCCGCCCCAACGTCGGCAAGTCGACGCTGCTCAACGCGCTCGTCGGGCAGAAGGTGAGCATCACCTCGAGCAAGGCGCAGACCACGCGGCACCGCATCACCGGCATCCGCACCTTGGGCGAAAGCCAGTTCGTGTTCGTCGATACGCCGGGCTTCCAGACCCGGCACAACGCGGCGCTGAACCGCACCCTCAACCGCACGGTGCAAGGCGTGCTCGCCGACGTCGACGTCGTGCTGTTCGTGGTCGAGGCGGGCCGCTTCGGGCCCGACGACGCGAAGGTGCTGGCGCTGATGCCACCCACGGGTGAGCATGCACGGCCGGTGATCCTCGTCGCCAACAAGCTCGACGAAGTGCGTCGCCGCGCCGACCTCGCACCCTGGCTCCAGAGCATGCAGGAGCGCCGCGCCTTTGCCGAGTTCGTGCCGCTGTCGGCGCGCAAGGCCGCCGACGTGCAGCGACTGCTCGAGATTGTTCGCCCCTACCTGCCCGAGGCGCCGTGGCTGCACGAAGAGGATGCGCTCACCGACCGCAGCGAGCGCTTTCTCGCCAGCGAACTCATTCGCGAGAAGCTGTTTCGGCTGACCGGCGACGAACTGCCGTACACCTCGACTGTCGTGATCGAGAAGTTCGAGGAGATCGACGACCCCCAGGACGCTGCGTCGCAGCGCCCGCCCCCCGTGGGGGGCGCGGCCGCTTCGGGCGGCCGGGCACGGCCGCGGGGCGACCTGCGGCGCATCGCCGCGGCCATCGTCGTCGAGCGCGAAGCGCACAAGGGCATGATCATCGGCGCCGGCGGCGAGAGGCTCAAGCGCATCGGCACCGAGGCACGCACCGAGCTCGAGGCGCTGCTCGGCGGCAAGGTCTTCCTCGAGCTGTGGGTCAAGGTGCGCTCGGGCTGGGCCGACGACGAAGAGCATCTGCGCAGCTACGGCTACGAATAGATGGCCACCCGCATGGCGCGCCCGTCGGCCACGCTGCAGTCATTCGTGCTGCACCGCTACGACTGGAGCGAGTCGAGCCTGATCCTCGACCTCTTCACGCACGAGCAGGGTCGTCTCGCGGTGGCGGCCAAGGGCGCCAAGCGGCCACATTCGCAACTGCGCGCCGTGCTGCTGCCTTTCCAGCGCCTGCAGGTGACGCTGGCGCGGGCGCGTACGCTCGAGGGCGACGCGGCGCCGCCCGAGGTGCAGACGCTGCGCGCCGCGGAATGGGCCGGCGGCGCGGCGATGCTGACCGGCGCGGCGCTGTTCGCGGGCTTTCACTGCAACGAACTGCTGATGAAGATGCTGGCCCGTCACGACCCGCATCCGCGGCTCTTCGACGCCTACGTGCAAACGCTGCCCGCGCTCGCCTCGCGTGACGACGCCCGCGTGCAGGCGGCGTTGCGAGCCTTCGAACTCACGCTGCTGCAGGAGACCGGGCTGTTGCCCGACCTGAGCCTGGAGACGCTGACCCAACAGCCCGTGCGCAGCGACCTGCGCTACGCGCTGCATGCGGAAGCCGGTGTTGGTGCGGCGCGCGGCGATGAAGTGGCGCTCTCTGGCGAAGCCCTGGTCGGACTGCAGGCCGCGCGCGAACACGGCAGCCTCGCGGCGCTTGAACATGCCTGTTTGCGCTGCCTGCCAGAGCTCAAACTGACGCTGCGGGGCATGATCCAGCACCACGTCGGCTCGATTCCGCTGCGAACCCGCCAGGTTATGCTGGGGCTGCAGGACTTGTAGCGCCTCCTCGCTGACGCCGCGACCTGGGTTGCTCGCCTGCGGTCAGGCTCTTGCCGTCTCCGGCCCCACGCGCTCGATCATCATGTAGACCAAGGTCTGATTGAGCAGCTGATACGCGACCTCGCCGAAGGTCATGGGCCCGCGCGCGGTGCCGGTTCGCTTGCCTTCGAGCTCGGAGTACATGTAGTTGAGGACGCAGTTGCAGCTGAACACGACCGAGTCGGTCTTCACGCCGGAACTCGCGGCGATGAATTGCTGCACGTAGTCGCCGATCGGCGCCGCGACGCGATAGACGGTGTCTTCGAAGACCGGCGCGTAGAAATCGACGACATGTCGTTCGCGATCGTTTCCCTTCACGCACACATTCACCATCGCGCCGTGGTAATCGGCGACCAGCGGGAGGCGTGAGTCAACGTTGTTGGCGACAAGGTAATCCGAAAAGTTAACGGTCCGGCCGTTGATCAGGCAGTTGCTGACCGAGAAACTGGCTTCCGGAAAGCGGATCGCATCCCCGCTGCCCTGCTTGAACACGTTGAGGATGTCGATGCGAGCGATCATGTCGTCTGGCAACGGCACGTGCATCACGACGGCGCGCTCCGATGTCAAGACGCCCGTCTGGCCGTTGACGACGAATGGCGAGGCCTTGCCCAGATCGTCCAGATGGATGCCTGATACCCAACCGGCCAGGGGCGACATGAACATCTCTTCGTAGTCGGGCGCGTTGCGGGCGAAGCTCGAATGGACCTCGCTGAAGGCCGGCAGGATGATGAGCGAGAAGCCGCTGGCAGGTGCATCCGCGCAGACGCGAGGCAGGCCCGCGTTGTCGTACTCGCGAATCACTGGCGGACCCGCCAATACCGGCACTTCGCTGATGAAAATCTGGTTGCGCGTGGTCGTTCCGCCATCCTGCGCCATGAAGTAGGGGATCGTTCCGGCGATCCAATTGCCGCGCGGCAACTGGCGCAGCAGGCTCTCCTCGGCGCCGAGGACGAAGAACCGCCCCGAGTCGATGAGTGCCGATGCCTCTCGCAACGACACCAAGTGATGATTGTTCGGCGGCAGAAGGAATGGGCTGGTCTGGTCTTGCGTCATTTGATTTCTTCGCGGATCTGGGCGAGCTCATAACCGAGGATGCGCTCGCTCCTCGTGAAGTAGCGATGCAATTCGCGCACTTTGGCGACCTTGACTTCCTCGTCCCCGATGGACCTCCATTGCGTCCTCAATTTGGTGAGCAGGAGTCGTAGGCCCAGGGTCTTGATGTCGATGGCCAGCGAGCCTTCGATCAGGCGCTGCCAGACCGAGTCCGCGGGTTCAGGCACCGGCGCGAGGTTGCTTCGCACACCTTGCGCGGTGACCGGCGATGGCGGTCTGGGTATTGGCGAACTCGGCCTGAGCGCACTTGCAGCGGTGACCTGCGCAAGTTCGTGGCCAAGAATGCGCTCGCTCTTCAGGAAATAGCGATGCAACTCGCGCAGTTTGGCAACCTTCGCATCCGCGACATCGATCAGTGGCCACTGCGTGCGCAACTTGGTGAGCAAGAGCTTGAGGCCCAGCGCCCTGACGTCGATCTTCACCGAGCCCTCGACCAGGCGTTGCCAGATCGGGTCCGTCGCATCGGGCACTGGCCAGCGCACCTGTGCACTGCCGGCTGACGGTTCGATCGTAGGCGCCGCCGACGATGGTCGCGAGGTGTTGCGCGCGGCCGAAGCCGGGAGGCCCGAGACGCCGATCCGGCCACTGTCCAGCGCGTGCTTGAACTTCCAGAGGTCGGACAAGGCGATGTCGAGCAGGCCGCAAATCGTGCCGTACTCGATTCCTTTGGCAAGTAACGTGAACACCTGCTTGCCCATCGCCCGCGTGAAGGGCGAATTGCCACCTGCCCAGGGCAGGCCCTGAAGCGACTTGGCATCAGGCGCCAGGGCGTGAACATGACATTGCACGCCGCACAGGTTGGTGTGGCGCCAGAGGTACTCACGTAGAGGAGCGTCGGGCGTCCGGCTCGATCGCCTGAACCAGCCGCGCTGGACGGCGCGCCTGGGCCCGATCCAGACATCCAGTCGTTCGGCTGCATGCTGGTACCGGCGCACCTCCCACGCAGGACCGACTTTCAACAAGCTTTCCAACAATTCATTGCCTTGCATCATCAGCGCCTCCTGAAACTGAGCCATTCGAGGCCGCGCCACTGACGCCGCGGACTCATTTCGTTTCTGGACGACAAGTCCACAAGCAATTACCTCTGTGGAATGGCGTTCACATCATAGCGAGCGTTGACCGACAGCGGCCTGATGCCGTGATCTGTCTTTGAGCGGAATATGAATGTGCGACTCTTGGGCCCGGCAATCACCTTGTGATGCCGAAGACCTCACGCACTCTGAGCCCACGGAAATGGGGCTTGCGCGGGCCGCCGCTTGAACCGCCTTGAACGAGTGCTACGGCTGTCGAATGACACCGTCAGCGCACTGCCATCGGCTTGAAGCGCTCCGCTGCAAACGCACTGCAATGACCGAGAATCCATCACCATGAACCCGCTGCTCACCACAGGTCTCGACGCGCTTCACGCGCGCACGGCGCTGTCGGTCAACCTGAACCTCGTCGCGATGATGCGCAACCGCAGGCCGCTCGCGTTCCCCAGCATCACGCGCGCGGCGAACATCGTTCTCGAAGCCGGCGCGGCCGGCATCACGGTGCACCCGCGCCCCGACGAACGCCACATCCGCGCCGCCGACGTGCGCGACCTGGCCGCGCTGCTGAAGGATCGGCCGCAGGCCGAGTTCAACATCGAGGGCAACCCCTTTCACAACCTGATGGACTTCGTGCGCGAGTTGCGGCCCCAGCAATGCACCTTCGTTCCCGACGCCGAAGGCCAGCCGACCTCGGACCACGGCTGCGACCTGGCGCAGGACGGCGCGCGGCTGGCACCGCTGATCGCCGAGGCGCACGCGCTCGGCGTTCGCGTCAGCCTGTTCATGGACGCCGATTCTGCCTTGGTGGCGCGGGCGCGTGCGCTCGGCGCCGACCGCGTCGAGCTCTATACCGAGCCTTTCGCCGCAGCGCACGGCACGCCGCGCCAGGCCGCCGAACTGGCGCGCTTTGCCGCTGCTGCGCGCGCCGCGCAGGCCGCGGGGATGGGCGTCAACGCCGGGCACGATTTGAACCGCGACAACTTGGCCGACTTCCTGGCCGCCGTTCCCGGCGTGCTCGAGGTCTCGATCGGCCACGCGCTGATCTGCGACGCGCTCGAACTCGGCTACGCGCAGACCGTGCGCGAGTACCTGCGCTGCATCGCCGACGCCGATGACATCGGGCGCCAGCCTGGCGAGGCGCGGTGATGGTGTTCGGCATCGGCACCGACATCTGCGACATCCGGC
The DNA here is from genome assembly GCA_903830565.1 of uncultured bacterium. Classification (GTDB taxonomy): domain Bacteria; phylum Pseudomonadota; class Gammaproteobacteria; order Burkholderiales; family Burkholderiaceae_C; genus CAIKUF01. Next base: position 14,492 of record CAIKUF010000211.1, on the reverse strand, counting down.
GCATCGAGGCTGCGTTCGCGCGGCGCGGCGAGCGCTTCGCCGAGAAGGTTCTCGGCGCGCGCGAACTCGCGGTGTTTCGCGCCCGGCGCGAGCGCGCACCGGCGCGTGGCCTGCGTTACCTGGCGACGCGCTTCTCGGCCAAGGAGGCGTTCTCGAAGGCGATCGGCCTCGGGCTGCACATGCCCATGACCTGGCGAGCGTGCGAGATCGTCAACCTGGCCAGTGGCAAGCCGGCGATCGAACTGAGCGGCGAACTCGCCACCTGGTTCAGCGCCCGCGGCCTCGTCGCTCACGTGAGCGTGAGCGATGAATCGGACTACGCAGCGGCCTTCGTGGTCGTCGAAACCACGGAGGCCACGTGATGCCCGCTCGCGCCATCCAAACCTTGCCCGGCGGCCCCCATGCGCCGGTAGTGCTCGACATCGCCGGCCGCAGGCTGAGCAACGACGACCGCCGCCGCTTGCGCCACCCGCTGACCGGCGGGCTGATCTTGTTCGCGCGCAACTGGGAGAGCCGGCGCCAGTTGACCGAGCTTGCTGCCGAGGTCAAGTCGCTGCGGCCTGACGTGCTGATCTGCGTCGACCACGAAGGCGGCCGCGTGCAGCGCTTTCGCACGGATGGCTTCACCCACCTGCCGCCGATGCGCGTGCTCGGCGAGCAATGGATGAACGACGGTCGTCGCGGCGCTGGCAGCGGCGCGATGGACGCGACCGATGCCGCCACCGCCACCGGCTACGTGCTCGGCGCCGAGCTGCGCGCCTGCGGCGTCGACCTCAGCTTCACGCCCGTGCTCGACCTCGACCACGGCGACAGCGGCGTGATCGGCGACCGCGCCTTCCATCGCGACCCGCGCGTGGTGACGCTGCTCGCCAAGAGCCTGATGCACGGCCTGCGCCTCGCGGGCATGGCCAACTGCGGCAAGCACTTCCCGGGCCACGGCTTCGTGCGCGGCGATTCGCACCACGAGGTTCCCATCGACCGGCGCAGCCTGAAGGCGATCCTCGCCGACGACGCGCGGCCCTACGAGTGGCTCAGCACCTCGCTTGCGAGCGTGATGCCCGCGCACGTCGTCTATCCCAAGGTCGACACCCATCCGGCGGGCTTCTCGCCGCGCTGGCTGAAGGAGATCCTTCGCCAGCAGATCGGTTTCAACGGCGCGCTGTTCAGCGACGACCTGAGCATGGCGGGCGCGCGCATGATCGATGGCGCACCCGTCACCTACGCCGAAGCGGCCGCGGTGGCGCTGAACGCGGGCTGCGACATGGTTCTTCTTTGCAACCAGTCGGTGGACGGCGGGCGGGCGGTCGACCAGTTACTGGACGACCTGACCGAGGTGCACGCGCAAGGGAATTGGCAGACCGACCCCGACAGCGAAGCGCGCCGTCTTGATCTGCTGCCCCAGTCCGCCCCGCTGAGCTGGGACGAACTGATGCACCAGCCGGCGTACCAGCACGCGCTGGAACGCCTGCCTTAACCTGTCCGCAGATCGGTTCTAAGCGCCTGAGCCTGAGCTGGCGCTGGTCTCAAACGGCAGCTTGTACTGCGCGAGATCCTTGCGGGTCTCGACCAGCACCAGCGGGCCTTCGCCCTGCACGACGACCGGCTTGGGCTCGCGCGGCACGTGGACCGGCTTGGGTTCGTTCGCCATCGCCTCCTGCACTGCCCGGATCTTTTCGGCGTCGGAGCTGACCCATTGCAGTCCGGCGGCCTCAGCCACCGCACGCAATTGATCGGCGTCGAGCACGAACGGCTCGGCGACCTTGGGTGCGGCGACGATGGCGGGCGCGGTGGCTTCAACAGGTGCGGCGACCACGTCAAGCGCCAGCAGGTCCTGCCTCGGTGCGGCCAGCGCCAGCAGTACTGGCTCGGCCTCGATCGGGGTGGCGAGCGGCAGCGCTTCGGATACCGCGTCGTCGGGAGTCAGCTCGGCCTCACGCGGTTCGCGGCGCCCACGGCCGCGGCCACCGCGGCGGCGACCGTCGCGCTCGGCGCCAGCCTCGGGCCCAGTGCCTTCGGGCTGAGCACCATCGGGATCACGATCGATGTCGGTCGTCGGCGCGGCCAGCTCGTCTGCAGGCGCAGATTCGCCGTTAGACAGCGCTTGCGCGCCGGCCTCTGGTGAGGCCTCGCCGACTGCGGCGCCGTCACGCGTCTCGTCGCGGTCGCGTCCGCCGCGACGGCGGCGCCGGCGGCCGCGTTCGCCGCGGTTCTCGCCATCGGCCGTCGCGTCGGTTCCGGGCTGCGTATCGCCGAAGGCGGGCGACGCCGCGCCCTGCACTGCGGCCAGTTCAGCTTCGGCCGCTTCGGCGACCGGTTCGGTGCGGCGGTCGTTGCGCTCCCCACGCTCTCCGCGCCCGCCGCGTTCACCTCGTTCGCTACGTTCACCGCGCGAACGGCGCGGTTCACTGCGGCCTTCATCGGCATCACCTGCGACGACGGGCGTCGCTGCTGCATTGGCGGTGTCGACACGTTCCTCGCGTTCGCCACGGCGGCCACGACCGCGATCACCGCGTCCCTCGCCACCACGTCCTTCGTCACGCGTGCGTTCTCCCGCGCCTTGTTCGCCGCCGCGCCCACCGCGTCCACTGCGATCGCCACGCTCACCGCGCTCACCGCGATCGCCACGTTCACCACCGCGCCCACGTCCGCCGCGCCCTTCGCGCTTGGAGCCGCTGTCGGGCGCTCCTGCCGCCGGGGCGGGCGCTGGGGCCTTGGCCGGCGCGGGCGCTGCTGCCGGCGCTGCGCCGAACAGGCTCTTGACCCAGCCGAAAAATCGCGTGCCCGCGGGTGCGGCCGCCACCGGCGCCGCCGGTGCGGGCGACTTGACCGCCGTCGGCGCCGCCACCGGCGCGGGCTTGGGTGCGGCCACCGGGGCCGGCGTCTCGGGCAGGACGCCCTTGATCACGGGCTCCTGCTTGGCCTTGGTCTTCTCGCGCCGCGTGATGCCGACTTCGTCGTCGGGCTCCTCGATCATCGAGTAGCTGACCTGCAGGTTCTCCAGCCGCGGGTCGTCGTGGCGCAGGCGCTCCAGGCGGTAGTTCGGCGTCTCGAGATGCTTGTTGGGCACCAGCAGCACAGTGATGCGCTGCTTGAGCTCGATCTTGGTGATCTCGGTGCGCTTCTCGTTGAGCAGGAAGCTCGTCACTTCGACCGGCACCTGCACGTGCACTGCGGCGGTGTTGTCCTTCATCGACTCTTCCTGAACCATGCGCAGGATCTGCAGCGCGCTCGATTCGGTGTCGCGGATGTGGCCGGTACCGTTGCAGCGCGGGCAGGTGATGTGGCTGCCTTCGGAGAGGGCCGGGCGCAGCCGCTGGCGGCTGAGTTCGAGCAAGCCGAACTTGCTGATCGAACTGAGCTGCACGCGCGCTCGGTCCTGCCGCAGCGCGTCGCGCAGACGCATCTCGACGTCGCGCCGGTTCTTGCTCTCGTCCATGTCGATGAAGTCGACGACGATCAGGCCGCCGAGGTCGCGCAGCCGCATCTGGCGCGCGATCTCGTCGGCGGCTTCGAGGTTGGTGCGGGTCGCGGTCTCCTCGATGTCGCTGCCGCGCGTGCTGCGCGCCGAGTTGACGTCGACCGAAACGAGCGCCTCGGTGTGGTCGATCACGATCGCGCCGCCCGAAGGCAGGTTCACCGTGCGCGAGAACGCGGTCTCGATCTGGTGCTCGATCTGGAAGCGCGCGAACAGCGGCGTGTCGTCGCGATAGCGCTTGACCTTGTGCGCCGTCTCCGGCATCACGTGGCTCATGAACTGCTGCGCCTGGTCGTAGATGTCGTCGGTGTCGATCAGGATCTCGCCGACGTCGGCCGTGAAGTAGTCGCGGATCGCGCGGATCACGAGCGAGCTTTCCTGGTAGATCAGGAACGCGCCCTTGCCGGCCTTGGACGCGCCGTCGATCGCGGTCCACAGCTTGAGCATGTAGTTCAGGTCCCACTGCAGCTCGGGTGCGCTGCGGCCGATGCCGGCGGTGCGGGCGATCAGGCTCATGCCCTTCGGGTAGTCGAGCTGGTCGAGGTTTTCCTTGAGCTCCTCGCGATCCTCGCCCTCGATGCGCCGGCTGACGCCACCGCCGCGCGGGTTGTTGGGCATCAAGACCAGGTAGCGCCCGGCGAGGCTGACGAAAGTCGTCAGTGCCGCGCCCTTGTTGCCGCGCTCTTCCTTCTCAACTTGCACCAGCAGGTCCTGGCCGTTCGAGATCACGTCCTGGATGCGCGCGTCGCGCACGCTGGCGCCTTCGCGGAAGTAGTTCTTCGAGATTTCCTTGAACGGCAGGAAGCCGTGGCGGTCTTCGCCGTAGTCGACGAAGCAGGCCTCGAGCGAAGGCTCGACGCGGGTCACGACGGCCTTGTAGATGTTGCCCTTGCGCTGTTCGCGGCCTTCGATCTCGGTCTCGAAGTCCATCAGCTTTTGGCCGTCGACGATCGCGAGGCGCCGCTCTTCCGGCTGCGTCGCATTGATCAGCATGCGTTTCATGTGCTCTCCTTCGCGCAAGCGCCGCCCATTGCGGGCGAACGCCTGGCGCATCACTGCCCGTCGCGCGGCCTTGCGGCCGGCGACGCTTCGATGCACGAGAAACGCGAGGGAACGCTGAAGGAATCGCCCTGGACTGCCGAGGCCTGGCCGATCAGAAGATCGACCGCCCGGGCAGCGTTGGCGCGTGCGTGGCAGCGACGAGGCGGATGCCCCGGGGCAACAGGCGGTGCTCGCTCGCAGCGACACTGTGCGCTGCCGCGAGGCGCGGGCGCAGGGGTCGGTGCAGGGGATAAGCCGCCAGGGCCGGGTTCAACATCTGCGGGGTCACTTGACGCTGGCAAGAGGAATGGCGGTGACTGCCTTTTCGGCGCATCTCGCGCCTCGGGAATCGCCCGCTGCCTCTGACCTGAAAACCTTGTCTTTCCCGGCCGTGCACCAGGTGCTCGCTCGGGGTGTTCTTCTCGTTCGTTTGCTCTGCCGCCTGCCGCGCTCGGCCGCTCCGTCACTCGGGTGTTCGGAGCCTGCCGCGCAGGGCCTGCGTTGCATCACCTTTGCTTGGCCGAGCCAACCTGCCCGACCGTCCCGCCGCCTCCCGAGTGCCGCAGAGCCGGAGGTCTCAACCCGCCGGTAAACTCTGAGAAATCAAACACTTAGAACGCAAACGTGGTGCGAAGCATTATAGGGGGCAAAGCCGCCACGGGCGTTGTGCGGAAAAGCGCCGCCAAAGCCGTCCAGTCGCGCCCGCAGTCCCCGCCGCCGGCCGTGCAGCGAGTCTTGATCGACGAAGGCTCGGAAGGCCAACGCCTCGACAACTTCCTGATCGGCCTGTGGAAGGGCGTCCCCAAGACCCACGTCTACCGCGTGATCCGCTGCGGAGAGGTGCGCGTCAATAAGGGTCGCGCGGCGGCCGACACGCGGCTTGCGCTCGGCGACGAGCTGCGCCTGCCGCCGGTGCGCACCTCGCCCGCCGCCGAGCCCGGCGCGCGCGCGCCGGCGCCGCCGCGCGAGTTCCCGGTCGTGTGGGAAGACGAGGCGCTGATCGCTGTCGACAAGCCCTGCGGCGTCGCCGTGCACGGCGGCAGCGGGGTGAGCTTCGGCGTCATCGAGCAACTGCGCCGCGCGCGGCCCGAAGCGCGCTTCCTCGAACTCGTGCACCGGCTCGACAAAGAAACCTCAGGCCTGCTGTTGATCGCCAAGAAGCGCTCGGCGCTTCTCGCGCTGCAAGACCAGTTCCGCCGCCGCGAGACGGGCAAGACCTACGCCGCGCTCGTTGCCGGCGTGTGGCCGGCGTCGCACAAGGTGATCGACCTCGCGCTGCACAAGACGCTGGACGCCGCTGGCGAGCGCCACGTGCGGGTCGTCGCCGCCGACCACGCCGATGGCCGGCGCTCGATCTCGCTGGTCGCGGTCGTTGCGGCCTGGCCCGCGTTCACGCTGCTCGACGTGACGCTCAAGACCGGGCGCACGCACCAGATCCGCGTTCACCTCGCGCACGAAGGCCATGCGATCGTCGGCGACCCGAAGTACGGTGACTTCGCCCTCAATCGCCGCCTCGCGCGCGGCGAGGCGCTGCCTGGGCAGCGCTTCGAGCGCATGTTTCTGCACGCGCGCCGGCTGCGCTTCGAGCACCCCGCGAGCGGCGAGGTCATCGAGCTCGAAGCGCCGTTGCCGGCGGAATTCGAGGCTATGGTGGCCGCGCTGGGGCCGAGCAAGACCAGCCGTACTACGATCTGAGCGTTTCATGTCCCAGCACCTGGCCACCATCCACTGGCAACGCGGCCACGCCGCGTTCGTCGACAACCACTACAGTCGCGCCCACGTCTGGCGTTTCGACGGTGGCGCCGAAGTACTCGCGTCGAGCTCGCCGCTGGTGGTGCCGCAGCCGCTGTCCAACCCGGCGGCGGTCGACCCGGAAGAGGCCTTCGTCGCTTCGCTGTCAAGCTGCCACATGCTGTGGTTCCTGTCGCTCGCCGCCGAGCGCGGCCTGTGCGTCGACCGCTACGACGACGAGGCGGTCGGTGTGATGGCGAAGAACGCTGCCGGCCGCATGGCGATCACCCGTGTGACGCTGCGCCCGCGCGTCGCCTTCGCCGCCGACCTGCAGCCGACGCGCGACGTGCTGGCCGAACTGCACCACCGGGCACACGAGGCCTGTTTCATCGCCGCGTCGGTGCTGACCGAGGTGCGCTGCGAACCCATCCACGATGACTGAAACCACAACGCGACGACGCCAGTTCGACCTCATCGTCTTCGACTGGGACGGCACGCTGTTCGACTCGACGACGTTGATCGCGCGCTGCATCCAGGCTGCTTGCCTCGACCTCGGCATCGCCGCACCGAGCGACCACGACGCGAGCTACGTGATCGGCCTCGGCGTGAAGGATGCACTGCGGCACGCCGCGCCCAGCCTGCCGCCCGAGCGCTATCGCGAACTCGGCCTGCGCTACGGCCATCACTACTTCGCGCGCCAGCACGACCTCGCGCTGTTTCCCGGCATGGCGGCGCTGCTGCAAGGGATCAAGGAGCGCAACCACTTGCTCGCGGTGGCGACCGGCAAGTCGCGCCTGGGCCTGAACGACGCGATGAACGCAGTGAGCCTGAACGGCATGTTCGACGCCACCCGCGCCGCCGACGAGACAGCCTCCAAACCCGACCCGCTGATGCTGCGCGAACTGATGGCCGAGCTCGGCACGAAGCCCGAGCGCACGCTGATGATCGGCGACACGACGCACGACTTGCAGCTCGCCGTCAACGCCGGCACGGCGAGCGTGGCCGTGAGCTACGGCGCACACGGCAGCGAGGCGCTCGCCGGCCTGGCGCCGCGCCACGTCGCGCACAGCGTGGCCGATCTGCGGGAGTGGCTGTTCGCGCATGGATGAGCGGGGCGCGCCCTTGCGCCTGTGCGCCAGCGCCGAGCTGGTCGAGAAGGGACGGGCACTGATCTGGAACGTGCTGCAGTGGCGTGAGCCTGCGCGCGCGTTCGCGCTGCGTCACGACGGGCGCGTCGTCGCCTACCTGAACCGCTGCGCCCATGTGCCGGCCGAAATGGATTGGCTGCCCGGCGAGTTCCTCGACAGCCGGCAGGAGTTCATCCTCTGCGCGATCCATGGAGCGTCGTACGACACGCAGACCGGGCGCTGCGTCGGCGGCCCGTGCGCGGGCGGTAGCCTGATCGCATTGCGCGTCGAAGAGCAGGGCGGCGAGGTCTATTGGTATCCTTCCCGCGACACCCGGCCCTGCACTGAAGACGCGACGCCCGCCCACGAAAGCCCACCATGAATTCACCCGACGACCGCCCGCTTGAAGACAACTCGCCTGTGCGGCCCGAAGCGCGCGCCACGACGCCGAACGACGGCTGGAACTCGCTGGCCGAGCAGTTCGCACGCGACTACCTCAAGGACCGCCGCAGCGAACGCCGCTGGCGCCTCTTTTATCGCTTCTGCTGGCTGGCGCTGTTCGTTGCGATCGTCTGGGGCATCTACGCGCAGCGCAACCACGTCGCTGCGCCCGCCGGCCCGCACACCGCGCTGATCGAAGTGCGCGGCGAGATCGACTCGGGCTCCGAGGCCAGCGCCGAGAACCTCGTCGCCGCGCTCAAGAGTGCGTTCGAGGAGAACGAGGCGAAGGCGATCGTGATGCGCATCAATTCGCCCGGCGGCAGCCCGGTGCAGGCGGGCATCGTCAACGATGAGATCTTGCGCCTGAAGGCGCTGCACCCGAAGAAGGTCTACGCGGTCGTCGAGGACACCTGCGCCTCCGGCGCCTACTACATCGCCGTCGCCGCGGACGAGATCTATGCCGACAAGGCGTCCATCGTCGGCTCGATCGGCGTGCTGATGGACGGCTTCGGTTTCGTCGGCACGATGGAGAAGCTCGGCGTCGAGCGCCGCCTGCTGACCGCCGGCGACAACAAGGGCATGCTCGACCCGTTCTCGCCGCAGTCCGAGAAGCAGAACGCCTATGCGCAGGCGATGATCGACCAGGTGCACCAGCAGTTCATTGCCGTCGTCAAGCAAGGTCGCGGCAAGCGGCTCAAGGAAACGCCGGAGACCTTCTCAGGCCTGTTCTGGAACGGCCAGCAGGCGGTCGAGATCGGCCTCGTCGATCACCTCGGCAACCTCGACTACGTGGCGCGCGAAGTCGTCCAGGCCGAGAACGTGATCGACTACACGAACAAGGAAAACGTCGTCGAGCGCCTGGCCAAGCGCTTCGGCGCGTCGATCGGCGTCGGCGCGGTGACGGCGCTCAAGGGCTCGGCGACGCTGCGCTGAGCGTGCCGGCGGCGAGCATGCCGCGCGTCTCGATGAACGCAATCACCTCAGAGAGGCCCGTGAGCGTCTTCAGGTTCGTCATCACGAACGGGCGCGCGCCGCGCATGCGCTTCGTGTCGGTCTGCATCACGCCGAGGTCGGCGCCGACATAGGGCGCGAGGTCGGTCTTGTTGATGACCAGGAGGTCGCTCTTGGTGATGCCGGGCCCGCCCTTGCGCGGGATCTTCTCGCCGGCGGCAACGTCGATCACGTAGAGCGTCAGGTCCGACAGCTCGGGGCTGAAGGTGGCCGCCAGGTTGTCGCCGCCCGACTCGATGAAGACGATGTCGGCGTCGGGGAACTTCTCCAGCATGCGGTCCACCGCCTCGAGGTTGATCGACGCGTCTTCGCGGATCGCGGTGTGCGGGCAGCCGCCGGTCTCGACGCCGACGATGCGCTCTGCGGCCAGCGCGCCCGAAACGGTCAGCAGGCGCTGGTCTTCCTTGGTGTAGATGTCGTTGGTGACGACGACGAGGTCGTAGCGCTCGCGCAGCGCCTTGCACAGCATCTCGACCAGCGTCGTCTTGCCCGAGCCGACCGGCCCGCCGACACCGACGCGCAGCGGCGGTAGCCTCTTCGTGCGGCCGGGGATGTGGTGCAGCGTCGTCATGGCGTGATTCCGACTTCGGATCAGTACAGCAACATCGTCATCCCCGCGCAGGCGGCGATCCAGCGGCGGTTCATGGGTCGCGTGGATCCCCGCCTGCGCGGGGATGACATCGGATTTCTGATCTCTTGCATTGGAGGGCGAACGGGATTCGGGGTGTCGGGTGAGCGGCGCAAGCTCAGGAGCGGAACAACCGCGAATACTGCTGCTCGTGCTGCGCCGACAGGATGGCGAGCATCGGCGTGCAGACCTGCGGTTCGCCATCGGCAAGCGACAGCGCGTGATCGATCGCTGCCGGCGCCGCTTCGGCCAGCCGCGCCAGGATGCGCTGCGCTGCGCTTTGGCCGAGCGGCACTGCCTTCATCGCTGCCTGGACCATGTTCTCGGCCCAGCCGAAGGCGAAGGCCAGCAGTGCGTCGCGCGCTGTCGCTTCGGTCTGCGCCGCGGCGAGCGCGAACGCGACCGGCCAGGTCGGCGCCGGGCACAGTGCGGCCAGCGCGGCGACGCGTGCATCGGCTGCAGCCGCGCCGCAGCCGCCGTTGCGCAGCCACGCCACCAGCGAGCGCCCCATCTGTTCGCTTTGCTGGCGCAGCTCGGCCGATTCGCGCGTCTGGCGCACCCAGTCGTTCAGCGCGGCGATGCGGGCGAGGTCCGCGCTTCGCCAGGCCGCGAACGCCTGTGCGGCGACGGCCAGGTCGGCACGCGCGAGGCTGAGCTGCAACTGGCCCAGCAGCCAGTCGCCGGCCTCGGCCTCGCTGGTCACCCGGCCGGCCTCGACCGCCGACTCCAGCCCTTCCGAGTAGCTGAACGCGCCCACCGGCAAGGCCGGCGAGGCGAGCCACATCAGTTGCAGCAAAACGCGGGCAAAGGCGTGGTTGGCTGCGACCCTGCGGCCCTCGTCCCCGAGGTCGGGGGAGACGGGGCAAGCGGGCACCGCGTTCGTCCTGGCGGCTCCCTCTCCCGCATGCGGGAGAGGGCTGGGGTGAGGGGTCGGGCTCAATGGTGATCGTGGCCGCAGCCCGGGCCATGAACGTGCCCGTGGTCGCGGCCATGCGCCGTCGGCGCACTTGCCGAGTTAGCCTCGTGCGCGTGCGCGTGACCCGCAGGCGCCGCATAGGCCCCGCTCTCGGGCTCGAACGGCGCCAGCGCCTCGGTCACGTGCAGGCGCATCTTGCGCAGCAACTCGGCCAGTACGTGATCGGGTTCGAGTTGAAGGCGGTCGCCGTGCAACTCCAGCGGCACGTGGCGATTGGCGAGGTGATACGCCGCGCGCAGCAGCGGCAACGCCGCGCCGGCCTCGGCCGAGCGCACGACGAGCACCGCCTGCGGCTTGGCAGTCACCTTGACGAGCGAGCCGTCCTCGGCCACCAGCACGTCGCCGCCGCGCACGACGCTGCCGCGCGGCAGGAACACGCCGAGCGCGCGGCCCTGCGAATCCTCGGCATCGAAGCGGCTCTTCTGCCGCGTGTCCCAGTCGAGCTCCAGCGTCGGCGCGCGCTTGAGCAGTGCCGGTGCGAGACCGTGGCCGTGGGCAATGACTTTGTTGACGGTGAGCATGGCGGCGATCCTGCGGGCTGGCTGCGGCAGCCGCATTGTCTCAGTGCGGGGCCGGCGCGCTGGCCGCCGCCGCGGCGCCGACGACCGGGCCGCCGACGACCGGGCCGCCGGCGAGGCTTGCCGCCACGCCCCGCCAGACGGCTTGATAGCGCTGCTCGAACTCCTGGTGCAAGCCGCTGTGCGAGCCGCCTTCGAACATCTCGATGTGCTTCACGCCGACGGTCGCGTCATAGAGGCGCTGGGTTTGCCTGGGCGGCACGACCTTGTCCGCGCTTCCGCTCATGAACCAAACCGGAACGCTGATGCCGGCGATCTTGTCGATCGACGCGAACTGCTGCGTCACCAGCGGCGCCAGGATGACGCCGATCGCGCCGTAGTCGCGCAGCATGTCCGGCATCGAGGTCATCGCCGATTCGAGCACCAGCGCGCCGTAGGCGGGCGGGTCGCGGTGGCGCAGCGCCAGCTCGACGGCGACGCCGCTGCCCATGGAATGACCGAAAATCACGCGAGAATCCACTCTCGGTGCGCGGCGCGTGAACTCGGCCCAGGCCACCTCGGAGTCTTGTGTGATCGATTCTTCCGAAGGCAGCAGGCTCGTGCTTTCACCCCAGCCGCGGTAGTCGACCGCCAGCACCGAGAAGCCGGCCGCGGAGATGGCGGCGATCTTGGGACGGTTCTGGAACATATTGCGAAAGGTGCCATGCAGATACAACACGCTCGGCGCCGCCGGGTCGGCGGCCGGGATCCACATCGCGCGCAAACGCTGCGCCGGTGCGCCGGGTTCGGCGGCCGGCATCTCCAGCCACACGGCCTCGTCGCGCGCGGTGATCGGCTTCCAGTCGGCCAGCGTGCCGGGCGTCGGCCGATAGACCTTTTCGCGCTGCTGGGCGTCGATCGCCGCGCAGCCCGGCAACGCCGCAACCCCTAGCGCAAGTGCGCCAGTCGCCAGCCAGACCCTCGCCCTCGCCATCCACATCGATTGCCTGCCCATGACCACTTCACAGTTCACGCGTTGCAAACCCCTGCTGGCGACGCTGCTCGCCGCCGTCTGCTGGACGAGCGCATCGGCGCAGCCCGCGCCCGCGACCCTGGACCTGCCCGCGACCCCGGACGTGCCCGCGGCGCCGGCCGACACCTTCGACGGCTGGGAGATCAACTTCAGCCCGTACACGCTCCACTTCCACCCCAGCGATGACCACAAGGCGGTGGTCGCGCTCGGGCTGAGCAAGGGGATCGAGGATCGATGGATGGCCGGCACCGTCGTCTTCTCCAACTCGTTCGGCCAGCCCAGCATTTACATCTTCGGCGGCCAGCGCTACGTCAATCCCTTCGGCTGGAACAAATGGTACCTGCAGTGGAACGCCGGCCTGCTCTACGGCTATGTGGGCGAATACAAGAACAAGGTGCCGCTCAACTACAAGGGCTTCTCGCCCGGCTTCGTGCCCAGCATCGGCTACCAGTTCACCGACCGCATCTACGGCGAACTCGACCTGCTCGGCAACTCGGCCCTGATGTTCACGCTCGTGTTCCCGATTCCGAAGGGGGGGTTCTGAGGCGGGGCTGACGCGGGCGGCGCATGGCGGGCATCGATGGGACCTCAGGCGCCTTGCTGCCAATCGGGGCAGCTCTGTTCGCGGCCGAGATGACCGATGAGCGCAACTTGCAGGCCGGACGTTTTCGACCGACAATTGCACCATGACGGGCAACGAATTCGTCCGCAAGGTCAAGGCGCTCGGCAAGCTTCGCGGAGTCTCCGTAAGCCTGAACGCTTCGCGCGGCAAGGGCAGCCACCAAACGCTCTACTACGGCTCGGCCTTCACGGTGGTTCGCAACCCGAAGGACGAGTTGAAGACGGGCACGTTGCACGGCATGTGCTCGCAGATCGGCATCAAGGTCTCGGACCTTTGAGGGGTGCAAGATGGAACGCTTCGAATACGCAGTCAAGCTCACGCCGGCCGAAGAAGGCGGCTATGTCGTGTCGTGCCGCGATCTTCCCCAGCTCGTGACGCAGGGCGACGACCAAGCGCACGCGCTGACCGAGGCGGCCGACGCGATGGACGAGGTTTTCGCGGCCTACATGCTGGGCGGCCTGGCCTTGCCGGTGCCCAGCAAGGCGCGCAAGGGCGAGTACATGGTTTGCCCCCCGGCCGAGACCATCGCCAAGGCCGCCCTGCACGTCGCCATGAGCGAGGCGGGCTTGACGAAAGTGCAGCTCGCCAAGCGCCTGGGGGTGGACGAGAAGGAAGTTCGCCGCCTGCTCGACCCGCACTACGGCTCGAAGCTGCCGCGCATCGCGCAGGCCATCGGCGTGCTGGGCCGGCGCCTTGTCATCGGCTTGGAAGTGGCCTGAGAACTAGATCCGGCGTTAGACGGCCGCGTACGATTGCAGCCGTCTTGGGGAGCGTGAGGTCCGGGGCACGCGGGGCCTTGCGTGCCCCTGCGTGCCCGTGTGACCCCGTGCCCGTGACCCCGTGCCCGCTTGTCAGCAGTAACCCACTAGGTTATATTGCCGTCATGGAGAAGGTGACGCCGTACTGCAAGCTGTCGGTTGTCACGGCCCTCGTTGCCGCAGGCAAGGTACGCATCACGAAGTCGGCGCTTGCAGGTGGTGCTGCGTTGGGCTTTGACGCGCTGGCCATCATTGAGGTCGTCAAGGCCCTCGGGTCATCGGACTTCTACAAGAGCATGACCGCGCACGGCGACCATCGAGTCTGGCAAGACGTGTATCGGCCGCGCACCTCGGTCGGCGAGGTCTATCTCAAGCTCACGGTCATCGAAGACGTGCTGATCGTGTCGTTCAAGGAGCTGTGAAGATGAAGTGTCCAAGCTGCGGGAGTGCGAAGCTGGTGCGCGACACCCGCGACATGCCGTACACGTACAAGGGCGAGACGACCGTGATCCCGGCAGTGACGGGCGACTACTGCCCGGCCTGCGACGAGGCGGTGCTGGAACTGGCCGAGTCGGTGCGCACGAGCGCGGTGATGCTCGCCTTCAACAAAGAGGTCAACGCCGCGATCGTCGACCCGAGCTTCATCGCCGGCGTGCGCAAGAAGCTGGCGCTCGACCAGCGCGAAGCGGCGGAGATCTTCGGCGGCGGCGTCAACGCGTTTTCGCGCTACGAGAACGGCAAGGCCAAGCCATCGCTCGCGCTTGTGAAGCTGCTCCGGGTGCTGGACCGCCACCCCGACCTTCTGGATGAGGTTCGCGCGGCATAGGGCAGCCGCTCATCGGTGAGGGATGCTCCTGGGCGAGCAAGGGGTTCAGATTCAAGACTTGACCCCGTGCCCTTGACCCCGTGCCCTATGCGACCAAGCAGCCGGCGCTCCAAGCCGGCCTCGTCCAGGTCGGCCACGCTGGCCCAGTCCAGGCCGGCGGCGCCTGCCAGGGCGAGGTACTTGGCGACCACGCCCTTGGAGATGTCGAGGCTGCGCGAGATGGCCTCGTGCGACAGCGTGGCGCTGTACTTGAGTCTGAGGATGTCCTTGATCATGCGTATGTCCATTCGTTGCTGCGGCATCTGCGCTCCGGCCAAAAGGCCGTG
>CAIKUF010000210.1 GCA_903830565.1 uncultured bacterium | reverse complement strand
CGGCAACAGCCGCATGACGGGTTCCGGAAGCGCGGTGTTCGCGGGAGCAGGCACAGGCGCCGAGCCCGTTGTGGCGATGCCGGTGGATTTGCCGCCGGGTTGGGCAGGGCGCATGTGTCGCAGTCTGGAGCAGCATCCCTTGCGGGGTTTTGCGAAAGACTGAGCGCGGTTGAAGGTTCCCGGCGCAGGCCGGGGACCGGTGTAGGGGAGTCGCCAAGCTGGTTAAGGCATCGGATTTTGATTCCGACATGCGAAGGTTCGAATCCTTCCTCCCCTGCCAGAGTTCCTGATTTCCGGTGTGCCGCTTGATGCGCGCCGGTCGTCGGCCCGGGGTCCGGATCGCCAGCCTGCGCGTGCAGGGGAATGAAGCGGAGTGAGCGTGCTTTTCAATACCGTTCTGTTCTCTGGCAATGCCAATCAGGCGCTGGCGCAGGAAATGGCCTCGCACCTGGGTATCGAGCTCGGCAAGGCGTCGGTCGGTCGCTTCTCGGACGGCGAGGTCGACGTCGAGATCCAGCAGAACGTCCGCGCCCGCGACCTGTTCGTCGTCCAGCCCACGTGCGCGCCGACGAATGAGAACCTGATGGAGCTGTGCATCATGGTCGATGCGCTCAAGCGCGCGTCGGCGCGCCGCATCACGGCCGTGATCCCGTACTACGGCTACGCGCGGCAAGACCGCCGGCCGCGCTCGCGGCGGGTGCCGATCAGCGCCAAGGTGGTTGCCAACATGCTCGAAGCCGTCGGCGTCGAGCGCATGCTGACGATGGACTTGCACGCCGACCAGATTCAGGGTTTCTTCAACATCCCGGTCGACAACATCTACGCCTCGCCGGTGCTGCTGTCGGATCTGAAGAGCAAGAACTACCCCGACCTCGTCGTCGTCTCGCCCGATGTCGGCGGCGTGGTGCGCGCACGGGCGCTGGCCAAGCAGCTCGGCTGCGACCTGGCGATCATCGACAAGCGCCGCCCGAAGGCCAACGTGTCCGAGGTGATGCACGTCATCGGCGAGATCGAGAACCGCAACTGCGTGATCATGGACGACATGATCGACACCGCCGGCACACTTGTGAAAGCGGCCGAGGTGCTCAAAGAGCGCGGCGCGCGCCGCGTCTACGCCTATTGCACGCACCCGGTGTTCTCGGGCCCGGCGGTTTCGCGCATCGCCGCGTCGCAGATCGACGAGGTCGTGATCAGCAACACCATTCCACTCAACGAAGAAGGCCGCCGCTGCAGCAAGATCCGCCAGTTGTCGGTCGCCTTCCTCTTTGCCGAGACGATCCGTCGCATTTCCGACGGCGAATCGGTCACATCGCTGTTCTCGGACCAGAACAACAACTTCTGATCCGGGAACGCGGGGCTGTACTACAGCCCATTCGCGGGTCGCAAGACCCACCCCTTGGGGAGCCTGGTCGCGGGCACCCAGTCTTTTGGAGAAACCATGAAATTCACAGCTTACGAGCGCACCAAGCAGGGGACCGGAGCGAGCCGCCGCCTGCGCAGTGCCGCCAAGGTACCCGGTATCGTCTACGGCGCGGGCGAGCCGGCCATGATCGAGCTCGATCACAACGCGCTCTTCTTCGCGCTGAAGAAGGAGGCCTTCCACAGCTCCATCCTCGAGATGGAACTCGCCGGCAAGGTCCAGCAGGTGCTGCTGCGCGACTACTCGATGCACGCCTATCGTCCGATGGTGATGCACGTCGACTTTCAGCGCGTCGACGCGACGACCAAGGTCACCAAGCGCGTGCCGCTGCACTTCGTGAACGAGGACACCTCACCGGCCGTCAAGACCGAGCACTGCCTCATCAACCACGTCGTCAACGAACTGCTGATCCAGTGCCTGGCCTCGCAACTGCCCGAGTACCTGACCATCGACCTCGGCCACCTCGCCACGCGCGGCCAGACGCTGACGGTGGCTGATCTCAAGCTCGCCGAAGGCATCAAGGTCGTGACCCACGGCAAGCGCAACCCGGTGCTGGTCAGCGTGACCGCGCCGACCGTCGAGGAAGCCGCGCCGGACGAGGCCGCAGCCGCTGTAGCCGCCCCCGCCGCAGCCGCTGCGTCGGCCTCCGCACCGGCCAAAGCCAAGGCGCCGGCGAAGGACAAGGAAAAGGCGAACAAGAAGTAATCCTCGCCGGCCCAGGAAGACGAACGAAGCCCCGCGAATGCGGGGCTTCGCGCTTTGCGCGGCTTGATAAAGTGCCACTGCTGATGGCCCAACTTGCCCGGTTCCGCCGGCAAGCCAACTTGACCTTGACGCGCAGGCACGCTCGAACATGTTCCTCGACAAGTGGTATGCAGATGTCTTCGATGGCCACCGCGTCAACATCTTCTACAAGGCCGCGCTCAGCTTCGGCCCTGCGGTTCTTGGCTACGGTGGATCGATCTCGTCCGACGGTCGAGCCGACGCCGCGTTTTCCGCCGGAGCCATCGTGCTGCCTCGCCAGGTCAATAACACCCTGTGGTGGCCATCTACCCGCGGCGACAGTGGGGACAGCGGCGTCCTGACCTGGGCCGGCGTTCAACCTTTGGAGACCATCCTCTGGAGCGCTGGCAATCGATTGATCACGTGGAATCCATTGGTTCTGAACGGAAAGGTGACCGGGCCTGGCCTGACACCTGATGCTAGGGGTTATGCCGAACGGCTGACGATTAACTTCCTGCCCTGGCAATTGGGGCTCAGACGCCTCAAGTGGGGTCGCTTCTGCGGGCGCGAGCACAGCTTGGCATGGATCGAGTGGGAGGGGCGGCACCCGCTGCGGCTGTGCCTGTTCGACGGGCGAACACGGGCCTTGCATGAAGCGACGCTCGACCACGTGGGTTGCGACGAACTGGCGCTGCACATCTCGCAACGCCAGTCGCTGGTGCAAGAAGAGCTTGCCGATGGCGCATTGCGCGAGATGCCCTCGCTGGGCAAGCGGGTCTCGCCGCGATTCCTTCGTGGTGTGGAGCGCAAGTGGTCTGCCAGGGGCGAGCTGACCTCCGGCGCTTTGGCCGCAGGGAGCGCAGACGCTGCGGGCCGCGCGCGGCTCGAGTCCCATCAATGTCCGGGTCAGCGGTTCGACGAAGGGAGCGTCATCGTGGAAGAGGTGGTCTGGTCGTGAAGGCGCCGGCGCAACTCCTCGGCAAGCTCGGATACGGCGCGCTGTTCTGCCTGGCGATGCCTGCCCTGCTGGCACGCTGGACACGAGGTCTGGACAGATCCGCAACGGCATTCTGGCCGCAGCCGCTGCCGGCCTGGAGCGGGGTGCTGATGACCTTGGCCGCCGCCATGCTGATGGGCGTGTCGATGTGGGCGCTCTGGACCCGAGGCGACGGGCTGCCGATGAACGCCTACCCGACGACACGGTTTGTCGGCACTTCGACCTACGCGCTTTTCTCGCACCCCATCTATGTGGCCTTCGTGCTCCTGGTGGCCGGTTGCGCGGTGATGGCGAACTCCCCGGCCGGGCTGTGGGTCACGACGCCGGTGTCGGCGCTATCCGTCGCCGCACTGGTTTTCGGCTACGAAGGGCCGAAGCTGCGCGAGCGCTTTGGGCCACCCGACGCGGTTCCCTGGTTCGGGCTGCCCGGTGGCGGCAGCACGCGGGTTTCGCTGGCGCGGCGATTCGCGGCGGCGGTGTCGGCGCTGGCGCCTTGGGCGGTGATCTATTCGCTGCTGTCCGCCGTGCCGGCGCCAGATGATGCCGCGCCGCTGCGCATGGTGTGGGAAGTCTTGCTGCCGCAACCCGAGTGGGCCGTATGGCTCTACACGTCCGCCTACCTGGCGGCGGGCGCACCGCTGCTGATCCGCGTCGGCCCCGAGCTGCGCAGATTCATCGTTAGCGCCTGGCTCGCCACCGGCCTGGGCTTCCTGTGGATGCTGACACTTCCAGGACAGGTTGCCTCCACGTCGGGGGCGTATTCGAGTGCCGGGGCCTGGCTGTTGCGAACCAATCGGATGCTGGACGCCGATTGGCTGGCGTCGCCGTCCTTTCATGTGCTCTGGACAGCGTTCGCCGCGTTTGCCCTGACGCAGACGATGCCGCGGCTCCGGGCGCTTTGGTGGGCATGGACGCTCGGCGTCGGCGTTTCGTGCGTCCTGACCGGGTCGCACGCCGTGGTCGACGTGCTGTGCGGGCTGGCGCTCGCTGGCCTGTGCTGGCACCACGAGCGTGTCTGGGCTGCGTGTGTGCGAATCGGCGAGCGGCTGGGCAACTCCTGGTCGTCCGTGCGCGTGGGCCCCGTGCGCATCATCAATCATGCGATCTGGTCGGGCGCTGCCGCTTGCACGGGGACGCTGCTCGTGCTTTACCTGGCCGGTCCCGAGGTACTCTTGCCGAGCGCGGGGGTCATCCTGGCCGGCTTGCTCTGCGCGGGTGCGTGGGGGTACGTGCTCGAGGGCGGCAGCAGGCTTTCGCGCCCGTTCGGCTACTACGGCTTTCTGCTCGGCAGCCTGTTGGCCCTCGGCGGTCTCGCACTGGCTGGCGTCGCCCACGCTGACGCCCTCGCCGCTGCCCTGGCCGGCGCGGCGCCGATCGCCCAGGCCATCGGGCGCTTGCGCTGCATCGTGCAGGGCTGCTGCCATGGCCGACCGGCGCACGCGGCCCACGCCTTCACGGTGACCCACCCGATGTCGCGCGTCACTGCGCTCGGCAATCTGGCCGGCGTACCGATTCACCCGACGCAGATGTATTCGATCGCGGGCAATCTGGTGGCGGGCGCGGTCCTCTTGCGGCTGTGGGCCGTCGGCGCCGACTGGACGCTCATCGCGGGGCTCTATCTCGTGCTTTCTTCGATCGCACGGTTTGTCGAAGAGCAGTACCGCGGCGAGCCGCAAACCGCGCGCTGGTTCGGTTTGCCGATCTATCAGTGGCTGGCCATCGGGCACGCCTTGTTCGGCGTGGCCGTCTCGATGGCGCACGGCGGCAGTGTGAAGTCGGCGCATTGGATTTCGCTCAGCGCAATGCTTCTCGCATTGGCTGTCGGGTTGACGGCCGCTTTCCTCATGAGCGTGGACTTTCCTGAGTCGACGCGCCGCTTCTCCCGACTGACCGTCGGCGGCGCCTGATTCGCGTACGCAGGACCAACGCTTGCCGAACTCGGCACGCCCGGTGGCCGGCGGTTACTGTCGAGGTCCGGCAACGATAATCACGTCATGGTGCGACTGCTGGTCGGCCTCGGAAACCCCGGGCCGCAATACGACGGGACGCGGCACAACGCCGGCTTCTGGTGGGTGGACGCCGCGGCCCGAGCGCTGCGCGCCACGCTCGCGCCCGAGCGCGCGTATTTCGGGCTGGTTGCGCGCGTGAACCGGGCGGACGGGCCGCTGTGGCTGCTCGAGCCGATGACCTACATGAACCTGTCGGGCAAGGCGGTCGCTGCGCTGGCGCGCTTCTTCAAGATCGAGCCGGGCGAGATCCTCGTCGTCCACGACGACCTCGACCTTCAGCCCGGGCAGGTCAAGCTCAAGCTCGGTGGCAGCCCGGCCGGGCACAACGGGCTGAAGGACATCCACGCGCAACTCGGCACCCCCGACTATTGGCGGCTGCGGCTGGGCATCGGCCATCCCGGCGTGAAGGCCGAGGTGGTCGACTACGTGCTGCGCAAGCCCGCACCCGAGCAGCGCGAGGCGATCGAGAGGAGCATAGCCACATCGCTGCTGGCGCTCGACCTGCTGCTGGCCGGCGACATGGAGCCCGCGATGATGAAAATCCACGCCAAGCCACCGCGGCCCACGCCGGCGCGGCCGGAACCTGTCCCCACCACCGAAGACGGATCGGGGGACGACAAGGAGAGCACGCGATGACCCTGCTTCGAATTGCGCTGGGCCTGCTGGCTCTGAGCGCGGCATTCGGCGCTGCGTCGCAGAAGGTCTACCGCTGCGGGCCAGAAGGGAAGACGACCTACCAGCAGACGCCGTGCGAGCAAGGCCAAGTCGTCGACGCGAGCGACCCGCGCACGGCCGAGCAGCGCGAGGCGGCACAGGAGGTGGCGAAGAAGGACGCCAAGGCGGCCGAGAAGTTCGACCGCGACAACCTGGCCGCGCAGCCGGCGCCCGCAAAGAAGGCCAAGCCTTCGAAGCATGCCGCGTCCGCCGCCAAGGACGGCGCCGCGAGCGACGCCAAGACAGGCAAGAAGAAGGCTGCCGCGAAGGACAAGCCGATGGTGTTCCTGGTGCCGGTGCCCAAGACCAAGCCCGCACCCGCTCCCGCACCCGCCAAGCCCGCGCCGAGCAAGCCCTAGCTGCTGATCAGACTGTTTCAGGTGGCGTAGGTTTCGCCGTCGCCAACATCAGCCGACGGTACTTCGCCCACAGCGCTTCGCGGCTTTCCACGTACGCGGGGTCGAGCGGAATGCAGCTCACCGGGCAGACCTGCACGCACTGCGGCTCGTCGAAGTGACCCACGCATTCGGTGCACCGCGCGGGGTCGATGCGGTAGATCTCAGGCCCCATGGCGATGGCCTCGTTCGGGCACTCGGGCTCGCACACGTCGCAGTTGATGCACTCGTCGGTGATGATCAGGGCCATGCCGCGGGCGCCGCGCGCCGCCTCATTCGTCGCTCTTCGATGCTTCGCGCGTTCGCGCCTGCAGGCGCTGGTTGACCGAGGGCGAGACGAACTTGGACACCTCGCCGCCGAGCACCGCGATCTCGCGCACAAAGGAGCTCGAGATGAACTGGTACTGGTCCGAGGGCGTGAGGAACAGGGTCTCGACGTCGGGCATCAACTGCCGGTTCATGCCGGCCATCTGGAACTCGTACTCGAAGTCGCTCACCGCGCGCAGGCCGCGCACGACGACCTTGCCTTCGTTCTCGACCACGAAGTCGCGCAGCAGGCCGCCGTAGGTCATCACCTCGACGTTCGGGTACTTGGCCGACAACTGCTGCGCCATCTCCAGCCGCTCTTCGATGCTGAACATCGTGCGCTTGTGGTGGCCCTTGGCCACGGCGACGATCAGGCGCTCGAACAGCCGGCTCGCGCGGCGCATCAGGTCCTCGTGGCCGAGCGTCATCGGATCGAACGTTCCCGGATAGACGGCGGTGAGGCGGGTTACGGACGTCAAGAATCACTCCTTCGAGCGCGGGGCGGGCGCCGAAGTGTAGCCTTCGCCGGAGACCTCGGTCGTGCGCTGCAACAGATGCGCATGCACG
Organism: uncultured bacterium; assembly: GCA_903830565.1. GTDB lineage: Bacteria > Pseudomonadota > Gammaproteobacteria > Burkholderiales > Burkholderiaceae_C > CAIKUF01. Next base: position 16,429 of record CAIKUF010000210.1, on the reverse strand, counting down.
GCGCCGGCGCGCGCGTGGCGAAACAGTTGCAGGCCGTGGGCCTGCAGCGCCTCGGCCGGCCAAGCGGCATTCGCCTCGAGGTAGATGAAGCCGCCGCGGACCGGCAGCTTCGCCGCGGCCGCCAGCGCGGCGTCGAAGAGGCCGGCGTCGAACGGTGGGTCGAGGAAGACGAGATCGAAGCGCTCAGCCTCGCAGCGCCCCATCCAAGCCAGCGCGTCGCCGCCGTCGATGCGGACCTGCGTTGCCTTCAGACGCTCGCGCACTTCGCGCAACTGGCGTTGCAACGCCGCGTCGCGCTCGATCATCACGACCTCGGCCGCGCCGCGCGACGCCGCCTCGAAGCCGAGCGCGCCGCTGCCGGCGAACGCATCGAGGCAGCGCCAGCCGGTGAGGTCCTGGCCCAGCCAGTTGAAGAGCGTTTCGCGAACGCGGTCGGGCGTCGGGCGCAGGCCGGGGCGGTCGAGCACGGCGAGCTTGCTGCGCTTCCACTGCCCGCCGATGATGCGGATCTCACGCGGCGGAGTCACTTGTGCCCCTCGCCCGTCGAGTACGCCGGGCGATCCCCCGAGGGGAGGGAGTGGCGCGGCTCCAAGCCGGCCTGCGCCGGCTTGGACGCCACGAGCGCCAGACACGTCTCGTGGATGGCGCGGGCCGGCTTGGGAGCGGCCCGGCGCTCGGCCCGCTCGCGAAGCGTTGCTTCGGAGCCGCTCATTGGCGCACTTCGATGCCGCGGCTGGCCATCAGCGCCTTGGCCTCGCCGACCGTGTGCTGGCCGTAGTGGAAGATGCTCGCCGCGAGCACCGCATCGGCGCCGCCGAGCTGGATGCCGTCGGCCAGATGATCGAGCGTGCCGACACCGCCGGAGGCGATCACCGGCACGCTGACGGCATCGCTCACCGCGCGCGTGAGTTCGAGGTCGAAGCCGATCTTCGTGCCGTCGCGGTCCATGCTCGTGAGCAGGATCTCGCCCGCGCCGTGCGCCGTCATGCGGCGTGCCCAGTCGACGGCGTCGAAGTGCACGTTGCGGCGCCCACCGTGGGTGTAGACGTCCCAGCCCGGGCCCTTGGCCGCGAGGTCTTCGCCGACACGGCGTTTGGCGTCGATGGCGACGACGATGCATTGCGCGCCGTACTTCGCCGACGCGTCGACGATCACCTGCGGGTTGGCGACCGCGGCCGAATTGAAGCTCACCTTGTCGGCGCCGGCGTTGAGCAGGCGACGCACGTCGGCAACGCTGCGCACCCCGCCGCCGACCGTCAGCGGAATGAAGACCTGCGACGCCACGGCCTCGATGATGTGCAGGATCAGGTCACGGTCGTCGCTGGTCGCGGTGATGTCGAGGAAGGTCAGCTCGTCGGCGCCCTGCTCGTTGTAGCGTGCGGCGATCTCCACCGGGTCGCCGGCGTCGCGCAACCGGGTGAAGTTCACGCCCTTGACGACGCGGCCGCCGGTGACGTCGAGGCAGGGGATGATTCGTTTGGCGAGCATGGGCGAGGTGGTTGTTGCCGTCGTTGCAAGAGGCGGATGTGGGGCGACCCTTCGCCGCCTCGAGGTCATCGAGTGTCGCCGACGCTCAACCCGCGCCGTTCAACTCGTCGGCAAGGGCCTGCGCGGCGGCGAAGTCGAGTTCGCCGCTGTAGATCGAGCGCCCGCAGATGACGCCGCTGATGCCTTCGCCCTCGACGGCGCACAGGCGCTCGATGTCGGCCAGGTTGCTCAGCCCGCCCGAGGCGATGACCGGAATCGTCAGCGCCTGCGCGAGCTTGACCGTGGCCTCGATGTTGATGCCGCTGAGCATGCCGTCGCGGCCGATGTCGGTGTAGATCACGCCCTCGACGCCGTAGTCCTCGAACTTCTTCGCCAGGTCGACGACCTCGTGGCCCGTGAGCTTGCTCCAGCCGTCGGTCGCGACCTTGCCGTCCCTGGCATCGAGGCCAACGATGATGTGGCCGCCGAACGCGCTGCAGGCGTCGTGCAGGAAGCCCGGCTTCTTGACCGCCGCGGTGCCGATGATCACGTAGGCGAGACCATCGTCGAGGTAGCGCTCGACGGTATCGAGGTCGCGGATGCCGCCGCCGAGCTGGACCGGGATCTCGTCGCCCACCTCGGCGAGGATGGCGCGTATGGCAACCTCGTTGACCGGCTTGCCGGCGAAGGCGCCGTTCAGGTCCACGAGGTGCAGCCGCCGCGCGCCGGCCTCGACCCAGCGCCGCGCCATCGCGGCCGGGTCTTCGCCGAAGGTGGTGGCGTCCTTCATGTCACCTTGCTTGAGGCGGACGCACATGCCGTCCTTGAGGTCGATCGCGGGAATCAGCAACATGGCCGAGTGTGGGAGTGGTACGAGGGTATGAAGGGCGTCAGGGCTGCCAGCGAAGGAAGTTGCGGTACAGGGCCAGTCCGTGCTCGGCGCTCTTCTCGGGGTGGAACTGCGTTGCGAAAATGTTATCGCGTGCCACCGCGCTGGTAAAGCGCGCGCCGTATTCGGTCTCGCCCACGCTGTGGCGCGGGTCAGACGGTCGGGCATAGAAACTGTGCACGAAATAGAACCACGCGCCGCCCGGAACGCCGGCCCAGACCGGGTGGCGGCTCGCGCCTTCGCCCGATTGCAGCACGCGGTTCCAGCCCATCTGCGGCACCTTGTAGCGGCTGCCGTCGGGCTGCAGGCGCCCGGCGAGCCGGAACTGCAGCACCTCGCCGCCGATCAGCGCGAGGCCCGGCGTCGCGCCTTCCTCGCTGCGCTCGAAGAGCATCTGCATGCCGACGCAGATGCCCATCAGCGGCTTGCTCGCCGCGGCTTCGAGCACCGCGCCTTGCAGGCCCGACTCGCGCAGCTCGCGCATGCAGTCGGGCATCGCGCCCTGGCCCGGCAACACGACGCGTTCCGCGGCGCGAACTTCCTCGGGCCTGCATGTGACGACGACCTCGAAGCCGGTGCCGGCGGCAACGTGCAGCACCGCCTGCGACACCGAGCGCAGGTTGCCCATGCCGTAGTCGACGACGGCGACGGTGCGCGTCATGGTCAGAGGCTGCCCTTGGTCGAGGGGATCGCGCCCTGCAGGCGCGGGTCGATCGTCAACGCCTCACGCAGCGCGCGCGCGAAGGCCTTGAACACGGTCTCGCACTGGTGGTGCGCGTTGTCGCCCTTGAGGTTGTCGATGTGCAGCGTCACCAGTGCGTGGTTGGCGAAGCCCTGGAAGAACTCGAACGCGAGCTGGCTGTCGAAGCCGCCGATCATTCCGGCCTTGAACGCCACCTGCATGAAGAGGCCCGGCCGGCCCGAGAAGTCGACGACGACGCGCGACAGCGCCTCGTCCAGCGGCACGTAGGCCAGGCCGTAGCGGCGCAGTCCGGCCTTGTCGCCGACCGCTTTCGCGACCGCCTGGCCGAGCGCGATGCCCACGTCCTCGACGGTATGGTGGGCGTCGATGTGCAGGTCGCCCTTGGCGTCGATCTCGAGATCGACGAGGCCGTGGCGGGCGATCTGGTCGAGCATGTGGTCGAAGAAGCCGATGCCGGTGGACAGCTTCGCCGCACCGCTGCCGTCCAGGTTGACGCGAACGCAGATCTGCGTTTCCTTGGTGTTGCGCACCACTTCGGCGATGCGTTGCGGTTCGTTCATTCGAGGCTCGCTTTCAAGGCATCGATCATCAAGGTGTTCTCGCCCGGCGTGCCGACGGTCAGGCGCAGGCAGTTGGCGAGCAGCGGATGCAGGCCGGCCACGTGCTTGACGAGAACGCCGCGCGCCTTCATGCCGGCGAAGGCGCGCTTGGAGTCTGGCACGCGAGAGAGGATCATGTTGGCCTGGCTCGGAAATGGCGTGACGCCTGGCAGCGCGCGCAGCGCCGCCTGAACGCGCTCGCGCTCGCTGCGGATGATCGCCGCCTGGCGTGCGTATTCGTCGGCGTGTTCAAGCGCGAACAAGCCGGCCTCGGCATTGAGCACGCTGACGTTGAACGGTGGGCGCAGCTTCTCGATCTCGGCAACGAGATCGCGCCTGCCGATGAGGTAGCCGATGCGAACGCCCGCGAGGCCGAACTTGCTCATCGTGCGCATCAGCATCACGTGTGGGTGGCGCTGCAAGCGCGCCAGCGAGTCGCGCGCGGCGAAGGGCTGGTAGGCCTCGTCAATCACGACCAGGCCGGGTGCCGCTTCGATGATGCGGTCGATCACCGCGTCGTCCCACAGATTGGCGGTCGGGTTGTTCGGGTAGGCAAGGTAGATCAGCGTCGGCGCATGCTGCGCAATCGCCGCCAGCATTGCCTTCTCGTCGAGTTCGAAGTCGGCCGTCAGCGGCACGCCAACGAACGGGATACCCTGCAGGCGCGCCGACATCTCGTACATCACGAAGCCAGGCACCGGCGCCATCACCTTGGCGCCCGGCACGTCGCAGGCCATGCTGAGCATCGTGATGAGTTCGTCGGAGCCGTTGCCGAGCGTCAGCGCGCAGCCTTGCGGCATGTTGGCGTGCAGCGCCAGCGCGACGCGCAGCTCTTCGGTGCGCTCGGCCGGATAGCGGTTGATCGCCACCCGCCCAAGTCGCTCGCCAAGTTCGTGCTGCAGTGCCTCAGGCAGGCGAAACGGGTTCTCCATCGTGTCGAGCTTGACGAACCCCGACGACGGCTGGATCGCATAGCCGTGCATCGACTGCACGTCCTGGCGGATGACGGCGCGGATGCGGTCCGGCAGTGCGCTCATGGCCTGCCTCCGTTGAGCCGCATCTCGGCCGCACGCGCGTGCGCCTGCAGGCCTTCGCCGTAGGCGAGTTCGGCGGCGATCACGCCCAGCGTCTGCGCGCCCGCCGCGCTGACCTCGATCAGGCTGCTGCGTTTCTGGAAGTCGTAGACACCCAGCGGCGACGAGAAGCGCGCCGTGCCCGCGGTCGGCAGCACGTGGTTGGGGCCGGCGCAGTAGTCGCCCAGGCTCTCGCTCGTGAACTCGCCGAGGAAGATCGCGCCGGCGTGGCGCAGCAGCGGCTCCCAGCGGTGCGGGTCGCGGCTGGCCACCTCGAGGTGCTCGGGAGCGATGCGGTTGCTGATCTCGCAGGCCTCTTCCATCGAGCGCGTCAGGATCAGCGCGCCGCGCCCTTCGAGCGAGGCGCGGATCACGCCCTTGCGCGGCATCGCCGGCAGCATGCGGTTGATGGCGGACTGCACGGCCTCGATGTAGCCGGCGTCGGGGCAGAGCAGGATGCTTTGCGCGAGCTCGTCGTGCTCGGCCTGGCTGAAGAGGTCCATCGCGATCCAGTCCGGCGGCGCGCTGCCGTCGGCGAGCACGAGGATCTCGCTCGGCCCGGCGATCATGTCGATGCCCACGGTGCCGAAGACATGCTTCTTCGCGCTCGCCACGTAGGCATTGCCGGGGCCGGTGATCTTGTCGACCCGGGGCACGGTGGCCGTGCCGTAGGCGAGCGCGGCGACGGCCTGCGCGCCGCCGATCGTGAACGCGCGCGTCACGCCGGCCACGTGGGCCGCGGCGAGCACGAGCGCGTTGCGCTCGCCGTGCGGCGTCGGAACGACCATCACGATCTCGCCGACGCCGGCCACGTGCGCCGGGATCGCGCTCATCAGCAGGCTGGACGGGTAGGCCGCCTTGCCGCCGGGAACATAGATGCCGACGCGGTCCAGCGGCGTCACTTTCTGGCCGAGCAGGCTGCCCTCGTCGTCGCGGTAGCTCCACGAACGGCCGCAGGCGATGAGCTGGCGCTCGTGGTAGCTGCGGATACGCACCGTCGCGGCCCGAAGCGCGTGGCGTTGCGCTGGCGTGATGGCGGCGTGGGCGGCGGCGAAGTCCTCCTGTGTCAGCTCGAGCGCGGCGACCGACGGCGCATCCAGGGCGTCGAAGCGCTGCGTGAACTCCAGCACCGCTGCGTCGCCGCGCGACTTCACGTCGGCCAGGATCTCGGCCACGCGCTGCTCGATCGCGGCGTCGCTCTTCGCCGACCAATGGCGGATGCTTTCGAACTCGGCCTCGAATGCGGGTGCGCTGGTGTCGAGATGGCGGATGTGTACGCGCATGGCAGGTTAGGGGTTGTTGGCCGCAGTGGCGCTCTCGAAGGCGTCGATCAGCGCACGCAGCGGCTCGCGCTTGAGCTTGAGCGCGGCCTGGTTGACGACGAGGCGAGCCGAGATCGGCATGATGTGCTCGACCTCGACGAGGTGGTTGGCCTTGAGCGTGTTGCCGGTCGAGACAAGGTCGACGATGGCGTCGGCCAGGCCGGTCAGCGGCGCGAGCTCCATCGAGCCGTAGAGCTTGATCAGGTCCACGTGCACTCCCTTGTCGGCGAAGTGCTCGCGCGCGCAGTGGGTGTACTTGGTTGCAACGCGGATGCGCGAACCCTGCCTGACGGCGGCGGCGTAATCGAAGTCGGCGCGCACGGCGACGCTCAGGCGGCAGCGCGCGATGCGCAGGTCCAGCGGCTGGTACAGGCCCTGGCCGCCGTGTTCGAGCAGGATGTCGTGGCCGGCGACGCCGAGGTCCGCGCCGCCGTATTGCACGTAGGTCGGCACGTCGGTCGCGCGCACCAGCACCACGCGCACGCCGGGCCGCGTCGTCGCGAGGATCAGCTTGCGCGAGGTCTCGGGGTCTTCCAGCACCTCGATGCCGGCCGCGCGCAAGAGCGGCAGCGAGTCGTCGAAGATGCGGCCTTTTGATAGAGCCAGAGTGATCATCTCCGCGCCCGCCCGGCAGCCACGGGCCACGAAGGGGCCCACTGTCGTGGACCCTTGGCGCTGAGCGCCCCCTTGGGGGGCCGCGAACGAAGTGAGCTTGGGGGCTTCATGCTGTGACCCTCTCGATGTCGGCGCCGATGCTGCGCAGCTTGGCTTCCATGCGGTCGTAGCCGCGGTCCAGGTGGTAGATGCGATCCACCGTGGTCTGCCCGTCGGCGACCAGCCCGGCGATGACGAGGCTCGCCGACGCGCGCAGGTCGGTCGCCATCACCGCCGCCCCCGAGAGCCGGGCGACGCCCTGCACCAGCGCCAGGTGGCCGTTGATGGCGATGTCGGCGCCCAGGCGCAGCAGCTCGTTGACGTGCATGAAGCGGTTCTCGAAGATCGTCTCCGTCACTCGCGAAGCGCCTTCGGCGATGCAGTCGAGGGTCATGAACTGGGCCTGCATGTCGGTCGGGAAGGCAGGGTACTCGCTGGTGCGAAAGCTCACCGCCTTGAGCCGGCCGTCGCTCTTCACGCGGATCCAGCCGCGGCCTTCGGCACTGCCTGATTCGATCGCCACGCCGGCCTCGCGCAGCTTGTCGATCACCGCGTCGAGATGCTCTGCGCGGGCGTCCTTGAGCAGCACGTCGCCGCCGGCCGCGGCGACCGCGCACAGGAAGGTGCCGGTCTCGATGCGGTCGGGGATGATGCGATGCTCGGCGCCGTGCAATTGCGTGACGCCCTGGACGCGGATGCGGCTCGTGCCGTGGCCTTCGATCTGAGCGCCCATCGCGATCAGCATCTCCGCCAGGTCGGTGATCTCGGGCTCCTGCGCGGCGTTCTCGAGCACGGTCTCGCCGTCGGCCAGCGTGGCTGCCATCAGAAGATTTTCGGTGCCGGTGACGGTGACCATGTCGGTCGTGATCCGTGCGCCCTTGAGGCGCTCGGCGCGGGCGACGATGTAGCCGTGCTCGACCTCGATCTGCGCGCCCATCGCCTGCAGGCCGCGGATGTGCTGGTCCACCGGCCGCGAGCCGATCGCACAGCCGCCGGGCAGCGAGACGCGGGCCTGGCCGAAGCGCGCCAGCAGCGGCCCGAGGGCGAGTATCGACGCGCGCATCGTCTTCACGAGGTCGTAGGGCGCCTCCAGTTTGTCGATGCGGCTCGCGTGGAGCAGCACTTCGTCGGCGTCGTCGGTGCGGCGTTCGGCCGAGACGCCCATGTTGCGCAGCAGCTTGAGCATCGTGCTCACATCCTGCAGGCGTGGGACGTTGGTGAGCCGCACCGGCGCGGCCGTCAGCAGAGCGGCGCACATCTCGGGCAGCGCTGCGTTCTTGGCGCCCGAGATCGTCAGGTCGCCTTGGAGGCGACGACCGCCGCGGATGAGGAGTTTGTCCATGCTGTGAATCGCAATACACAGCGGGGGCCTGGTTCACGCGCCGATGGAGGCGCGCAGCGCGGCCACCCGCGGCGCACCGCAGGCGGGTGTCAGTGGGGGTGGGCCTCGGTCGAGGGGGCCTCGCCGGAATACTCGGCTGGAGTGAGCGTCTTCATCGACAGCGCGTGGATTTGCTCGCGCATTCTATCGCCCAGCGCAGCGTAGACGTGCTGGTGGCGGCGGATGCGCGGCAACCCCTCGAACTCGGCCGAGACGATGGTGGCGAAGAAATGCCGCCCGTCGCCCTCGACGGCGAGATGCTCGCAGTTCAGGACTGCGGCGATGAATTCGCGCACTTCGGCGGCGGTGGGATCGCTCATGGAGCGCCGATTGTAGGTTCAAGCCGCAGGCAGCCCGACTATAGTCCCTGCCGACGCAACGATGGCGGGGGACAGGCATGAACGTGCTTCAGATCGCGGGCTGGGTTGCCGTCGCCCTGTTGGCCCTTTGGGCCGTAGTGTCCTACAACGCGCTGGTGCGGCGACGCAACGAGATCGCCAATGCGTTCGCGCAGATCGACGTGCAGCTCAAGCGCCGCTACGACCTCATCCCCAACCTCGTGCAGACGGCGGGCAAGTACCTGCAGCATGAGCAGGACACCTTGGAAGCCGTCGCAGCCGCCCGTGCCGGCGCCAGCCGCGCTGCCGACTCCGCACGCCGCCTGCCGGCGGACGCGGCGGCGATCGGCGCGCTCTCGGGCGCCGAAGCCACGCTCGTCGGCGTGCTTGGCCGGCTGATGGCGGTGGTCGAGGCCTACCCCGAGCTCAAGGCCGATGCCACGATGCGCGAGCTGAGCGAGGAACTCGCGCACACCGAGAACCGCATCGCCTTCTCGCGCCAGGCCTTCAACGACGCCGTGCTCGACTACAACAATGCGTCGCAGCAGGCGCCGACCCTCCTTGTCGCCAAGCTGTCGGGCTTCAAGCCGGCGGCGATGCTCCAGGCGACGCAGTCCGAAGCCGAGCGTCAGGCCGTGCGCGTGCAGTTCTAAGAACCTATCCGCAAATTGGACGGCCCTGCGTTGTGACGACAAAGCGATGGATGCAAGGCGCAAGCCGCAGCCCAGGGTCAACCCCTGGGCAAGGCTTGCAACGCCGCAGACGCGCTTTGTCGTCACAACCCTTCGGGCCGGCGCCGGATCGGGCACAGGCGGGTGTCGCGAGCCGCTTGTGGTGGGCGGCACCACGGCGCGCCTCGCTCCTACGCCTGTGCTCGATCCGGCACCGGCGCAGGGCCGTCCCATTTGCGGATAGGTTCTAAGCATGCTCTTTCGGCGCCAGCAAGAGGCCGCCGAGGCCACGACCTGGGGCCTTCTTGCGGCCTTCGGAGCATCGCTGTGCGTGCTCGTGGTGGCTGTCAACCTGGCGCTGGCGCTGGCGTATCGGCTGACGGTGCCGATCGCGTCGGGCTACCCGACGCTGTTCTTCGAGACCAACACTGCCGTCGTGCTCTTGTTCGTGCTCGGCGGCTGCTGGGTCGAGACGCTGCGCCTGCGCGAGGGCGGCGCCTATGTGGCCCGGCTCGCCGGGGCGCGGCCAGCCGAAACCTCCGGACGCAGTGCGAACAGCGTGCATGAACGCAGGCTCGTCAACGTCGTGCAGGAGATGGCGCTGGCCGCGCGCTGCAAGCCGGCCGCGGTCTGGGTCATTCCGCGCGACCAGAGCATCAACGCCTTCGCGGCCGGCTGGGATCAGGAAGACGCGCTGATCGCCGTTACCCAGGGCGCGTTGGAGCGGCTGACGCGCGCCGAGCTGCAGGGACTCGTCGGGCACGAGACCGGCCATCTCGTGAGCGGCGACACGCGCCTGAACATGCGGCTGATCGGCCTGGTCTGGGGGCTGCAGATGGTGTACAGCCTGGGCTGCACGCTTACGGGGCGCGACGAAAAAGGGGAGATCGGGTTCGGGGCGATCATCGGCTTCGCATTGATGGCCGTCGGCTGGGTCGGCTGGCTGGCCGGGCGCGTTCTGCAGGCGGCGGTGTCGCGCCAGCGCGAATACCACGCCGACGCGTCGGCGGTGCAGTACGCGCGCACGGTGGACGGCATCGGCGGCGTGCTGCGCAAGATCGCTGGCCTGCCGCCGCTGCCGCGGCCGCGCCCGCCTGAGAGCCTCGCGCATCTGTGGATGGCCGAATCCGCCGGTGCCGGCGTATTCGGCTGGCGTCGCTGGCTGGCCACGCACCCGCCCATCGCGGATCGCCTGCGACGCCTTTACGGCCGCGGCGTGGCGGAGCTCGACGCTCCGCTGCTGCCCCCGCCCGCCGACGAGCCGTTGCTGGCGATGGCGCCGACGAGCGACGCCATGGCCTCGACGGTGCCCATGGCGCGCATTCCTGAGCGGCCGGTGGCCGCGGTGCGCTCCGTTCCCACGCAGGACGAGCGCGATGCCCTGCAGCGCGCGGCGTTCTGGCGCAGCCGTAGCGAGCGCCACGCAGCACTGCTGGCGTGGCTGATCGCGGAGGACGGCGCGCAGGCGCCATGGGCGGCCTGGAGCCAGCGCGTTGGTAACGCGGCCTTCATCGAGCGCCTGCGCGAAGACTGGTTGCTGCTCGGGCCGACCGCACGCTGGCAGGTGTTCGACGCCCTGGTGGCGTCCACCCGCGCCGCCAGCGCGGAGGACCGCTTCGCATTGCTGCGCGCGGCGCGCGGCCTGGCGCAGCATGGCGGAGCGCGGATGCGCCTGATGCTGCTCAGGCGCGCCCTGCGCGGGGCTACCGCGCCGATGCGCGGCCGTCGCAACCTGGACGAATTGACGCCCGCGCTGAACGCGGCCACAGCACTCGTCGCGCAGGCGATCGGCGTGCAAGGTTCGGCATGGGCCGCCGCGCTCGGCGGGCCGGCTGCGGTCACTCTTGGCGCGCCATCGCGCGCCATCGCGCTGCGGCGCCTGCACGCAATGCAGCGCCCTCGCATCGCCCGCGCCTGGGCCGAGGCCGCCGCGCAGGTCGGCGTGCTGGATGATGCCGCCGGCGCGAACCTTCTCGTCGTCGCCTGCCGGCTGCTGGACACGCCGCTACCGTCAGCGCTGCATCCGGGCTAACGGCTCGACTAAGTGCGCACCTTGTAGCCCGTGCGCAGCAGGTGCAGGCACAGCCCGCAGACGACGGCCAGGGTCACGCCGACGACCGCCAGGCCCGTCCACGGCGAGACGTCGCTGACGCCGAAAAAGCCGCGCCGAAAGCCGTCGATGATGTAGAAGAACGGATTGAGGTGGCTCACCTTCTGCCAGAACGGCGGCAACGAACCGACCGAGTAGAAGACGCCCGAGAGGAAGGTCATCGGCATCACGATGAAGCTCTGGAAGGCGGCGATCTGGTCGAACTTCTCTGCCCACAGCCCGGCGACGAGGCCAAACGCGCCCATCAGCGCCGCACCAGCGACGATGAACAGCAGTGCCCACCCCGGCTCGGCCCATGGCAGCGGCGCGAACCAAAGCGTGACCACCAGCACGCCGACGCCGACGACGAGGCCGCGGACGACCGACGCCCCGACGTAGGCGAGGAACCATGCCCAGTGGCTGAGCGGCGTGACCAGCAGCAGCACCAGGTTGCCGGTGATCTTGCTCTGGATCAGCGACGACGAGCTGTTGGCGAACGCGTTCTGCAGCACGCTCATCATCACGAGGCCGGGAATCAGAAAGCTCGTGTAGCCGACGCTGCCGTAGACCAACACGCGGTCTTCGAGCACGTGGCCGAAGATCAGAAGGTACAGCACCGCAGTGAGCACTGGCGCGGCGACGGTCTGGAAGCTCACCTTCCAGAAGCGCAGCACCTCCTTGTAGAGCAGGGTGCCCGTGCCGTCCAGCAGCGCGAGCTTCATGCGACGAGCCTCGGCTGCGCAGGCGTGCCCTGCATGATTTCGAGGAACACGTCTTCGAGATCGGCGCGCCCGATCTCGAGGTCTTCGACCTTCACGCTGGCGGCGTGGAGCTGGGCGAGCATCGCCTCGACCTCGACCGCGTCGTGAGCCGTCAACTGCACCATGCGTCCAGTCACGCGCGCCTTCGCCGTGAGAGCGTCGGGCAACGCCTGGTCGGTCTTGAAGCGCAGCATCGTGCTCGCGGTGCCGGCGAGCAGCGCCGAGGTGCGGTCGAGCGCGACGACGCGGCCCTGCTTGAGCATTGCGATGCGCTGGCACAAGGCCTCGGCTTCTTCGAGGTAGTGCGTCGTCAGCAGCACCGTGTGGCCTTCCTTGTTGAGGCGGGCGATGAAGCCCCACAGCGTCTGCCGCAGCTCGACGTCGACGCCGGCGGTCGGCTCGTCGAGGACGATCACCGGCGGGCGATGCACGAGCGCCTGCGCGACGAGCACGCGCCGCTTCATGCCGCCCGAGAGCTGGCGCATGTTGGCCTTAGCCTTGTCGGCGAGGCCCAGGCTCTCCAGCAACTCGTCGATCCACGCTCCGTTGTTCTTGACGCCGAAGTAGCCGCTCTGGATGACGAGCGACTCGCGGACCGAAAAGAAGGGGTCGAACACGAGTTCCTGCGGAACGATGCCGAGCTGCCGGCGTGCCGCTGCGTAGTCGGTGGTCACGTCGTGCCCGTGCACGGTGACGCGCCCGCTGCTGGCACGCGCCAGGCCGGCGAGAACGCTGATCAAGGTCGTCTTGCCGGCGCCGTTGGGGCCGAGGAGGCCGAAGAATTCGCCGGCATCGATGTCGAAGCTCACGCCGTCCAGCGCACGCACCTCGCCGGCCGCGGCGCCGTGCGTTCCCGGGTAGACCTTGGTGACGGAATGGAAAGAGACGGCGGGCATCGAGCATGGATTGTAGGCAGCGCCGCTTCGGGCCGAGGGTGTTCCCGGGCGCCCCGACGGGCACCGCGTGCGGGTTCCCATCGTGGGACCGGTTCGGCGTTGGTGCTAGATTGCTCGCATGCAAGCCAAGAAGCCGCGCCGCACTGCCGAACGCATCCTCGAAGTCACGCTCGAGCTGTTCAACCGCAATGGCGTGCCCAATGTGTCGACGACGCTGATCTCGGCCGAGCTCGGCATCAGCCCGGGCAACCTGTACTACCACTACCCGGCGAAGGACGAGCTGATCAACTCGCTGTTCGACCGCTACGAGCGTGCGCTGAACGAACTGCTTCAGGCCGCTGAGGGCGTTCGCAACGTCGAGGACGCGTGGCTGTTCTTCCACATGATGTTCGAGCTGATCTGGCAGTACCGCTTCCTCTACCGCGACCTGAACGACCTCGTGTCGACCAACCGGCGGCTGGAGACGCACTTCCAGTTCGTGCTGAAGAACAAGCTCGCTGCCGTAAAGAGCATGCTGGACGGGCTGGCCAGCGGTGGCGCGATGCGCATCGACATCAAGGCCGCGGAGACGGTTTCGACCGCGATGGTCGTCGTGCTCACCTACTGGCTGAGCTACGAGTACGTGCGCGAGCCGCGCCACGCGCTCGAAGCCGAAAGCGCCAGCGCTTCGATGATGCGCGGCGCGTTCCAAGTGCTGAGCATGCTCGTCCCTTACCTCGAGCCGGCCCAGCGCGATCATCTGCAAGCGCTGGCCGGCAACTACGCCAGGCCCTGAACACCCACCACGACAACGGAGACAACGATGGCCAAATGGACCGCCTTCCCCTATGACGCAGCCGCGTACAGCTACGACACCGCGACCCTGAAGAAGAAGTGGGCCCGCCTGCACGCGGGCGACGCCGAGCCGCTGCCCAAGGACGACAAGGTGCTCGCGGCGTGGGCGCTGTTCCATGCCGGCGAGTTCCAGAAGGCCTGCGAGGCCGGGCTCAAGCTCGGCGGCGCCGGCATCACGGTGGCCAACAAGGCGCAGGCCATCTACGCCAACTACCTCGAGAAGAGCGAGAAGACCAAGCTCGCGATGTTCCAGGAAGTCGTCGCGCGCGCCGAGGCGCAGATCGCCGCCGAGCCGAAGAACGCCAACGCGCACTACTGGATGGCCTACGCGCTCGGCCGCTACAGCCAGGGCATCAGCGTCGTCAAGGCGCTCTCGCAGGGCCTCGGGAGCAAGGTCAAGGCGGCGCTCGAAGCGGCCATCGCGCTTTCGCCGAAGCACGCCGACGCGCACATCGGCCTCGGTACCTTCCACGCCGAAGTGATCGACAAGGTGGGCGGCCTGCTCGGCCGCACGCAGGGCGCGAGCAAGGACGCGGGACTCAAGATGTACAAGGAGGCGATGAAGCTCAATCCAGACTCGGCGATTGCGATGGTCGAGTACGCGAATGGCCTCGTGATGCTCGAAGGCGACAAGAGGATGAAAGAGGCCGAGAAGCTCTACGCCGACGCCGCCGCGTTCAAGGCCGCCGACGCGATGGAGCGGCTGGACGTCGAGATGGCCAAGGCCGAACTCGAAGACTGAATACCGGGCGATGAGATCGCGCCGGGCGAGCGCCCGGCGCTCTTCCGAGACGCCCGCCACCGCAGTCCCGCCTGCGTCGGGCCGAATCGCCGGATCGCCAGGGAGACACGAAGGGAGTCGGCCGGCATTCGCGCCGGAAGCTCCCGAATGAAACCGATTGCTTGGGCACCGGTCGTGTCGGTCAATCTGCTGGTAGCTGGCAAATGGCGCTACGCCAGCCCGTCGTCCTCCATGTCCCGCAATGCCTCGGGGTGGAGCATCACCTTCCACTTCTTGCGCAGCGGCACGACCTTGGGGTCGAAGTTCTTGACCAGATCTTCGTGCTGGGCGGCGACAAAGTCGCGCATGCGCGTGGCCTCACGCACTTCCAGCGCACCCAGTTCGGCCAAGGGTCGCTCGATGCGCCGGCAGTCGCGCAGGAACGACGTGAAGCGGACCGCCGCCAGCGCATCAGGATCGCTGAAGACGACGAGCAAGTTGCGTTCGTTCGGGTCCTGGCATTCCCACGGGTGGTCGTCCAGGAAGCACGCCCCTTGGCGCTGCTCGCGGAACAGCCGCCCCATCTCGCTGCGGCGGCGGAACTGTTCCTCCCAGACTCGGTGCTGCAACTCTTCGAGCAGCGCTTCCTGACCGTTGGCTTGCACACGCATGTCCCAGCGGATCGACCCGCTCTTGTCGCGCTTTCCGTCCTCGGGGCCGCGCACGTGGTGGTGCGGAAGGCACACCACGATCTCGGCGCTCGCGGCGTCTTCCATGGCGCCGTAGAGATGCCACGAAGCCATCGTCAGTGTCGCGTAGCACAGCCGGCCATCCACGAGCATGCGCGCCCAGGTGCCATGCAGGGCGCCGGTGTAGGGCTCGGGCTGATAGCTGTCGAGGTCCCGCTGCCTGGCGTTCTGCTGGAAGGCGTGGTCGTCGCGGTCGTAGTCGAGCAGGGTCTCGAAATCGAGGATGCTGCCGTCCTCGGCAAAGTGCTCGTTGAGCGCGAAGGCATCCTCACCGATTCCCTTGAGCGGCAACAGCCACTCGTTGATGCGGTTCTGCACGTCGAGCGGTACGCGACCATGCGACTCGAGCTTCGCCAGCGCCGCGGGCCGCCGCTCGCCGTGCTCGCGCAGCAGCGCCGCGACGATGGCTTCACGGTTCTCGTTCGGCAGGTTCACGCGATACCGAAGCTGCTCTTCGGCCGACCAGGCGAAGTACTCCGGCAGAGCGGCCATGACGGCACGGCGCAGTTCGGGCGACCACCGCGCGAGGCAGGTGGCTGATTCGGTGTCGGGCATGGGATTCACGAAGTCATTCTTTCATGCCCGGTGGCGGGGCGCACGCCATCGGAGCGATACGCTGCGCGACGCGTATGGCGTTGCATCGGCGCCGGATGCGGTTCCAACTCCGGATCCACAACCGCAGGCCTGCCGCGCCTGAGGTTGAAGCGTAGCAACCTGGCCTCCGGTTCCGAACGTGGATGTCGAAGGGCTGCGTCGTGCATCGAAGGGGGCCATGCGCCGAGCAACGAAGTCGCCGCGACATGCCAGCGCAGTGACTCTGAAGAACGAGGTCGGCGTGGGCGACGCTGTTGGTTGGCGTGCCGCTGGTGTTGCTACTCGCACCGGTGGTGGTGACGGCGCGCCTGCTCTGAAGATACCGGATACGGGGACGGGTCGATCGCGCCATGGAGATCGCGAAGTGCCATGCCTGCGGACAGCCGCTGCTGCGTCGGGTGGAGTAGTCCAGCGCGAACCTGTGCGATCGGCCGGCGCATCCAACACCGTCGCCGCCGGGCTGCAACCGGCGGGCAAGGACCATCGCCACTACAGTCAAAGCGACGAAACATCAACATTGCGGACGTTAACCCGCTTAAGATATAGCGCATGGTGCGTCACGAAGCAAAAGCTCGACTGAACCCGCAGGGGCGAGGGGGAGTTGCTGCATGCTGCGCATGTCCAACGGGTGAGAGTCCTGTGCCGGTAGGCGTCGGAGCGCCGGGTAGCAGGCCCCAGGTATTGGAGG
>CAIKUF010000209.1 GCA_903830565.1 uncultured bacterium | reverse complement strand
TCGGCGATCTCGGCGGCCAGGATCTCGAGCGTCAGCGGGCGCGCGCGCAGGCTGTCGATGAAGTTGTCCATGAAGCGCGCATAGCGCTCGGCCGGTGGCAGCACGTGAAACGCCGCCGGGTCGTCGCCGAGCATCTCGCCCAAACGCGGCCAGAACTGGCCACTCTGGCCCCAGGTCGTGAGCAGTTCGGGCAGGCCGCCGAAGTAGCGGTAGATCAGCACCTTGTCGACGCCGGCCTGCTTGGCGATCGCGTTGATGCCGATGCCGCCGAAGCCGTCGCGGGCCAGCACTTCGCCGACCGCGGCGAGGATGCGCGCCTCGGTGGCGCCGCGGTCGCGCACGGCGCGCGGCGGCGGCGCCTTGGGCACGGTCGCTGCGCGGGCTTTGGGCATGGGCCGATTGTCGCCGCGCCGCCGCGACAGCCGCTGGTGCGAGGCTATGCTTTTCGCGAATACATGAGCAGCGACACCCCAAGGACGATCATCCACAGCGGCAGCAGTGCGTTGTTGACGTCGGAAATGCCCTGCACCGCGGGCACGGCATTGCGCAGTGCGCCGATCGCGAACAGGCCAGCGAACGCTGCTGCGCACCAGCCCAGCCACCTCGGGAACCGCGCTTCGTCGAGCAACGACAGGCCGCACAACAGGAAGAAGAAGGCGAGGCAGATCTCACCCAGGAACTCGCCGATGTAGTTGCCGAGGTAGAGGTTCAGGCCGGCGAAGACGGCGGCCAAACTGATCCGCGCTTCGACGCCCGCTTGTGCGTAAGCCTGCGCCAGCGCCCAGTGGATGCTCGGCCAACGCATCAGCCCGATACACATCGCCAACGCGCCGATCGCGGCGGCGACGAGCGCGATCGTCATCCGGCCTCGGCTCGACGGGCAGGCGAAGAAGGTGCCCACCGCGGCCGGCACCAGCAACAGCGGAAGCACCGCATAGAACGCCCATGCGGCCCGCATCGGCGAGCCGCCGCCACGCAAGCGCGGCAACACTTCGGCGGCGCTGCCGTGAAGAATGCCGGGGTAATCGAAGTGAGTGGCCAGATAGCCGAATACGGACACGAAGGCCAGCGCGCCGACGATGAAGCACAGGCCTCCTGCAGCGACGACTGAGCGATGCGGCATGAGTGTCCTTGCAGGGTTGCTTGCTGCCGATCTGGGCCGCGCCTCAGGCAACGACGATCGCCTCGACCCCGCGCCGCGGCGTGTGCTGCGTATCGGCGCAGTAGCCGATGCGGCAGAACATCTGCACCGTCTCGTCGCTCGCCGCCTTGCCGACCGTGAGCGCGTGCAACTGCTCGTAGTAGGGCTTCATGGCCGGGAACTCCTGCGGCGCCTGGCTCATCGGGTGCATCTGCAGACCGAGTTCGGTCGCCTTGAGCTGCTGGCGCACGTAAGCGCGGCCGGCGCTCACCTCGGCGCTGCGCGTGCGGCGCGCGGGGGCGTTGGCAGCGGTGTCGGTACTGAGCCAGACGAAGCCCATCGCGGTGCGCGAGTGGCCCTCGAAGCGCGCCATCGTGCTCTTGTAGGCGGCGCTGCCTTCGGTGGGCGGGTTCTGGCGGTCGAAGAGGCCGAGCTTGTCCAACGCGACGAGCATCGGCTCGTTGATGCAGATGCCGTCTCGATAACGCGCAATCTCATCGGCACCGACGCGCGTCAGGCGCACGCTTTCCATCACCGTCGCCGGCGTCAGCACCTCGACCTTCGCCGAGTCCAGGCACAGCGTGCGCAGCGGCGCCAGCCGGGACGGGTCGACGGTGCCGCCAAAGCGCAGGCCGTAGGGAGTCTGCGGCGGCAGCACGCTCGCCAGCGCCTGCAGTGTTTCCGGTGCAACGGGGCGCGTGGTGTCGTATTCGACCTTCGCCGTGCGCCGGCGCAGGATCTGCGCGAACAGCGGGTCTTTCGCCGACGCGGGCGCGCCTGGCGCCCAGCTCACGCGCGCCACGGCTCGCGCGTCGACCGCGCGCGGCGCGAACTCGCCCTGCGGGAAGAGTTGCACCTGCGCGGCGATGCCGCGCTCCTTGAGCGCGATCACCAGCAATTCGATGAAGGTCCCCTGGCTGACGACGATCTGCCGGAACCAGGGGTCGGTCTCGGGCAGCATGCGCTCGCGATCGACGAACAGCGTTATCGCATTCGGCTCGCGCAGGTCGACCAGCCACGGCTGGCGGTTGTGCGAGTTCGGGGCCAGGATGGCGTAGCCGAGTGCCCAGCGGCGAACGTCGTCGCTGCTGCCGGGGCCAGCCCAGGGCGCGACGGCGACCGCAGGATAGTCGCCGCTGCAACCCGCGAGCGAGCCGCCGATGGCCGCCACCGCACCGCCTCCGACCAGGCGAATGAAAGCTCTTCTGTCCATGACCCGTTCCTTTGTCACCAATAGGTGACGCGATGTTAGTCACCTTGCGGTGACGTGTCAAGCGGGTTTTCTTGCGACGTCGCATCAACGCTCCCGGCCGCGCTATTCGGGCCGGTGGCAGACAGCCTCGATGTTGTTGCCGTCGGGGTCGAGAACGAACGCGCCGTAGTAGTTCGGGTGGTAGTGCGCGCGCAGGCCCGGTGCGCCGTTGTCGGCGCCGCCGGCGGCGCGCGCGGCGGCGTAGAAGGCGTCGACCTCGGCGCGCGTCGCGGCCTGCCAGCACAGGTGCGTCGGGCCGGAGACGGGCGTTACGTGGTCGACGAACCAGGCGTCGATCTTCGGGCCCAGGCCGGGTGCATCGAAGGCCAGGCCGAGCACGCCCACGCCGTCGTGCACGGCGTCGTAGGCGACGCGGTAGCCGAGCGGTGCCAGGGCGGCGGTGTAGAAGCGGCGCGTCGTCGCGAGGTCGCGCACGCGCAGGGTGAAGTGGTCGATCACGGCGGGAGTCTCCAAGGGAGTGGGGCAGACACTTTAGGCTCCGCCGACGCTCCTGCATACTCCCCCGCGGCGACGCCGGCGGCGACAATGCCGTCATGAACGCACGCCAACGCGCAACCCCAGCCGCAGCGCCGCTGCGCGAGCAGGACATCGAGCACCTGCAGACCCTGCTCGACGCGCTGCCGGCGCCGCTCGCGCCGCTGGACGTGTGCATGCTCGACGGCTACCTGTGCGGCGTGCTGCTGCAGCCG
>CAIKUF010000208.1 GCA_903830565.1 uncultured bacterium | reverse complement strand
TCGCCCGCACCCGACGCGGCGGCGATGCGCATGCGCTCGACGAGGTAGGTCTCGTTCGCGGTCTTGCCCGGCACGGCGTCTGCGTCGCGCACCTTGACCAGGGCTTCCTTGTACTTCTGCGACTTGATGAGGCTCTGCGCGGCCTGCAGCGGCGTGCCGACCTCGGCGCGCACGCTGTCCTGCGCATGCAGGGCCGACGCCAGAAGTGCCAGCGACAGCGCGCCGATGCGAAGGGCTTGTTTCATCGCGGCTACTTGACGAACTGCTCGTTGCCGACGATGCCGAGCTTGGTCACGCCCAGGCGCTGCGCGGCAGCCATCACGGCGGCGACGTTCTTGTAGGCCACCAGCTTGTTCGGGCGCAGATGCACCTCGGGCTGGTCGGTCTGCGCCGCGGCCTGCACGAGGCGGGATTCGAGCGCCTGCTGGCTCGCGATGGTCTCACCGTTCCAGAGCACGGTGCCGTCGAAGTCGATGTCGATCGTGACGACGACCGGCGGCGCGAGCGGCGGTGGCGGGTTGCCGGCCGGCATGTTGAGGTTCACCGAGTGCAACTGCACCGGGATCGTGATGATCAGCATGATGATCAGCACCAGCATCACGTCGATGAGCGGCGTGGTGTTGATGTCCATCATCACTTCGTCTTCGCCCGAACTGGCCGAGCCTAGGTTCATCGCCATGGTCGATCCCTATTCCGATTTCGGATCAATGCAGCAACAGCGTCATCCCCGCGCAGGCGGGGATCCACGCGACCAATGAGCCGCAACTGGATCCCCGCCTGCGCGGGGATGACACGGGAATTCTGCGTTCTTGCATTGGAATTCGAATTAGCCTTTCGATGCCGGCTCGGTGACGAAGCTGATCTTCAGGATGCCGGCACGCTGGCATGCGAAGACGACGCGCCCGATCGACTCGTAGCGGCTTTCCTGGTCGCCGCGGATGTGCACTTCGGGCTGCGGGTCGAGCACCGAGACCTTCTTGAGCTTATCCACCAGCGCGTTGTTGTCGGCCACCAGTTGCAGGTTCCAGAACACGTCGCCATCCTTGTTGACGGCAATCTCGATGTTCTCGGGCTTGGTCTGGCGCGGCAGGTTGGCCTCGCTCGGCAGCTTGACGTTGATGCTCTGCGTGACCACCGGAATCGTGATCAGGAAAATGATGAGCAACACCAACATCACGTCCACGAGCGGCGTCGTGTTGATCGCCGAGACGACTTCGTCGTCGTCTCCGCCACCGCCGATGTTCATTGCCATCGCCAAGACTCCTTCAGCGCGCGGCCGCCAGGCGGCCGCCCATCAGCACGCCGTGCAGGTCGCCACCGAAGCCGCGCACCGATTCCATCGTGATCTTGTTGCGCCGGACCAGCCAGTTGTAGCCGAGCACCGCGGGCACCGCGACGGCGAGGCCGAAGGCGGTCATGATCAGCGCTTCGCCCACCGGGCCGGCGACCTTGTCGATCGACGCCTGGCCGGCTTTGCCGATCGCGGTCAGCGCGTGGTAGATGCCCCAGACGGTGCCGAAGAGGCCGACGAATGGCGCCGTCGAGCCCACCGTGGCGAGCACGGCCAGGCCGTCTTGCAGGCGGCTGTTCACGGTGTCGATGCTGCGCTGAACACCCATCCCGACCCAGGTGTTGCGGTCGATGTTCTCCATCAACTGGCCGGTGTACTCGTCGCTCGCCTCCACGCCCGCTTCGGCAATGAAGCGGAATGCGCTGCCCTTCTTCAGCGCCTTGGCGCCGTCCTTGAGACTGGC
>CAIKUF010000207.1 GCA_903830565.1 uncultured bacterium | reverse complement strand
TTCCCTCGCTGCGGCAGGCACCCTTCGTCCACGGCCTAGCACCCGGGTGGCGTGCGCCCACCAACAGCGAGCGCTGCATCGGATCGGGACGGCGGGGCGTTCTGCGCAGCGAGGTAAAGGAGGAGGGACGGGCGAAGCCCGGCCCGGGGGACACGAGCAGCGGCGGGCACCCATCGTCCATGGCCCGCGCGAAACCGTGTACCAGGAACGACTGCAACGGGCCGAAAGAAGCCAAGCACGGCGTAGACGAAACTTCCGCTTTGGGAATTGCACGCTGCAACTTGAAAGAGGCGACATGAGACTCGTGCTGGCGTCTAACAATGCGGGCAAGCTGATCGAGTTGCAGACGCTCTTCGCTCCGCTCGGGATCGAACTCGTCACCCAGGGATCGCTTGGCATTCCCGAGGCCGAGGAACCCTTTGCGAGCTTTGTCGAGAACGCACTCGCCAAGGCGAGGCACGCCGCGCTGGCCAGCGGCGGCGCGGCCATCGCCGACGATTCGGGCCTGTGTGTCGACGCTCTTGGCGGCGAGCCCGGCGTGGCCTCGGCACACTTTGCGCCCATCGATCTGCCGCCGGGCGAGCGCGAGGCCGGGCGGCGCGCGCAGGACGATGCCAACAATTCGCTATTGCTCGGGCGCATGCTCGGCGTGGCCGACAGGCGCGCGCGCTTCGTCTGCACGCTCGTCGCCGTGCGCTCCGCCAGCGACCCGGAGCCGCTGATCGCGAGCGGCCGCTGGCAGGGCACGCTGCTCCACGCGGGTCGGGGCGCGGGAGGCTTCGGCTACGACCCGCTACTCTTCATCCCGGCGCTCGAACGCAGCGTGGCCGAGCTCGATGCGCAGGCCAAGAATACGCACAGCCACCGCGCGAGCGCCGTGCGGCAGATGCTGTCGCTGATGCATGAGCTTGGGTGCGGTGCCTGACGACGACGCCGGCATCGCAAGCCGCGTCGCGCAGTACTTGCGTCCCGGCACGCTCAGCCTCGCCGCGATGCCGCCGCTCTCGCTCTACATCCACCTGCCGTGGTGCCTGAAGAAGTGTCCTTACTGCGACTTCAATTCGCATGAAGTCGGCGCCGAGCTGCCGCAGGCGCGCTACCTCGACGCACTGCGCTGCGACCTCGAAGCGGCGCTGCCGCTGGTCTGGGGCCGGGTCGTCCACAGCGTCTTCATCGGCGGCGGCACGCCGAGCTTGTTCGCACCGGACGCGATCGACCGCTTGCTCGGCGACGTGCGCGCCCGCCTGCCGCTGGCGCCCGGCTGCGAGATCACGCTCGAGGCCAATCCGGGCACCTTCGAGCGCGAGCGCTTCCGCGCCTATCGCGCGGCCGGCGTGACGCGGCTGTCGGTGGGCGTGCAAAGCTTCGACGACTCGTCGCTCAAGGCCATTGGCCGCGTGCACGACGGCGCGCAGGCGCGGGCCGCGCTCGACGAGGCACGCGAAGCGTTCGAGACCTTCAATCTCGACCTCATGTATGCGCTCCCGGGCCAGACGCCGGCCGCGCTGGAGGCGGACCTACGCACGGCGCTCTCCTACGCGCCGCCGCACCTGTCGATCTACCACCTGACGATCGAGGCGAACACGCTGTTCGGCAAGCACCCGCCCGCACTGCCCGACGACGACACCGCGTTCGACATGCTCGATCGCATCACCGAGCTTGCGGGCGAGCACGGCCTCGAACGCTACGAGGTGTCGGCCTACGCCCGACCCGGCCAGCGCTGCCGGCACAACCTGAACTACTGGGAGTTCGGCGACTACCTGGGCCTGGGCGCCGGCGCACACGGCAAGCTGTCGTTTCCGCATCGCGTGCTGCGCCAGGTGCGCTTTCGCGACCCGGCGCGCTACATGACGCAGGCGCTTGCGGGCAGCGCGGTGGCGCAAGAGAGCGAGGTCGCGCGCGCGGACCTGGCCTTCGAGTTCATGCTCAATGCGCTTCGCTTGAAGGATGGTTTCGAACTCGCCCGCTTTCGTGAACGCACGGGGCTGGCGCTCTCGGCGATCGAGCCGGGCCTGGCCCAGGCCGAGGCACGTGGCCTCATCGAGCGCAACCTGCAACGTGTGCAGCCGACGGCGCGCGGCTTCGACTTGCTCAGCGATCTGCAGGCCATGTTCCTTCCGGCCGGCTGATCCGCGGGAGATGCGCCTACAGGCGATGCATCGTCGAGTCGGCGCCGACGCTCAGCTTTTCGAGCAGCCGGGGCGCGATCTTCTCCAGCGGCAACACCTCGTGCGTCGCGCCTGCCGCGATCGCCTCGCGCGGCATGCCGAAGACGACGCAGCTCGCCGCGTCCTGCGCGATGTTGTAGGCGCCGGCGTCGCGCATCTCGCGCATCGCGGTGGCACCGTCAGCGCCCATGCCGGTCAGCATCACACCAAGCGCATTCGGCCCGACGACGCGCGCGGCCGACTTGAACAGGACCTCGACCGAAGGCCGATGGCGGTTCACCGGCTCGGCATCGAAGACGCGGGCGATGTAGTTCGAGCCCGAGCGCTCGACGGTCATGTGCAGACCGCCAGGCGCGATGTAGGCGTGGCCGGGCAGGATGCGCTCGCCGTCCTGCGCTTCGGTGACGCCGATCTTGCACAGGCCGTCCAGCCGTGCCGCGTAGCTGCGCGTGAAGCCGGGCGGCATATGCTGCGTGATCACGATCGCCGACACGTTGTGGGGCAAGGCCATCAGCAGCACGCGCGTCGCCTCGGTGCCGCCGGTGGAGGCGCCGATGAAGACGATCTTCTCGGTCGA
This sequence comes from uncultured bacterium, assembly GCA_903830565.1. Classification (GTDB taxonomy): domain Bacteria; phylum Pseudomonadota; class Gammaproteobacteria; order Burkholderiales; family Burkholderiaceae_C; genus CAIKUF01. Next base: position 30,764 of record CAIKUF010000207.1, on the reverse strand, counting down.
CAGCAAGCGCGCCGGCGCTGCCGGCCGGGGCGGCGCGGCGGCGGATGTCGCCTGGCCCGGCGCGGTCGGCGCGGCGCTGCGATGCACGGTGGCGCGCGTCGCGACGCGCAGCTTGTCGGTGAGGTCGGCGGCGAGCAGGCGCAGACCGTCGGCGACGCCGACCCTGGGCTTGGAGACGAAGTCGACCGCGCCGAGTTCGAGTGCGCGCAGCGTCGCTTCCGCGCCGCGTTCGGTCAGCGTCGAGACCATCACCACCGGCATCGGGCGCAGGCGCATCAGGCGCGCGAGGAAATCGAGGCCGTCCATGCGTGGCATCTCGACGTCGAGCGTGATCACGTCTGGGTTGAGGTTGCGGATCATTTCGCGCGCGACCAGCGGGTCGCTGGCGGCGCCGACGCATTCCATGTCCGGCTCGCGGTTGATTATCTCGGTGAGCAGGCTGCGCACCAGCGCAGAGTCGTCGACCACGACCACGCGGGTCTTGTCCATTCAGTTTCTCCGCTTCGACCTGTGGGGTGGGCGGTGCGGTCTGACCGCGGGTCGCGCAACGGTCTTCATGGTCAGAACAGGTCGACCGAGCCGCCGCCGGTCGCGGCCGGGATGGCCTTGCGCGCGGCGTCGCGGTCCTGCGTCAGAAGGGCATCGGTGTTCGCACTGGCCAAGCGCTTGACCATCGCCTTGCCGCTGGCCGGCAGGAAGCACACCTTGCGCGGGTAGATGTCGAGCACGTCGCGCGAGACGACCGGGATGCGCTCGGTCTTGAGGTAGTCGAGCACGAAAGAGGTGTTGCGTTCGCCGACGTTGATGGTGTTCATGCCGCCGATGACCTGGCCGCCGCCGAAGACCTTGGCCTCCATCGACATGCGCGAGGCACCACGCTTCAACATCTCGTTGATCAACAGTTCCATCGCGTACGAACCATAGCGCCCGCTGTCGGTCGAGGAGTCCTTGCCCGCGCCCTCGGGCAACATGAAGTGATTCATGCCGCCGATCCTGGTCTGGCGGTCCCACAGGCACGCGGCGATGCACGAGCCGAGCGTCGTCATCACGAGCAGGTCCTCGTCGTGCACGAAGTACTCGCCGGGCAGGATCTTCACGGCGTCGTTGCGAAAGTGCGCGTCGTAGTAGTAGAACGACGCCACGCCTTCCCTGCGCGGCAGGGCGCGCAGGCGAGCCAGCCTCGATGGGGCCAGCGAGGCGGCGGCGGGGGGTGCGGGTTGCAGCATATGGAGCCTTGGCCACTCAGGCGCGTTCGTAAATCGTTTTGCCACGCAACCGGAACAAGTCCTTCGACTCGCTGAAGTTCTCCGAGTGGCCGACGAAGAGCAGGCCGTGCGGCTTCATCACCGCGTGGATGCCTTCAAGCACCTGGCGCTGCGTCGCGGGGTTGAAGTAGATCATCACGTTGCGGCAGAACACGATGTCGAACGGGTCGCCGAGCGACCAGCGGGCGTCCATCAGGTTGAGCTGGCGGAATTCGATCCGCTGCGCGAGTTCGGGCTTCACGCGAACGAAGCCGTCGTTGGCACCCTTGCCGCGCAGGAAATGCCGGCGCAGGCGTTCTGGCGAGAGGCCGCGCGCGCCGACCGGGTAGACGCCGTTGCTGGCCTTGGCCAGCACACGGGTGTCGATGTCGCTGGCGACGATCTGTATGCCCTGCCCGCCGCCGGGCGCCTCGGCGCAGGTCATCGCGATCGAGTACGGCTCTTCGCCCGTCGATGCGGCGTTGCACCAGACGCGCAGCTTCTGGCCGGGCCGACGCTGCAGTTCGGCGGCCAGCGCGTGGAAGTGGTGCTCCTCGCGGAAGAACGAGGTCAGGTTGGTGGTCAGGCAGTTGACGAACTCCTGCCACTCGCTCTCCGCGGCCGGCCCGGTCGACTTTTCCAGCCACTGCAGGTAGTCGCTGAACGATCGGTACTCGGTCTCGCGCATGCGCCGCGACAGACGGCTGTAGACCATCGCCTGCTTGCCCTCGCCAAGGCTGATGCCGGCGCGCTGGAAGATCAGCTGCCGCACGCGTTCGAAGTCGGCGCTGGCGAAGCTGAACTCGGTCTCCGGGGGTCCCGGCCGCGGGATGCCGTTTGCAACCGAGGCATCCAGGGCATTCAGTACGGCACTCATGCGGACTCCGGGCGCGAACAGGGGTTGCGGATGCGGCGCACGCGGCGCCACCCAGGCTGTTATCGACCGCAGCGGGCCTTACTTGAGCCGGCGACGCGGCGCGCGAACTGCTGGCTAAAAGTAGGCCAGTTCGCAGGCTTCACGCAGCAGCGGCGCTGCTAGACTGGGTCGCAGCACCGAACCGCGATGCGGTCCACTTCCACCTCAACCTCCAACTCCAACTCCCACCTCCGTGTCCAGCGATCCACCTGAGCCTTCGTCCGCCCCATCCGGGCTGCGGCTGGACGCGGCGCTGCAACTGCTGCTGCAGTCGGGGCGCGAACTGCCCGGGCGCGACGATCCGGCCTGGCTGCAGGCCGTGCTTGACGCCTTGTGCGACCTCTCCAGTCGCGACGCCCTGACGGGCCTGGCAAACCGGCGCCAGTTCGAGCTGGCACTGGCGCGCGAGATCGACCGCGTGGCGCGTGCAGGCGAGCCGGTGCTGCTGCTGATGGTCGACATCGACCATTTCAAGCGCGTCAACGACGTTCACGGCCACCTCGTCGGCGACCGCGTCATCCAGGCCGTCGCCTCGAGGCTCACCGAGTGCGTTCGCCCCATGGACACGGTGGCCCGCTACGGTGGCGAGGAGTTCGCGATCATCCTGCCCAATTGCCCACCCACGTTCGGGCATGCCGTCGCCGAGCGCATCCGCGGCAGCATCGAGCAGCAGCCGGCGACGACCGAAGCCGGGGTGCCGATTCGCGTCACGATCAGCCTGGGCGCCGCCTTCGCGCCGCAATGGGTGCGCTCGACCGTGCCCCTCTGGCTGGCGCGCGCTGATCGCCAGCTCTACCGCGCCAAGGCCGGAGGCCGCAACCGCACCTGCCTTGAGCAGATGCCCGACTCGCAGGTCAGCGCGGAAGAGAAAAGTCTGCTGTTGAGCTTCTCGCAATATGACTTTGAATTCGAGTGAGCATGGACACCCCTGAGCTTTCCAGCGAACCGGTGCGCGCGCCGCCTGTTCGGCGCGCCAGCGTGCTGGCGGTCACCAGCGGCAAGGGCGGCGTCGGCAAGACCTTCGTCACCGCCAACCTCGCGGCGGCGCTCGCGGCCCTGGGCGAGCGCGTACTCGTGCTCGACGCCGACCTTGGCCTGGCCAACCTGGACGTCGTCCTCAACCTGTTCCCGAAGACGACGCTGCACGACGTGTTCACGGGCAAGGCGACGCTCGAGGACGCGATCATCGCCGCGCCGGGTGGATTCTCGGTTTTGCTGGCGGGATCGGGCATGGTCGAGTACTCGCGCCTCACGCCCGAGCTGCGCACGCAACTGCACGGCGTCGTCCAGACGCTTTTGCCGCGCTTCGATCGCATCCTGCTCGACACTGGCGCGGGCATCTCCGACGTCGTGCTCTACGCGGTCTCGCTGGCCGACGACGTGGTCATGGTCGTGACTTCCGAGCCGACCTCGATGACCGACGCCTATGCGACCATCAAGGTGCTCTCGCAGCAGCAGCAGCGTGCGGTCATCCAGCTCGTCGTCAACCAGACGAGCCGCCTGGGCGAGGCGCGCGCGATCCGCGACCAGTTGCAGCGCGTGGTCGATCGCTTCGTGAACCCCGAGGCCGAGCAGCCGGTCAAGCTCGAACTGCTGGGCGAGATTCCGACCGATGCGATGGTGCGCGCGGCGGTGCAAAAACGCCAGTTGCTGCTCGAGACGCATCCGGGCTGCGAGGCGGCGCGGGCGGTCAAGGCACTGGCCGCCAAGCTCGTGCGCTGAGAGGTGGCCAGCCCAGCGCCGCGCGCTGGCGCGAGGTTTACACGTTGGGCCTGGACTGCAGCAGCACGACCAGCGCTCCGCTGCCGCCTTCGGCCGCGCGTGCCTGCGCGAACGCGAGCACGGCAGCCGTCTGCACCAGCCACCTCTGCACGCGCTGCTTGAGCACCGGCTCGCGACCCGGCGAGCCGTTCCCCTTGCCGTGGACGACGCGCACGCAGCGCAGGCCCAGCCGCGTCGCGTCGCGCAGGAACGCGCCCAGGCGCTCGCGCGCCTCGTCCCGACGCAGGCCGTGCAGGTCGATCTCGGCCTGGATCACCCAGCCGCCGCGGCGCAGCTTGCGGACGACGTCGGGCCCGATGTCCGCGCGCCGAAACGACAGCGCGGCGTCGGTCTCGAGCAGCGAATCGACGTCGAAGGCGTCCGAGAGCGTTTCGCGCAGCGCAGCGGCTTCGTCGCGCCGACGTTGCAGCGGCTCGGGCTGCGGCTTGGTCGCGGGCAGCTCAGTCCGCCCGTTATGCGGCAACGTCGTGACGGGCCCGACGCTGCGCGAGAACAGCTCGCGTGAGTGCAGCTCGCACTCGCGCTGCAGGCGCGCCTCGGCCTCACGTTCGGAGGCCTCGCGCGCGCGGCGCAGAAGTTCGCTCCTGAGCCGCGCGAGCCCATCGAGTCCGGTCGCCGCGGAGCGCTTCACAGCAGCCCGCGCTCGGCAAACGAGACGACCTCGCTTTGGCCGACGACCAGATGATCGAGTACGCGGATGTCGACCAGCGCGAGAGCGCTCTTGAGCGACTGGGTCAGGAACTCGTCGCTGCGCGACGGCTCGGCCACCCCTGACGGGTGGTTGTGGGCGAAGACGACCGCTGCCGCATTGAGAGCGAGAGCGCGCTTGACGACCTCGCGCGGGTACACGCTGGTTTGCGTCAGCGTGCCGCGAAACATCTCCTCCATCGTCAGCAACTGGTTCTGCGCGTCGAGGAAGAGGACGGCGAACACCTCATGCGTGCGCTGCGCGAGCGCAAGCCGCAGGTAGTCCTTGACGCGCTCCGGCGTATCGAACAGCGCGCGCTGCTGCAACTCGCGCGCCATCGAACGGCGCGCGAGCTCGAGCACGGCGGCCAGCTCGGCGCGCTTGGCCGGGCCCATGCCCTTGACGCGTTTGAGGTCATCGACGCTCGCATTCAGCAGCCGGGAGATGCCGCCGAATTCCGCGAGCAGGCGCTCGGCGAACTGGAGCACGCCGGTGCCCTTGAGGCCGGTTCGCAGCAGCAGGGCCAGCAGTTCGGCGTCGCCCAGCGCCGCCGCGCCGCGGGCGAGCAGCTTTTCGCGCGGGCGCATGGAGGCGGGCAGGTCTTTGATCGTCATGACGGGCGGGCCGGAGCGAGCGCCTAAAATCAGCGCAGTCTATCGAACCGAGTCGACATCCTCTGAGAAGCCGCGCTTGAATGCCATCCAGCCCGGGTCGTTCCTGACCCTGCACTACCGCCTGGCGCGCGCCGACGGCACCGACCTCATCAGCACCTTCGGCGACAAGCCGGCCACGCTGTCGCTGGGCACGGGCGAATTGGCTCCGGCGATGGAGGCGCGGCTGATCGGGTTGGCTGAGGGCGCGCGCGCAAGCTTCGATCTCGCGCCCGGCGAGGCCTTCGGCCAGCGCAACCCGCAGATGCTGCAACGCATCAAGCGATCGCTGCTCGAGGAACTCGGTGACCCCGAGCGCAGCTATGCGGTCGGCGACGCCGTCGAGTTCCCGACCCCCGACGGCAAGGCCGGCTTCGCAGGCGTGGTGCGCGAGCTCGGCGACGACTGGTTGCTGTTCGACTTCAACCACCCGCTGGCCGGCGCGCCGCTCAGGTTCGACGTCCATGTGATCGGGGTTCTTTGACGATGAGTACCGATCCCGACGCTCTCGCGGTGCAGGACGTGCTTCTGGCCGAGCCGCGCGGCTTTTGCGCCGGCGTCGACCGGGCGATCGAGATCGTCGAGCGTGCGCTGCACAAGTTCGGCGCGCCGATCTACGTGCGCCATGAGATCGTGCACAACACGTATGTCGTGAACGACCTCAAGGGCAAGGGTGCGATCTTCATCGAGCAGCTCTCCGAGGTGCCGCCGGGCGCGACGCTCGTGTTCAGCGCCCATGGAGTGAGCCAGGACGTGCGGCGCGAGGCCACCGAGCGCGGCTTCACAGTCTTCGACGCCACCTGCCCGCTGGTCAGCAAGGTCCACGTCGAAGTGGCCAAGCTGCATCGCGAGGGCTACGAGTTCATCATGATCGGCCACAAGGGCCACCCCGAAGTCGAGGGCACGATGGGCCAGTTGCATGGCGGCATCTACCTCGTCGAGGATGTGGCAGGGGTTGAGACCGTCGCAGTTACGCGGCCCGAGCGCTTGGCGGTGGTGACGCAGACGACGCTCTCGGTCGATGACACCGCATCGATTCTGGCCGCCGTGAAGCGGCGTTTTCCGATGGTGCGCGAGCCCAAGCAGCAAGACATCTGCTACGCGACGCAGAACCGCCAGGATGCCGTGAAGGTGCTCAGCCCCCAGGTCGACGTCGTGATCGTCGTCGGCAGCCCGACGAGCTCGAACAGCAAGCGCCTGCGTGAATTGGCGCAGCGTCTGGGCACCGACGCCTACATGGTCGACCGTCCCGACGATCTGCGCTCAGAGTGGTTTGCCGGCAAGCGGCGCGTCGGACTGACTGCCGGTGCCTCGGCGCCCAACATCCTGGTCGAGCAGGTGATCGCCCGCCTGCGCGCGCTAGGCGCGGTGTCGGTGCGCACCTTGCCGGGGGTGAAGGAAACGACTCACTTCCCGTTGCCGATGGGGCTCGGGGACAAGGCGATGGGTCGCCCCTGAATGCAGCGCCTCAGCGGCGTTGGCGAGGGTGGAAGACCACGGGGTGCGCCGAGTCCGGTGCTCGCTTGGGCAGCGCACGATCGCAACCATCGCATGCACAGCCGGCCGAGGCTTGCGTGGCGCGGTGCAACGGCGCGGCCAGCCACGCCGGCACGGGCAACCTGAGAGCTGCCGTCGCCAGAGGTCGCCGAGCGGCCGAGGGCATCAGCTTCCATACCGCGTAGACGGCGCACGCGCCGACGATCAGCGCAACGATCAGGTTCTGCGCGATGGAGTTCATTCAGCCTCCCCACCAGAGCGTGAGCCGGTAGGTGGCGAAGGCCGCCACGTAGGCCAGGGCGAACAGGTAGGCCGCCATCAGCAGCGGGTAGCGCCACGTGTTCGTCTCGCGCTTGACGACGACCAGCGTCGACAGGCATTGCGGTGCGAACACGTACCACGCCAGCAGCGAGTAGGCGGTGGCAAGCGACCAGCCCTGCGCGATCACCGGCGAGAGCGCATTGGCCACCGAGTCGCCCTGGGCCGACAACGAGTACACCGTGCCGAGCGCGCCCACCGCCACTTCGCGCGCAGCCATGCCCGGCACCAGCGCAATCGAGATCTGCCAGTTGAAGCCGATCGGCGCGAAGACGTGCTGCAGCGCGTGGCCCATGATGCCGGCCAGGCTGTACTCGATCGCCGCGCCGGTGGCGCCGGGCGGCGGCGCCGGGAAGCTGGCCAGGAACCACAGCACGACGGTGAGCGCAAAGATGATGCCGCCCACGCGCCGCAGGAAGATGCGCGCGCGCTCCCACAGGCCGAGCACCAGGTTGCGCAGCCCCGGCACGCGATACGGCGGCAGCTCGAGCATGAGCGGCTGGTAGCGGCTCTTCATCCACAAGCGCTTCATGACCCAGGCGACAGCCATCGCCGAGACGACGCCGGCCACGTACAGGCCGAAGAGCGTGAGCCCGCGCAGGTTGAAAACGCCCACGCTGCGCGCCGGAATGAAGGCGCCGATCAGCAGCGCGTAGACGGGCAGCCGCGCCGAGCACGTCATCAGCGGAGCGACCATGATGGTCGCCAGACGGTCGCGCCAGTTGGCGATCGTGCGCGTGGCCATGATGCCCGGAATGGCGCAGGCAAAGCTCGACAGCAGCGGGATGAAGGCCCGCCCCGAGAGACCCACCTTGCCCATCAGGTTGTCGAGCAGGAAGGCCGCGCGCGGCAGGTAGCCCGAGTCTTCGAGCAGCAGGATGAAGAAGAACAGGATCAGGATCTGCGGCAGGAAGACGAGCACGCTGCCAGCACCGGCGATCACGCCGTCGACGAGCAGGCTGCGCAGCGGGCCGGCCGCCATGTGGGCGGTCGTCCAGGCGCCGACGCCGACCATCGCTTCCTTGATCACGTCCATCGGCACGCTGGCCCATGAGAACACGGCTTGGAAGATCAGGAACAGCACCGTCGCCAGGATCGCAAGGCCCCATACCGGGTGCATCACCAGCGCATCGATGCGGTGGTGAAAGCGCTGGAACTGGCCCGCGCCCGGTGCGACGAGGGCGAGGATGCGCCGCACCTCGGCCTGCAATTCGCCCACCGGCCGCGCGGCGGGCGTCGCCGCGTGCACGCCCTGCACCGGGGTCTGGCCGCCGAGCTGGCGCTCGAGCTGGGCCAGCAACTGCGCGTGGCCATCGTGGCGCACGGCCACCGTCTCGACGACCGGGCAACCGAGCTCGGCCGCGAGGCGCGCCACGTCGATCGCCAGGCCCTGCGAGCGCGCCACGTCGGCCATGTTGAGCGCAACCAGCATCGGGCGGTCGAGACGTTTCAGCTCGAGCACGAGGCGCAGATTCATGCGCAGGTTGGTCGCGTCGACGACGGCGACGATCACGTCCGGCGCGGCCTCGCCGACGCGCCGGCCTTCGATCACGTCCAGCGTCACCGCCTCGTCGGGCGTCGCCGGCGTCAGGCTGTAGGCGCCGGGCAGATCGACCACCGTCACGTGCTGCCCGTGCGTCAGGCGGGCGTGGCCGACCTTGCTCTCGACCGTCACCCCGGCGTAGTTGGCGACCTTCTGCCGGGCACCGGTGAGCAGGTTGAACAGCGCCGTCTTGCCGCAGTTCGGGTTGCCGACCAACGCGATGCGCCACGGCGCGTGCCTGGCGGGCGAGGCGAGGGCGTGCGACATGGCAAGCCTGTCAGGCCGGTAAGACTTCGACGCACTGCGCTTCGATGAGGCGCAGCGCGAACATCGTCTCGCCGATCAAGACTGCCAGCGGCTCGCGCCCGCCGGGGCCGCGGCGCATCACCTGCAGTGGCTCGCCGGCGATGAAGCCGAGTTCGCCCAGGCGGCGCAGCAAGGTGGCGTCGGACTGCGGCGATGCGGCGGCGACGCGCTGCACCGTCGCGTGGGCGCCATTGGGCAGGTCGGACAGCCGTGTCGTCTTCATGGTCTCTTGTCGCGAATGATAACCGATCTCATTTGGGATCACTTTGCGCCGTATCAAACGGTCCCGGCCGGTGGGCCAGGGGGCTGCCTACAATTCGCCGCACCACGCACTCTGCAATGGCCGCGCACTTGGCGGGCCGCCCAACCCATGCTCGACATCACCTTGCTGCGCAAGGACCTGCCCCAGGTCGTCGCCCGTCTCGAAGCCCGCAAGTCGCCGCAGCCCTTCTTGGACGTCGCGCGCTTCTCGGCGCTCGAGGCCGAGCGCAAGACGATTCAGTTGCGCACCGAGGACCTGCAGGCGCGGCGCAACAGCCTGTCGCGCCAGATCGGCCAGCACAAGGCCAAGGGCGAAGACGCCTCTGCGGCGATGGCCGAAGTCGCTGGTCTGGCCGATGAGCTTAAAGCCTCCGCGGAGCGGCTGGACGCGATCCAGGCCGAGCTTGCCGAGATGCTGATGTCGATTCCCAACCTACCGCACGAGAGCGTTCCGCACGGCGCCGACGAGACCGCCAACGCGGAGATTCGCCGCTGGGGCACGCCGCGCGGCTTCGATTTCGCGCCGCGCGACCACGTCGATGTAGGCGGGCCGTTAGGCATGGACTTCGACACCGGCGCGAGGCTCAGCGGTTCGCGCTTTTCCTTCCTGCGCGGCCCGGCGGCGCGGCTGCACCGCGCGCTCGCGCAATTCATGCTCGACGTGCAGACGACCGAGCACGGCTACACCGAGTGCTACACGCCCTACATCGTCAACCGCGAAGTGCTCGAAGGCACGGGGCAGTTGCCCAAGTTCAAGGACCAGATGTTCTGGGTCTACAGGGGTGAAGAGGACGTCGAAGAGGGCGAGGGCGGGCAGGCCGTGGCCGCGGGCAGCGAGCAGTACCTGATCTCGACCTCGGAGATCCCGCTCACCAACACCGTGCGCGAACAGGTATTGCCCGAGAGCGCGCTGCCGATCAAGCTGACCGCGCACAGCCCGTGCTTTCGCAGCGAGGCCGGCAGCGCCGGCCGCGACACGCGCGGGATGATCCGCCAGCACCAGTTCGACAAGGTCGAGATGGTGCAGATCGTGCACCCGGGCGCGAGCTACGCCGTGCTCGAAGAGATGGTCGGCCACGCCGAGGCGATCCTGCAAAAGCTCGCGCTGCCCTACCGCGTCGTGACGTTGTGCACGGGCGACCTCGGCTTCCAATCGACCAAGACCTACGACCTCGAAGTCTGGCTGCCCGCGCAGGGCACCTACCGCGAGATCAGCTCGTGCTCGAACTGCGAGGCCTTCCAGTCCCGGCGCATGCAGGCGCGGTTCAAGAACGCGCAGGGCAAGAACGAATTCGTGCACACACTCAACGGCTCGGGCCTGGCCGTCGGCCGCACGCTGGTCGCCGTGCTCGAGAACTACCAGCAGGCTGACGGCAGCGTCGAGGTGCCGACCGCTCTGCGGCCCTACCTGGGCGGGCTGGAGAGGCTCAGGCCCTGACGCTGGGCTAGAATCCACGCCTCGGCAATCGACCCGCCGACGCGAATCCAGGAAGGGTGGCAGAGTGGTCGAATGCGCCAGACTCGAAATCTGGTTTAGCCTTTCAGGCTAACGTGGGTTCGAATCCCACCTCTTCCGCCAAACGGTTTGCAGACCCTCGGCACCGTCACCCAGGGCCCGCGATGCAACAACACCTGCGCCACTTCTTCGTCGGCGTCTAGCCCGAAGCGCAAGCACAATATGGCGTCTGCATCCACGGTCTGACGTTGGACACTCACGGAATCATGCGCACTTCCGAATCGATGATGAACGAAGCAGTGGACAACAGCCTGTTCAAGGACACAGAGAGCGCAACCGCAACTGAGTGGCACGGCACATCGTCACGAGACGCTCGATGGAGCATCTATCAAGGCTCGTCGGCATTCGTGCTTGCTAAGTTGCCGGAAGCAAGCGTCCATTGTGTTATCACGTCCCCTCCGTACTACTGGTTGAGGGACTACGGCGTGGATGGGCAAATTGGTCTCGAGGAAACCGTTGAGGCCTACGTGAAGTCGATCTGTGGGGTGATGGACGGAGTCAAGCACGTTCTGCGGCCAGATGGTCTACTGTTCCTCAACCTTGGTGATACGTACTACTCAGGCAAGGGCAAGTCTCACGGGCTCGACCGGAAGAGCAACAAGCGACGATTCGGACTACGAGCAGTCGACAAGAGTGGTGGCTTGGGAATCGGCCTTCAACGCAAGTCAATCATCGGCATCCCATGGCGAGTAGCCATCGAAATGTCGGCTCGTGGTTGGGTGCTGCGTAGTCCCATAATCTGGCATCGCGAAAATTGCCTGCCCGAATCCGTTGCCGATAGGCCGAGTCGCAGTTACGAGCACCTGTTCATGTTCGCCCACAGTCGAAAGTACTTCTTCAACAAGCAGCCGCTCATTGATCAGAAGGTCGAAGAGGACATGTGGACCATCGCCGCCAGACCCAAAGCTGGCAACGGACTCGACACTGCTCCATACCCAGACGAACTTGTGAAGCGATGCTTGCAGATCGGCTGTCCCGAAGGAGGCGCCGTTCTAGACCCGTTTGTCGGTAGCGGAACGACAACTCGCGTGGCTGTATCGATGGGCAGGCCTGCGATCGGCATTGACCTGAACCGTGAGTTCTGCATATATTCGGCGAACCAACTTCGCTCGCTGTAGATGTACTTCACCGCCGTCCAGATTGCACGCTCGATAGATGCCCTCTGTGGCGTTCATTCATTCCACGGCATCACCTTCCTTGCTTGCAAGCGTGCCGATCTCCCCGTCGGCAACGAAGTCGTCTTTGCACTGGATAGCTTCACAGATCAGTTTCTGCGCGACCACCACAAGTTGGACCCGGGCTCGGACTGGTTCTTTCAGCCGTTCAAGTCCGCTGACAGGGCGAAGAAGTGGGTTCGTCCCGACTATTCGGCGAAGGGGCTGCAGTCTGTAAACACTCGAAGCTTTCTCGGTGCGTTCATTCACCCACACAACTCGCGAATCTGGGCTTGGGCACCCGACTACGTATCATTCCTTGCCAAGAAGCTTCCGAAGGGAAATCGCATACCTGCGTTTCACCTTGCCGTCTGGCTGTATCGCGATTTCGACTGGCAACAGCAGGCCACATTCGACGACGTTGCTGCAGCCTTTCTCACCGACTATCGCATCACAAGCGACGAAGCTGCCCGCCTCTTTGACACCGCTGCTCCGAACGGCCTAAACAGAGAGGAAGTTTTTCAGGGCGAGCCAGCAACGTGGGATGATCTTCGTCAGCACTTGCCCGCGCCGCCCGATGCGAAGCCTGACCAGGGTGGCACGCTGTCATACCTGGCCACCAGCGGCCTCGGTCCAGCGCACAAATTTGTGCTCGAACCCGCTGAGCGTCTCAGCCTGATCACGGGTGACAACGGCCTCGGCAAGTCGTTTCTGCTTGAGGCGGCTTGGTGGGCGCTGACCGGCACCTGGGCCGGGAGACCTTCGTATCCGAGCCCAGCACAACGCAACACGGACGTCGAGATCTCGTTCGCAATTGAAGGTGAGCACTCGAAGGCGACGAGAAAGACGATCGCGTTCGACTGGAAGAGGCTGACTTGGCCAGTACCGAAGAATCGACCCACTATTGCGGGCCTCATCGTCTATGCAAGAGTTGATGGGTCGTTTGCTGTCTGGGATCCTGCGAGGCAAGCACTTCCGAGCATTGCTTCATCTAGTGGCGACCGAGCAGTCTTTTCAAGCGCCGAGGTCTGGGATGGCTTGCCTGGCCGAATCGAAGGCCTCATTCGTGATTGGGTTCGGTGGCAAGCCAATCCGCAAGGGGATCAGTTCAGGAGCTTTGAGAAGGTGCTCGCCAAGTTGTCGCCACCTGATCTCGGGCAACTCAAGCCGGGACCGACTGTGCGCATCCCGGAGGATCCGCGGGACATTCCAACGCTGATCCATCCGTATGGTGAGACCGCGATCGTCTACGCGTCCGCTGGCGTTCGACGCATTGTCACGCTTGCCTATCTTGTCGTGTGGACGTGGCATGAGCACCTCGTTGCAGCCAACATGGCACAGGCACTGCCTCAGCGACGTATGGTGGTTCTCGTGGATGAGTTGGAGGCTCATTTGCACCCGAAGTGGCAACGTTCGTTTCTACCCGCACTTATGGAACTGAGTCAGGTACTTGCGCCTACATTGCAGGCACAGTACATCGTTGCGACACACTCGCCGTTAGTCATGGCCTCGTCGGAGAGCGTCTTCAGTGAGAAGACAGACAAACTCTTTCACCTCGATATGGAGAAGTCAGGTGAGATTAGCCTCAAGGAAATCGACTACATTGCCTTTGGCGATGTTTCATCGTGGCTTACGTCACCAGTATTTGAGTTGAGACATGCACGGTCCAACGAAGGGGAGGCTGCGATCGACGCAGCGAAAGCAGTTCAGTTGCGCGGGCAAGGCTCATCGAGCGAGATTCGCGCAATCCACGAGAGACTCAAGCAGCACATTGCCTCAGACGATCGGTTTTGGCCTCGATGGATCGCATTTGCCGAACGATTCGGAGTGGTAAGTTGATACCGGTAACGCTTCAACTCGAACCGCACAGCTTCAATGTGAACGTGCGCATCCCCGGACAGAAGTTCTTGGCGAAGACCCCGGCACCTACCCACGAAGAATTTAAGAGGAACAGTTTCTGGAAGAGCGCAGCGAAGGAAGTTTACGAAGCCTACAGCCGCGTGTGTGCGTATACATGTAGGTACATCGATGTACCAAACGGATCTATCGATCACTTCAACAGTAAGTCGACACATCCACTGCAGGCATACGAGTGGAGCAACTTCCGCCTGTGCATGCATCGCGTGAATGGGCACAAAGGTACCAGCGTCGTTATCGACCCTTTCGCGGTGCTACCTGGCTGGTTCGTGCTCGACTTCCCTAGCTGTCTAGTGAAGCCCGGTGCTGGACTTGACGAACAGACACGTGAACGTGTTGAGGCAACGATAAAGGCGCTGAAACTGAACGACGATGACACTTTCGTGCAGGATCGGTGCGACGTGATGATGATGTTTGCACAAGGCGATGTGGCACTAGGCTACTTGAGGAAGCACCGCCCGTTCTTGGCGATCGAGGTTGTGCGGCAAGGTATCGAGCACACTGCCGGAACTTTGTTCAAGAAGCTTGGGGATGCGACTGAAGGCGCCTCGGCCTAGCGCACCTCCAGAGTCCTCTGCTGCACGGAATTTCATCGAGTTGCATGGCCGGCCAATGCGAGGCAACGAGCGTGCGTTTCCCTCACTCCGGTATCGCGGTGCTCTACGCAGTTGGGGCAATCGTCGAAGTCTGTGCTGCCTTCCGCGCCATCGACAGGTGCTTGCGCGACTGCTGGCTTGTCGGTTGATCGGTACCTGCATCGGCATGCGCCGTCGACTGCTTCGTCCCACGCCGCCCTGATGGGTAGCACACCATGCCCAGGCCATGACCATCACCCGCTTCTCGTTCCCCACGCCCATCCACTTCGGCGCTGGCGCGCGCAGGCTCGTCGCGCAGCATCTGCAGGGTGCCGGCTGCAAGCGAGCGCTGATCGTCACCGACCGCGCGCTCGGCGCGCTGCCGGTGCTGGCCGAGTTCCGCAGCCATCTTGGCGAGCTGGACGTGGCCGTGTTCGACGGCGTGTTCGGCAACCCGACCTGCAGCCAGGTCATGGCCGGCGCGGCGGCGTTCAAGGCGCACCGCGCCGATAGCGTGATCGGCTTCGGCGGCGGCGCCGCGCTCGACGTGGCCAAGGTCGTCGGCGTGATGGCGGTGCACGAAGGCGACGTGCTCGAATACGTGTGGGACCACCCGCAGGTGCGGCCCATCGTCAACGACTTGCCGTACTTCGTCGCGCTGCCGACGACCTCGGGCACGGGCTCGGAGGTCGGACGCTCCAGCGTCGTCTCGGAGGATGACACGCATGTCAAGCGCGTCGTCTTCTCGCCGAAGATCCTTGCCCGCGCGGTCTTCGCCGACCCCGAGCTGACGCTCGCGCTGCCGCCAGCCATCACCGCGGCGACGGGCATCGACGCGCTGACGCACAACGTCGAGAGCTACCTCTCGCCGGCCTACCACCCGCTGTGCGACGGCATCGCCCTCGAAGGCACGCGCATCGCTGCGCGCTCGCTGGTCGCGGCGGTCACCGAGCCGGGCAATCTGGCTGCTCGCAGCGACATGATGATGGCCTCGATGATGGGCGCGATCGCGTTCCAGAAAGACCTCGGCGCGGTGCACTCGTGTGCCCACGCGCTGGGCGCCGCGTGCGACCTGCACCATGGCCTCGCGAACGCGCTGATGATCGACACCGTGCTCGCGTGGAACTACGAAGCCGTGCCCGAGAAGTTCGACGAGCTGGCCCACGCGTGTGCGCTCGCCGGCGGCGGCGCGGCCTTCGTTCCGTGGCTGCGCGAGCTGAAGTCGCGCATCGGCATCGTCGGCGGCTTGGCCGCACATGGAGTGACGCACGCGCACCTGCCTCGGCTGGTTGAACTCGCGACGGCCGACATCTGCCACCAGACCAACCCCAGGCCGTGCACCGCGGCTGATTTCGAGCGCCTGTTCCGGGCGGCGATGTGACGACGAGAAGCGAACCCATGAGCAAGGAACTCGTGACCCTGAGCCCGATCGACGGCAGCGAATTGCTGCGCCGGCCCTATGTCGATGCTGCCGATGCGCAGGCGATGCTCGCGCGTGCCCGCAGTGCGCAGGCGGCGTGGAGAAGCACGCCCGTCGCCGAGCGCGCGCGGTTGCTCTCCAGAGGCGTCGATGCCTTTGTCGCCATGAAAGCGCAGATTGCCGAGGAACTGACGCGTCAGATGGGTCGGCCGCTGCGGTTCACGCCGGGCGAGGTCGGTGGCTTCGAGGCGCGCGCGCGGCACATGATTTCGATTGCCGAGAGCGCGCTGCGCGACGTGCGGCCGGAGCCCATCGCCGGCTTCACGCGCTTCATCCGCCGCGAGCCGCTCGGCGTCGTGCTCGTCGTCGCGCCGTGGAACTACCCGCTGCTGACGGCGGTGAACGCGGTCGTTCCGGCGCTGATGGCCGGCAACGCGGTGATCCTCAAGCCCTCGGCGCAGACGCCGCTCACGGGCGAGCGCATCGTCGAGGCACTGGCCGGCGCCGGTCTGCGGGACGGGTTGCCAGAGGGCCTGCTGCAATGCGTGCACACCGATCACGCCGGAACGCAGGCGCTGATCGCATCGCCGCAGACGGACGGCGTGTGCTTCACCGGTTCGGTGGCCGGCGGCGTGGCAGTCGAGCAGGCAGCGGCCGGGCGCTTCATCCACGTCGGCCTGGAACTCGGCGGCAACGACCCGGCCTATGTGCGCGCCGACGCGAATCTCGACGCCGCGGTGGAGACGCTGGTCGACGGCGCCTTCTTCAACTCCGGCCAGAGCTGCTGCGGCATCCAGCGAATCTATGTGCATCGCGCTCTGTATGCTGAGTTCGTCCGTAAGGCGGTCGCTCTGACGCGCCAGTACGTGCTCGGCAACCCGCTGGACGCGGCAACGACGATAGGCCCGGTGGTGCGCGCTTCGGCCGCCGACGCGGTGCGCGCGGTGATCGCAGACGCCGTGGCCAAGGGCGCGCGCGCGCTGATCGACCGCCGCGATTTCGCGCTCGACCGCGAGGGCAGCGCGTACGTCGCGCCGCAGATCGTGGTCGACGTGAACCACGGCATGAAGGTGATGAGCGACGAATGCTTCGGCCCGGTGGTCGGCATCATGGCGGTGGGCGGCGACGACGAGGCGATCGCGCTGATGAACGACAGCCCCTACGGCCTGACGGCCTGCGTGTTCACGCAGGACGAAGCCGCCGCGCTCGCGATCGGCGACCGGCTGCAGACCGGCACCGTGTTCATGAACCGCTGCGACTACCTCGACCCGGCGCTGGCCTGGACGGGCGTCAAGAACACCGGCCGCGGCGCCACGCTGTCGTCGGTCGGCTACGAACACCTGACGCGGCCGAAGTCGTTCCACCTGAAGACGCTGTGAGCACGCTGCTGCGTTGAAGCTCGTCGTCTTCGACCTCGACAACACGCTGCTCAGCGGCGACAGCGACGCCCTGTGGTGCGAGTTCCTGCTTGCGCGCGGCGTCCTCGACCGCGCGGTCTTCGCCGAACGCAACGCGCAGGTGGAGCTGGCCTACCGCGCCGGCAGCATCGGCGCGCAGGCGTTCAGCGAGTTCTATCTGTCCACGCTCGCCGGCCGCTCGCGCGCGCAGCTCGATGTGCTGCGCGAGGCCTTTCTGCGCGAGTGCATCGTGCCGCGCATTCCGGCGTCGGCCCGCTTGCTCGTCGATGCGCACCGAACGCCGGGCGAGTTGCTGGTGATGAGCACGGCGACCAGCCGCTACCTGACCGAGTTCACCGCGGTGCATCTCGGCTTCGAGCACCTGATCGCGACCGAACCCGACGAAGCGGGCGGCGTGTTCAGCGGCCTCGCGCGCGGCGTGCTCAACATGCGCGAGGGCAAGGTGCAGCGCCTGCGCGAGTGGCTTGCGCAGCACGCGTTGCCGGAGGGCCTCTTGTCGCAGGCGAGCTTCTACAGCGACTCGATCAACGACCTGCCGCTCATGCAGGCCGTGCGCGAGCCGATCGCCGTCGACCCCGATGAGCGGCTGTTCGCCCACGCGCAATCGCAAGGCTGGAAGGTGCTGCGTTTGCAGCGCTGATTCAGCGTTAGGTTCAATCGCGCAGCAGATCGGCCGGCAATGCGCGCCGCACCACATCGCGCAGCGCGAAGCTCGATTGGATGCGCGCCACGTGCGGCAGGCGCGAGAGCTGCGTCTTGTGCACGCGCTCGAAGTCGACCAGGTCGCGCACCAGCAGCACGAGCAGATAGTCGTCGCTGCCCGACATCAGCAGGCAACGCAGGACGCTGTCGCATTGCTTCACGGCCTGCTCGAACTCGCTCAGTTCGGTTTCGCTCTGGCCCTTGAGCGTGACCTGCACGACGACCGTGGTGTTGAAGCCGAGCGCCGTGGCGTCGATGTCGGCGCTGTAGCCGCGGATCACGCCCTCATCTTCGAGCACGCGCTGGCGGCGCGCGATGGCGCTGGCCGACAGATGAACCGCTTGCGCGAGCTCGACGTTGGTCGCCCGGCCACGCTGGCTGAGTTCGAGCAGAAGGCGGCGGTCGGCGCGGTCGATGACGGGGTCTTGCATGAATCGGGCGCGAATCCTTGGTGTCGCGCCAGTTTAGCGCGCGGACGCGGGTTGGCCTGCACCGAAAACGCTCACAACTCGCTGGCTTGTGTTCCTAAACTGGCGGGCATTGCAAACCAGGTTGGAGAGTCATCATGCGAGTCGGCGTGCCGAAGGAAATCAAGGTTCAGGAACACCGCGTCGGCCTGACGCCGATGGCCGTTCGCGAGTACGCGGCCGCTGGGCACGAGGTGCTGGTGCAGACCGGCGCCGGTGCGGGCATCGGAGCCGACGACCCGGCCTACGTCGCCGCCGGTGCGCGCATCCTTGCCACCGCGGCCGAGGTGTTCGCCGCGGCCGACATGATCGTCAAGGTCAAGGAGCCGCAGCAAGTCGAGTGGAGGATGCTGCGCGAAGGGCAGATCCTCTTCACGTACCTGCACCTGGCACCCGACCCTGAACAGGCGCGCGGCCTGCTCGCTTCGGGCTGCACCGCAGTCGCCTATGAGACGGTGACCGACGAGCGCGGCGGCCTGCCGCTCTTGGCGCCGATGAGCGAAGTGGCCGGGCGCCTCGCGATCGAGGCGGCGGCGTTCTCGCTGCGTAAACCGGCCGGCGGCAAGGGCCTGCTGCTCGGCGGCGTGCCGGGCGTGCAGCCGGCGCGCGTGGTGGTCGTCGGCGGCGGCGTCGTCGGCACGCACGCGGCGCGCATGGCGGTTGGCCTCGGCGCCGAGGTGACCATCCTCGATCGCTCGCTGCCGCGCCTGCGTCAACTCGACGAGCTTTTCCAGGGCCGCGTTCGCACGCGCTTCTCGAGCGCCGCCACCGTCGAGGAGGAAGTGCTGGTCGCCGACGTCGTTGTCGGCGCAGTGTTGATCCCGGGCGCGAGCGCGCCCAAGGTCGTTACACGGGCAATGCTCAAGCGCATGCTGCCGCGAAGCGTGCTGGTCGACGTGTCGATCGACCAGGGCGGCTGCTTCGAGACCTCGCACGCGACCACCCACGACGCGCCGACCTACGAGGTCGACGGCATCATCCACTACTGCGTCGCCAACATGCCGGGCGCGGTGCCGGCGACATCCAGCCACGCGCTGAACCACGCCACCTTGCCGTTCGGGCTGGCGCTGGCCAACCATGGCGAGCAGGCCTTGGTGCAGGACGTTCACCTGCGCCACGGCCTCAACATCCACCGCGGCAAGGTGACTTGCGCTCCGGTGGCGCAGGCGCTCGACCTGCCCGAAGTCAGCGCCGAAGCCGCGCTCGGGATGTAACGAGATCTAGCGTTAGTTACCCAGTCGCCCCAGGCGCAACGCCCATGGCGACTGCGGGCCGGGCTGGTGCGCCGGTCCTCGCGTATCCTTGCGCACGATGAACCTGCTGCTCGATTCCTTCTGGCGCGCGGTGGCCTACTGCCTGCATCCGCGGGTGATCGCGCTTTCGGTGCTGCCGCTGGTGTTGATGGTTGCCGCGGCGATGGGCCTCGGGTATTTCTTCTGGGACAACGCGCTCGACGCGGTGCGTGAGGTGCTGTCTTCGTGGGGTCTCACGGCGACGCTGATGGGCTGGCTGGACAGCGCCGGCTTGTCCGGCCTGAAGAGCGCTATCGCGCCGCTGATCGTGGTCTTCCTGGTCACGCCCGTGATCGTCGTCGTCTCGCTGATGGCGGTGGCGCTGCTGATGTCGCCTTCGATCCTGAGCCTGGTTGCCGAGCGCCGCTTTGCCTCGCTCGAGAAGAAGCACGGCGGCTCGGTGATCGGCGGCCTGTTCGCGTCGCTGTGGGCGACGCTGGCGGCACTGCTCGCGACGCTGGTCTCGATCCCGCTGTGGTTCGTGCCGCCGCTGGTGCTCGTCCTGCCGCCGCTGATCTGGGGTTGGCTGACGTATCGCGTGATGAGCTACGACATGCTGGCCGAACACGCCAGCGCCGACGAGCGGCGCACTTTGCTGCGCGAACACCGCTTGCCGCTGCTGGGAATTGGCGTGCTCACCGGCTACCTCGGCGCCGCGCCCAGCCTGCTCTGGGCGTCGGGCGTGCTGTTCGTCGCCATGGCGCCGATGCTGGTTCCGGTGGCGATCTGGATCTACACGCTGGTGTTCGCGTTCTCGGCGCTGTGGTTCGCGCACTACCTGCTGGCTGCACTGGAGATGTTGCGCGCGCAGCCCGCGCCATCCGACATCGCGCCTGCGTCATTGCCAGGCGCGATCGATTCCGGCGCCGCCGATGCGCGCTCCCTCTGACGCCACGCGCATGAACTTCGGCCTCATCATCATCGGCGACGAGATCCTCTCGGGCAAGCGCCAGGACAAACATCTGCCCAAGGTGATCGAACTCCTCGCCGCGCGGGGCCTCGCGCTCTCCTGGGCGCGCTACGTGGGGGACGACCGCGAGCGCATCACGGCCGACCTGCGCTACGCATTCGCCAGTGGCGACGTCGTCTTCTCGTGCGGCGGCATCGGCGCGACGCCGGACGACCACACGCGCCAGTGTGCTGCCGCTGCGCTGGGCGTGGCGCTCGCGCTGCATCCGGAGGCGCGCGAGTTGATCATGCAGCGCGTGCGCGCGATGGCCGCCGAACAAGGCTTGAGCGCGGACCCGGAGCACCCCGACACGCTGCGCCGCCTCGAGATGGGCGTGTTCCCGCTGGGCGCGCAGATCATCGCCAACCCCTACAACAAGATCCCCGGCTTTTCGATCGGTGACGTGCATTTCGTTCCCGGCTTTCCGGTGATGGCGCACCCGATGATCGAGACGCTGCTCGACACCCGCTACGCGCACCTGCGCGGCCAGCACGTGCAGGCCGAACGGTCCGTGATCGTGTTCGTCGCCACGGAAGCGACCTTGACGCCGCTGATGATCGACATCGAGACCCGCTTTGCCGGCGTGAAGGTGTTCAGCCTGCCGTCCGTCGACCACCCGCAATGGGGCCGGCACATCGAGCTCGGCGTTAAGGGCGATTCAGCCCAGGTCGCTGCCGCCTACCCCGAACTGCTGGCGGGGCTGCGCACCCACAACGCGAGGCTTGGCCCTGAATTGGTGCGTTGATTCGCCATCAAGGTGGATTACCGTGGCTGATCGGCCCCGAAGCGGTGCGAAATAGAGGGGGGACGCGAGCGCGTCTGCAACGCTCTTGCGGTCGGTCGCGGGCATGCTTTCTGCTACATTGATGTGCGCATTTCGGTGCCCCGGCGCCGCGACCATGCCAAGCTTTCCACCCCGCAATTCACCCCAACCCCAAGCGCCCCTGCCAGGAGATTTTTGATGGCCAAGACCGTCGCCGACGTGATGAAGATGGTGAAGGACAACGAGATCAAGTTCGTTGATTTCCGCTTCACCGACACCCGTGGCAAAGAGCAGCACGTCAGCGTGCCCGTGTCGCATTTCGACGAAGACAAGTTCAGCGCCGGCCACGCCTTCGACGGCTCGTCGATCGCAGGCTGGAAGGGCATCGAAGCGTCGGACATGCTGCTCATTCCCGACCCGAACACCGCCAACATCGACCCCTTCTACGAAGAGCCGACGCTGTTCATGAGCTGCGACGTCGTCGAGCCCAGCGATGGCAAGCCCTACGAGCGCGACCCGCGTTCGCTCGCCAAGCGCGCCGAGGCGTACATGAAAGCATCCGGTCTCGGTGACGCGGCCTTCTTCGGCCCCGAGCCCGAGTTCTTCGTCTTCGACAGCGTGCGCTGGGACGCCGACATGTCGGGCAGCTTCGTCAAGATCGAGTCCGAAGAAGCGGCCTGGAACTCCGGCCGCGACTACGAGCACGGCAACACGGGCTATCGCCCCGGCGTCAAGGGCGGCTACTTCCCGGTGCCGCCGGTCGACAGCTTCCAGGATCTGCGCTCCGAGATGTGCCTGATCCTCGAATCGCTTGGCATCCCGGTCGAAGTGCATCACCACGAGGTCGGCACCGCGGGCCAGATGGAACTCGGCACCAAGTTCAGCACGCTGGTGCAGCGCGCCGACTGGCTGCAGGTGCAGAAATACGTGGTCACCAACGTGGCCCACGCCTACGGCAAGACGGCCACCTTCATGCCCAAGCCCATCGTCGGCGACAACGGCTCGGGCATGCACGTCCACCAGTCGGTTTGGAAGGACGGCAAGAACCTGTTCGCCGGCGACGGCTATGCAGGACTGTCTGAGTTCGCGCTCTACTACATCGGTGGCATCATCAAGCACGCCCGTGCTTTGAACGCGATCACCAACCCGGGCACGAACAGCTACAAGCGCCTCGTGCCCGGCTTCGAGGCGCCGGTCAAGCTGGCCTACAGCTCGCGCAACCGTTCGGCGTCGATCCGCATTCCATACGTCGCCAACCCGAAGGGCCGGCGCATCGAGTGCCGCTTCCCCGATCCGCTGTGCAACCCCTACCTCGGCTTCTCGGCGATGCTGATGGCCGGGCTCGACGGGGTGGAGAACAAGATTCATCCGGGCGAGGCCGCGACCAAGGATCTGTACCACCTGCCGCCCGAGGAAGACGCGAAGATCCCGACCGTGTGCGATAGCCTGGATCAGGCGCTCGACTACCTCGACAAGGGCCGTGCCTTCCTGACCAAAGGCGGTGTCTTCACGGACGCCTACATCGACGCCTACATCGAGCTCAAAATGCAGGAAGTCACGCGTTTTCGCATGACCACGCATCCGATCGAGTTCGACATGTACTACGCCGGCTGAAGCAGCGCTTGTCGGTACACGGGGACGGCGCGAGCCGTCCCTTTTTCGTTGTGCACTTGCAGGCGCGGCTTGTGGGCGCAACGCCGATGCCACACTCGCTGAAAATGCGCGATGCGCCACAATGCCGCCATGAAGCTGTTTCGCTTGTCGCTGATCGCGCTGGCCGCCTGCGCCGCGCAGGCCCACGCGCAGTCGCCGGCGCAGACGCGGGTCTACCGCTGCCCTGGCAACGTGTACACGAGCAGCAACGAACTCACGCCCAAACAGGCCGACGAGAAGGGCTGCAAGGCCATCGAGGCGCAGCCGATCACGATCCTCTCGACCGCGCCGCGCAGCGCCTCGGCGGCGTCCGCAGCGCGCGCGCCCGAGGCCAAGGTGGACCCTGCCGAGCAGCGTGCGCGCGACAGCGACGCGCGGCGCATCCTCGAGGCCGAGCTCAGGCGCGACGAAGCGCAGCTCGCGACGATGCGCCAGGAATACAACAACGGCGAACCGGAACGCCTGGGCAACGAGCGCAACTTCCAAACCTATCTCGATCGCGTGGCGGCGATGAGGGCCGCTATCGCGCGCAAAGAGAGTGACGTCGCCGCGCTCAGGCGCGAGTTGGCCAAGCTCGCGCCGTGAGCGCGGGCCGGGTCGACGGCGCCTCGGGATCGATCGCCGCCGCGCCGGCGGCGATCAGTGAAGATTCGGCGACACCCTACGCGGCATTCGACCACCTGGCGACGATGGTGGCGGTGGTGCAGGCCGACGGCCGCTGCGCGTTCGCCAACGCAGCGTTCGAAAGCGGACTCGGGCTGTCGCGGCGCAGCGTGCTGCGCGGCGTGCTGTTCGACTGGTTCGTCGACGGCCGCGCCGTCGCCGACACGGTCGCCGCAGTGGCGCGCAACGACTTCTCGACCAGCCGCTTCGAGGGCCTGCTGCGCCGCCCCGGGCACGCTGAGGCGCTACCCGTGCACGTGATCGTCAACCAGATCGACCGCAGCGGGGAGCAGGTCATCGTCGAACTGGTGGAGATCGAGCAACAGACGCGGCAAGACCGCGAGGAGCGCGTGCTCGACCAGGTGCAGGCCAACAAGGAGTTGATTCGCAATCTCGCCCACGAGATCAAGAACCCGCTCGGCGGCATTCGCGGCGCGGCGCAGCTGCTGGGCATGGAGGTCCAGAGCAAGGATCTCACGGAGTACACGCAGGTCATCATCCACGAGGCTGACCGCCTGCAGGCGCTGGTGGACCGGCTGCTGGCGCCGCACCGCAAGCCGCACGTCGTCGGCGACGTCAACATCCACGAAGTGTGCGAGCGCGTTCGCTCGCTGATCCTGGCCGAGTTTGCGCGCGGCCTTCGCGTCGAGCGCGACTACGATGCCTCGTTGCCCGAGTTCCGCGGCGACCGCGAACAACTGATCCAGGCCGTGCTCAACGTGGCGCAGAACGCTGCCCAAGCGCTGGCCGAACGTATCGCGGTCGGCGACGCCCGCCTCACGCTGCGCACGCGCGTTGCGCGCCAAGTAACCATAGGCAAGCATCGCTGGCGGCTGGCACTGGAATTGCATATCGAGGACAACGGGCCTGGCGTGCCGCAGGACATCCGCGATCGCATCTTCTACCCGCTGGTGTCGGGGCGCGAAGGCGGGTCGGGGCTGGGCTTGACGCTCGCGCAGACCTTCGTGCAGCAACACCAGGGCGCGGTGGAATTCGAGAGCGAGCCGGGTCACACCATCTTCAAGATTGTGATCCCGCTGCCCTGAGAGGTGAAGAGGCAAGGAAAGCAAACCACAGGCTGTGCATGAAACCGATCTGGATCGTTGACGACGACCACTCCATCCGCTTCGTGCTGGAGAAGGCACTGGCGCGCGAGGGCCTGGCCGTGCGCAGCTTCACGAATTCGCGCGATGTGCTCGCGGCGCTGGAGAGCGACGCGCCGCAGGTGCTCGTCTCCGACATTCGCATGCCGGGCGGCTCGGGCATCGAGCTGCTCGGCAAGGTCAAGGAACGCCTGCCCGGCCTGCCCGTGATCGTGATGACGGCGTACTCGGACCTGGACAGCGCAGTCTCGTCATTCCAGGGCGGAGCGTTCGAATATCTGCCCAAGCCCTTCGATGTGACCAAGGCGGTGGAGCTGATCCGGCGCGCGCTCGAAGAGAGCCTGCGCGAAGAGGTGGCCGACGTCTCGCAGGCCAAGATGCCCGAGATGCTCGGCCAGGCGCCGGCGATGCAGGACGTGTTCCGCGCCATCGGGCGATTGAGCCAAAGCATCGTCACCGTGCTCATCACCGGCGAGAGCGGCTCGGGCAAGGAGCTCGTCGCCCACGCGCTGCACAAGCACAGCCCGCGCTCGGGCGGGCCGTTCGTCGCCATCAACACGGCGGCGATCCCGAAGGACCTGCTCGAGAGCGAACTCTTCGGGCACGAACGCGGCGCCTTCACCGGCGCGCAGACGACGCGCCGTGGCCGCTTCGAGCAGGCCGACGGCGGCACCTTGTTCCTCGACGAGATCGGCGACATGCCGTTCGAGCTGCAGACGCGGCTGCTGCGCGTGCTCTCCGACGGCCAGTTCTACCGCGTCGGCGGCCACAGCCCGCTGCGCAGCAATGTGCGCGTGATCGCGGCGACGCACCAGAACCTCGAAGAGCGCGTCAAGCACGGTGCGTTTCGCGAGGACTTGTACCACCGGCTGAACGTGATCCGGCTGCGCCTGCCCGCGCTGCGCGAACGGCGCGAGGACGTGGCCGCGCTGACCCGCTTCTTCCTGCAAAAGAGCGCGCGCGAACTCAGCGTCGAGGCCAAGCGGATCACCGATCCCGCGCTGCAGCAGCTGATGCAGTTCGACTTTCCGGGCAACGTGCGCCAGCTCGAGAACATCTGCCACTGGCTGACCGTGATGGCGCCGGCGCAGGTGATTGAGCCCAAGGACCTGCCACCCGAACTGCTGGGCCTGGCCGATGTGCCCTCAGCCCGCGGCCCGACCGAAGAAACCGCGGCGCGCGGCGTTCAAGCGGCGCCCGCAGCGACTGCGTCACCCGGGCCAGATGCGACGGCGCCTGTGCCGGCGGGCGAGGGCGGCGCGCCGACCTGGCTAGCCGACCTCGAGCGCGAATCGCGCCGCCTGCTGCAGGCGGGCGTCCCCGACGTCTGGGAATCACTGACGCGCAAGTTCGAGGCGCAGTTGATTCACACCGCGCTGGAGGTCACGCGCGGGCGCCGCATCGAAGCCGCGCAAAAGCTTGGCATCGGCCGCAACACGATCACGCGCAAGATTCAGGAACTCGGGCTCGACGCCTGAGGCTGTGCACTCTCGTCGCGCAGCGTGACGATCACCGGCGCGTGGTCGCTCGGGCGCTCGTTCTTGCGCGGCAGCTTGTCGATCGCACACGCCGTGACGCAAGGCCGCAATGCTTCGCTGACCAGGATGTGGTCGATGCGCAGCCCCTGGTTGCGGCGAAACGCGAGGTTGCGGTAGTCCCACCAGCTCCAGCTCTTGGGCGGCTGCTCGAACAGGCGGAAGGCGTCCGCGAGGCCGAGTTGGGTCAATGCCCGAAAGTGCGCGCGTTCGTCGTCGGTGCACAGGATCTGGCCGCGCAGCAGTTCGGGGTCGTACACGTCGCGGTCTTCGGGAGCGATGTTGAAGTCGCCCATCAACACGAGCCGCGGATGTTCGGCGAGATCCTTGGCGAGCCAGGCGCGCAGCGCATCCAGCCATGCCATCTTGTAGGCGAACTTGTCGCTCCCCGGCGCCTGGCCGTTCGGCACGTAGGCGCCGATCACGCGCACGCCGGCGAACGTGCCGGCGATCACGCGCGCCTGCGCGTCGTCGAGTCCCGCCATACCCTTGTTCACGGCGGTCACCGCGTTGCGGCTGAGCAGGGCGACACCGTTGTATGTCTTCTGGCCGTGCCATTGCACGCCATAGCCCGCGGCCTCGATCTCCGCGTGCGGGAACTTGTCGTCGCTGAGCTTGGTTTCCTGCAGCACCAGCACGTCGACGGGGTTCGCGGCCAGCCAGTCCAATACCTGCGGCAGGCGCACGGCGAGGGAGTTGACGTTCCAGGTGGCGAGTTGCATGAATCCTCCGGTCGGGCGCTTGGTCGATGCGATTGTGGCGACCGCTAGGCCTTGGGCGGCCAGGCGTCCCACGCCGTCGCAGTGACCGGCTCTCCCCACAGGTCCACCGTGATCGGCGTGCCATGGTGCGAGGTGTTTGCGGCGGCGCCGCGCAGGTAGGCGAGGCCGACGCAGCGTCCGGCCTTGAAGCCCCAGCCTGCCGACGAAATCTCGCCCACCGCTTCACCAGCGATGGCCAGCGCCTCGCCGCCCCACAGGTACTCGCCCGGCGAATCGACGACGATGCTAACGAGCTTCTTGCGCAGCGGCTGGCCCACGGCCTTGAGCAATGCGGCCTTGCCGATGAAGTCGGCTGACTTCGTCAGCTTGACGGCATACCCGAGGCCGGCTTCGAAGGGCGTTTCGTCGGGGCCAAGTTCGGCGCTCCAGGCGCGCCGGCCGGCCTCGATGCGCAACGCGTCGAGCGCGTAGTAGCCGGCGTCCGTGAGGCCGAGATCGGCGCCGGCTTCGTGCAGCGTCAGGTAGACGTGGCGCGCCACCTCGACCGGCACGTAGAGCTCGAAGCCGGGGCCGCCGACATAGCTCATGCGCGCGGCGCGCACCCGCGCATGACCGAGGTCGATCTCGCGTGTGTGGCTGAACTTCAGCGACTCGGGCGACAGGTCGTCGGGCGACACGCGGGCGAGCAGCTCGCGCACCTTCGGCCCCATCAGGCCGAGCACGACGGTGAGCGCGCTCACGTCGCTGAGCTGCGCGTTCTCAGTGGGTGCGATGTGACGCGCCAGCCAGTCCATGTCGCGCGTTGCCTGCGCCGAACCGGTGACGATCAGGAAGCGCTCGCTCGCGAGACGGATCACCGTCAGGTCGCTCTCGAAACCGCCGCGCTCGCTCAGCATCGCGGTGTAGACCATGCGGTCCACGGCCACGTCCATCTCGTTCGCGCACAGGCGCTGCAGCACGGCGAGTGCGTCGGGGCCTTGCAGCAGCAGCTTCGAGAACGAGCTCTGGTCGTACAGCGCCACCGCTTCGCGCGTCGCGCGCTGCTCGGCGATCATCCACGGCAGCCAGTCCGGGCGGCCGAGGCCGTGGACGGCATCCGCAGCGTCCACCGGTTTGAAATAGTTCGCGCGCTCCCAGCCGTTCTTGCTGCCGAACACCGCGCCCCGCGCAGCGAGGCGGTCGTACAGCGGCGAGGTGCGCAGCGGCCGTGCCGTCTCGAGTTCCTGGCGCGGCCAGCGCATCGCATAGTGCAGGCCCAGCGTCTCGCCGGTGCGCTCCGAGAGCAGCTTGCGGTTGGCCATGAAGGGGCCGAAGCGGCGGATGTCGACGTCCCACAGATCGAGCGGCGCCTCGCCCCCGTCTATCCACTGCGAGATCAGGCTGCCCGCGCCGCCGGCGTTGGCAATGCCTGCCGAATTGAAGCCCGCGGCGACGAAGTAGTTGCGCATCTCCGGCGCCTCGCCGAGGATGAAGTTGCCGTCGGGCGTGAAGCTCTCGGGGCCGTTGAGCAGCATCTTCACGCGCGCCGTTTCCAGGCACGGCGTGCGGTGGATGGCGCTGCGCATCAGGATCTCGAACTGCTCCCAGTCTTCGCCCAGCAGCTCGAAGCGAAAGGTCGACGGAATCGGGTCGACCTTCCACGGCTTGGCCTTCGGTTCGAAGCCGCCCATCACGAGGCCGCCGACTTCTTCCTTGTAGTAGATGAAGCCGTCGGGGTCGCGCATCACCGGCAGCATGGGGTGCACGCCGGCTATACGGTCGGTCACGATGTAGAAGTGCTCGGCCGAATAGAGCGGCACGTTGACGCCGGCCAGGCGCCCAAACTGGCGCGCCCATTGCCCGGCGCAATTGACGAGGATCTCGCACGCGACGTCGCCCTGCGCGGTGCGCACGCCGGTGACTCGCCCGCGCTCGCTCGTCACGCCGGTCACCTCGATGCCCTCGACGATCCTCACGCCGCGGTTGCGCGCACCCTTGGCGAGCGACATCGTGAGGTCGGCCGGATTGGCCTTGCCGTCGCCGGGAATCCAAATCGCGCCCTGCAGGTCGTCGGTGCGCAGCAGCGGATAGAGCTCACCCGCGCGCTGCGGCGTGATGACTTCGACCTCGACGCCGAAGCTACGCGCGAGCGTCGCCTGCCGGCGCAGCACCTTCATGCGCTCTGGCGTCGCCGCCACGTTGACGCTACCGCACTGCTTCCAGCCGGTCGCGAGGCCCGTCTCGGCTTCGAGCTGCGCGTAGAGCTCGATGCCGTACTTGCTCATCCGCGTCATGTTGCGGTTCGGCCGCATCTGGCCGACGAGGCCGGCCGCGTGCCAGGTCGTTCCGCAGGTGAGCTGGCCCTGTTCGAGCAGCAGCACGTCGGTGTGGCCGAGCTTGGCGAGGTGATAGGCCGTCGAGCAGCCGACGATGCCGCCGCCGACGATGACGATGCGGGCCTGGGTGGGAAGTGCCATGCCGTGATCTCCGAGTTCAAGCCTGCGCCAGCCGCACCGCCATCACGCCGCTGGCGATGCAAAGCGTACCGGCAGCGCGCCGGGCGCCGAAGGGCTCCTTCAGCAGCCACGTGCCGAGCAGCGCGGCGAACAGCACCGAAGTCTCGCGCAGCGCCGCCACGGCCGCCACCGGCGCGCGCGTCATCGCCCACAGCGCGATTCCGTAAGAGCCCAGCGAAGCCAAGGTGCCGAGCAGCGCCAGCGGCCAGCGCTTGCGCATGTGCGCCCACGCGGCAGGCCGCTCGGCCTTGCCGCGGCGGTGCATCACGAGCAGGAAGTAGGGCAGGCCGTCGAGCAGGAAGAGGAGAGCCACGTACTGCAATGCGTTGCCGCTCGCGCGCACGCCGATGCCGTCGACGATGGTGTAGACCGCGATGATGGCCGCGTTCAGCAGCGCGTACTGCAACGCCCGCCGATGATCGCTGTCTGCGTGCCCCCAAGGCCGCCGCTTTGCGGCGACCGTCCCCCCAAGGGGGAGCAAGGAAACTTGGGGCGGCCCGGCGTTTCCTTGAGAGACATGCGACAGGCCGACGAGCAGCACGCCGCTGCTGATGCCGGCGACGCCGAGGATGGTCGCGAGCGAGAGCTTCTCGTCGATGATCGCGCCGCCGCTGACGCCGAGGATCAGCGCGACGAGCAGCGGCCCGAGGCCGCGCATGATGGGGTAGGTGAAGCCGAGGTCACCGTGCTTGTAGGCGCCTGCCAGCGCAATGTAGTAGCCGATGTGGATGACGAGCGAAGCCGCCAGCCAAGGCCACGCGGCCGGCGGCGGCAGGCCGACCGTCAGCAGCAGCGGGATGGCAACCACGCAGCCCATCACATGGATCAACGCGGTGTCGAGCGACTTGTCCGTGCCCGACTTGATGAGCGCGTTCCAAGACGCATGAAGCAGCGCTCCGAACAGCACCGCGGCGACGACTGGCCAGGTCAGCGTCATCTCATGGATGTGGCCACGACATGCGCAAACACAACTTCGGCTTTCGGCCCACTACGGACGTTGCTCGTGCACGGTATCGCGCGAGCCGAGGTGGCCACACGCGAATGTCGGCGCGCGATCACGACGACGGGGCGCTCTGCTGCGCTCGTGTCCCCCGGCCCGGTCTCTGACCGGGCCTCCTCCTTTCCCTCGCTGCGCAGAACGCCCCGCCGTCCTGATCCGATGCAGCGCTCGCTGTTGGCGGGCGCACGCCACCCGGGTGCTAGGCCGTGGACGAT
>CAIKUF010000206.1 GCA_903830565.1 uncultured bacterium | reverse complement strand
TCGTGATCGCCTGCCGGTAGACGTGGTCCTGCACGTCGCCGGCGGCGAACACGCCGGGCACGCTGGTCATCGTCGCCATACCCGCGTGGCCGCCGCGGGGGACGATGTAGCCGTCCTGCATCTCGATCTGGCCCTTGAAGAGGTCGGTGTTGGGCTGATGGCCGATGGCGATGAAGCAACCCTTGAGCACGAGTTCGGTCGCCCCGCCGTCCCGCGTGCTCTTCAGGCGCACGCCGGTCACGCCGGTGGCGTCGCCGAGCACTTCGTCCAGCGTCTGCCACAGGTGAAGCTGCATCGCGCCGGCGGCCACCTTGGCGTGCAGCTTGTCGACCATGATCGGCTCGGCGCGGAACTTGTCGCGCCGGTGAACGAGATGCACCTTGCTCGCGATGTTCGAGAGGTACAGCGCCTCCTCGACCGCGGTGTTGCCGCCGCCGACGACGCAGACCTCCTGCCCGCGGTAGAAGAAACCGTCGCAGGTCGCGCAGCCACTGACGCCGCGGCCCATGAAGGCTTCTTCGGACGGC
The DNA here is from genome assembly GCA_903830565.1 of uncultured bacterium. Taxonomy (GTDB): domain Bacteria; phylum Pseudomonadota; class Gammaproteobacteria; order Burkholderiales; family Burkholderiaceae_C; genus CAIKUF01. The sequence continues at coordinate 10,006 of CAIKUF010000206.1, read as the reverse complement.
AGGCCGAGGTACTTCGCGCTTGCTCCGGTGGCGATCACGAGGGCGTCGCAGGTGTAGCTGCCGAAGTCGCCCTTGAGCTTGAACGGGCGCTGCGCAAGGTCGGCCTCGTTGATGTGGTCGAACACGATCTGGGTGTCGAAGCGCTCGGCGTGCTGCTGAAAGCGCTGCATCAGATCCGGACCCTGCACGCCCGCCACATCGGCCGGCCAGTTATCGACCTCGGTTGTCGTCATCAGCTGCCCGCCCTGGGCGATGCCGGTCACGAGCACCGGCTTCAGGTTGGCGCGCGCGGCGTAGATGGCTGCCGTGTACCCGGCCGGGCCGGAACCGAGGATCAGCAGGCGGGCGTGGTTCGGGGCGGCGGTGGTCATGGCGTTGCGGGCCTGGGTGATGCGCGCCCGGCTCGATGCTGCCGGCGGCGTTTGACTTCGGGTTGTGCCTCGATGAGGGCAGGTGCGCTCAAGGACACGCTCAAGGACACGATTGCTACATTGTATGAAACGCGGTTCAATGTCGCCTTGTGACCACAGCCTGAAGAAGCCACACCATGACCATGCTGTCCAGCCTCGACCTGATTCGGCGCGTGCCGCTCTTCTCGATGCTGAGCGACGACCAGGCGCAGGCCATCGCCGACAGCGTGATCAAGAAGCGCTTTCGCCGCGGCGAGATGGTCGTCGAGCACGGCAGCAAGACGAACGCGCTCTTCATCCTGCTCAACGGCCGTGCCCGCGTGCTCAGTGCCGACGAGCGCGGCCGCGAGGTGATCCTCGCCACGCTGCATCCCGGTGACTATGTGGGCGAGATGAGCCTGATCGACGACGCGCCCCATTCGGCGACGGTGCGCGCCGAGGTGCAGACCGACATGCTGGTCCTGAGCCGGACCGACTTCGCGCGCTGGCTGCCGGAGGTGACCAGCCTGTCCTACGCGATCATGCACGGGCTGGTGCAGCGTCTGCGGGCGGCCGACCGCCAGATCATGTCGCTCGCCCTGCTGGACGTCTACGGCCGGGTTGCACGCGCCTTGCTCGAGATGGCCGAGGACGAAGGCGAGCACAAGATCATCCGCAGCAAGGTCTCGCGACAGGACCTCTCCAAGGTCGTCGGCGCGTCGCGCGAGATGGTGAGCCGGGTGATGAAGGACCTCGAAGAGCGCGGCATGATCGAGACGCTCGACAGCGGCGCGGTCGTGCTCAAGCGACACCTCGCCAGCCCGTAAGGCCTGCCTTGCGCCACAATCCGGCGCATGTCTTTTCCGCTCGGCTCACTCGGCGCGGGTGCACAGCCCTCGGCGGCAGACGGCACCTACCTGCGCAAACCCGATCCCCTGGCCGCCGCTTCAGGCGCCGATGTAGCCTCGTCGTGGCGCGCACAGACGGCGACGCTCCTCGGCGCGGCCCTGTGGCTGCTCGCCCTGCTCGCACTCGCGACGCACAACGCCGCCGACCCCGCGTTCTCGACCTCGGGCAGCTCGCCGCAGACGCATAACCTGGCGGGCATCGCTGGCGCGTGGTTCTCAGACCTTGCCTTGTTCGCGTTCGGCTTCTCGGTCTGGTGGGGGATGGCCGTCGCCTTGCGCGTCTGGCTGGGCGCATTGGCCAGGCTGTTGCGCGCCGACGACGCAGCACAGGTCAGTGAGCCCCTGCCGTTGCGCTGGCCGTTCTGGATCGGCGCTGTGCTGCTGATGGCCGCGAGCTGCGCGCTGGAGTGGACGCGCCTTTACCAGTGGGAGCCCCACCTGCCAGGCCACTCAGGAGGCGTGCTCGGCTTCACGCTCGGCACGCTGAGCGTGAAGCTGCTCGGCTTCACCGGCTCGGGCGTGCTCTGGATCGCGGTGCTGCTGGCCGGGCTGTCGCTCGCCTTTCGCTTCTCGTGGCTGACGCTGGCCGAGCGCATCGGGGCACGCCTGCAAGGCGTACGCGAGCAGCGGGTCGAACGCATCGAGCGCGCGGAGGATGCGCGCCTGGGCGAGCAGGCACTGCGCGAGCGCGAGTTCGTGGTCGAGGTAGAGCAACATCTGCAAGACGAGCACCTGCCGATCGTCATCGAGCCGCCGATGGTCGAGATCCCGAAATCCAGTCGCGTTGTCAAGGAGCGCCAGAAGCCTCTCTTCGCCGAGCTGAGCGACACCAAGCTGCCGCAGGTCGACCTGCTGGACGCCCCGCCCGGCCGCAGCGAGAGCGTGACGCCCGACACGCTGGAGATGACCTCGCGCATGATCGAGAAGAAGCTGAAGGACTTCGGTGTCGAAGTGCGTGTCGTCGCCGCGTCGCCGGGGCCGGTGATCACGCGCTACGAGATCGAGCCGGCCACCGGCGTCAAGGGCTCGCAGGTCCTGAACCTCGCGAAAGACCTGGCGCGCAGCCTCAGCCTTGTCAGCATCCGCGTCGTCGAGACGATCCCCGGCAAGACGACGATGGCGCTCGAGCTGCCCAACGCACGGCGGCAGATGATCCACCTGTCGGAGATCCTCGGCTCGCAGGTCTACAACGACGCCGCATCGCAGCTGACGATGGGCCTCGGCAAGGACATCGTCGGCAACCCGGTCGTGGCCGACCTCGCGAAGATGCCGCACTGCCTCGTCGCCGGCACCACCGGCTCGGGCAAGTCGGTCGGCATCAACGCGATGATTCTGTCGCTGCTCTACAAGGCCGAAGCGCGCGACGTGCGGCTGATCCTGATCGACCCCAAGATGCTCGAGATGAGCGCCTACGAGGGTATTCCGCACCTGCTGGCGCCGGTCGTCACCGACATGAAGCAGGCCGCCAACGCGCTCAACTGGGGCGTCGGCGAGATGGACCGCCGCTACCGCCTGATGAGCAAGCTCGGCGTGCGCAACCTTGCCGGCTACAACCGCAAGATCGACGAAGCCAAGCACCGTGGCGAGTTGCTCCCCAACCCGTTCAGCCTGACGCCCGAAGCGCCCGAGCCGCTCGAGCGCCTGCCCTACGTCGTGATCGTGATCGACGAGCTGGCCGACCTGATGATGGTCGTCGGCAAGAAGATCGAGGAACTGATCGCACGGCTGGCGCAAAAGGCGCGCGCGTCGGGCATCCACCTGATCCTGGCCACGCAACGGCCCAGCGTCGACGTCATCACCGGCCTCATCAAGGCCAACATCCCGACCCGCATCTCGTTCCAGGTCTCGAGCAAGATCGACTCGCGGACGATCCTCGACCAGATGGGCGCCGAGACGCTGATCGGGCAGGGCGACATGCTCTACCTCACCCCCGGTGGCGGCCTGCCGGTGCGCGTGCACGGCGCCTTCGTCAGCGACGACGAAGTGCACCGCGTCGTTCAGTATTTGAAGACCCAGGGCGAACCGAACTACATCGAAGGCATCCTCGAAGGCGGTGTGCTCGACGACGAGAGCGGCGCGCCCGGAGAGGCCGGCGCCGTCGACGCCGAGGCCGATCCGATGTACGACCAGGCCGTGGCCATCGTGCTGCAGCACAAGCGGGCCTCGATCTCGCTCGTGCAGCGGCATCTGCGCATCGGCTACAACCGCGCCGCGCGTCTGCTCGAACAGATGGAGAAGTCGGGCCTCGTCTCCAGCATGTCCACCAGCGGCAACCGGGACCTCGTCGTTCCGTCGCGCGACGCATGAGGGCCTTCGCACTCGCGGCCTTGCTGTGCTGCGCCGGCCTTGCGCACGCTGACGCCGTTGACGCGCTGAAGGCCTTCGTTCGCGACGCCAGGACCGGCCAGGCCAACTTCACGCAGACCGTGACCTCTCCCGATGGACAGAAGAAGAAGACCTCTAGCGGCAGCTTCGAGTTCGCGCGCCCGAACCGCTTTCGCTTCGCCTACGTGAAGCCGTTCGAGCAGGTCATCGTTGCCGACGGGCAGAAGGTCTGGATCTACGACAAGGACCTGAACCAGGCCGCCAGCCGCAAGCTCGAGCAGGCCCTGGGCGCCACGCCGGCGGCGCTGCTGGCCGGCGGCCCGGTGGAGCGCGATTTCGAGCTCAAGGCCGCGCCCGATCGCAACGGCATGTCATGGGTCGAGGCCACGCCGCGCGTGCGCGACGGGCCGCTGCAGGTCGTGCGCATCGCCTTTCGGGGCGCCGACCTGGCCGCGATCGAGATCGTCGACAGCTTCGGGCAGACCTCGTTGCTGACCTTTAGCCAGTTGGCGACGAACATCCCGCTGGCCGCGGAGCGCTTTCGCTTTGTCGTACCGCCAGGGGCCGACGTGATCGAGCAGTAGGCACACCAGCCCGCGGCGCTCTCTTGTTCCTCGCTGGCCGTGGGTTCGTGCTCGCGGTCAAGTGGGCTACAGCAGGCTGTCGAACCACTTCTTCTGGTCGGCCAATGAGTAGAGGAACACGCCACGATGATCGGCCGCGGCTCCGGCATCCACCGCCGTCACGGTGGCGCCACCCATGATCTGCTGGTAGCCGACCGGCAACTGCGCAAGATAGGCCGGCGTGACTTCATCGCTGCCGCCGTAGTAGACCCGCATCGGGGTCGCGGCGCGCCATCGGTAGCCGTGGCTTTCCTGCAGCAGTTCGGCGTAACGCCCGCGGCCCGCGGCGAGATCCGTTTTGAAGCTCTGTTGCAGCATGTCAGGCAGCCGCGCCGGGAACGACGACTCCAGCTTTTCGAACGTGGCAAGGTTCAGGTACAGCTCGCGCGCGGCCGACTGATATTGCGGCTCGATGGCGCTCGTCGTGAAGCCCGGCAGCCCGTAGTACTCCTCGAACGCATGCAGCATCAGCGCAGTCAGCGGCGGAATGTACGACGCGTCGATCTTGGCCGGCGCGTTGGCCCAGCGGTTCATTATCGCAAAGAGGTCCGGCGGGCCGCTGGCCACCGCCGCCGCGTGCACCGCAATGCCGACGTTTTCCAGTCGGTTCAGGAACACCAGCGTCGACCAGCCGCCTTGCGACCAGCCGCTGAGAAAGAGCGGCCCCACACCGAAGCCCAGATCGGGCGCCGCCGAGCGCGCCACCCGCGTCAGATCCAGGCAGGCCTGCTGCGTGCTGGCCTTGACGAAGAAGGCATTGCGCTCGGGCGACAACCCCTTGCCGAAGTAGTCCGCGGCGAGGACGACGTAACCCTGGCTCGCAAAGACGGCCAGCATCAAGCGGGTTTCCGTCGACTGATCCGGAAACGACGGCACCTCGGTCTTGCCGAATACGCTGCCGTGCTGGTACGACACCACCGGCAAGGTGCCGCCCGCCTTGTCCGGCACGGCGATCAGGCCCGAGGCCGTGGTCGGCCGGTTATTCATCTCCGGAATCACCGACGGGTAGCGCACCCGGTACAGCCGGACCCCATGGCGCGCCGCCGGGTAGGCGATCTTGAAGGTCGAGAACTTTTTCAGCTCGGTGGTCAGTACTTCGTTCATGCGTTCGGCGGTGTAACTGCCGATCGACTCGACGCTGTAGCGCGCCGGTGCCATCGCGCCGGAGCTGGCCGACGTTGCATCGGCCGCGGCCGGAGTTGCCGACTGGGCGATGGCATCGAAGCCGACGCTGGCGAGCACCGCCGTGGATGCGCTCGCGGCATGGTGCAGGAATTCGCGCCTGGATACGCGGGTGGGTATGAGTTGCATTGATCCTCCGGATTGCAAGTGGGGGGCAACAGAGGTCGGACCGCGTCTGGACGGCCCAAGCGCCAAGGGCGGATTCAACGTGCGCGGACGCCCTTCGCGATCGCCCCTCGAATACTCGCGGATCATTGTAGGGGGCCGGTGGCGCAGGCGAGCCACGAATCCAAGCGCCGTCAACACAGGCCTGCCGCACATTGCGATGGCGAGCGCATCACGCCATCGTGGCGGCGTGCGGGACCGGTTACGATGGCGCCATCCGGCACCGGCCTCAAGCCGGCAGCGTCCTTGCAGAAAACCCGATGCCCACTATGGCTACGAGACACCGGCACTCCGGCGAGCCTCACTTGCTGCATTCGATCACCGAGTGGCGCGCTTTGGTCGAAATGGCCTGCCTGCCGTCGATGCTTCCGGTGCTGATGAGCATGCCGCACGGCGACGGCCACCCCGTTCTGCTGTTGCCCGGCTTCATGGCCGACGAGGGCACGCTGGTCGCGCTCAAAGCCTTCTTGCGCAGCCGCGGCTACGCCGTCGAGAGCTGGGGCTTCGGGCGCAACGTGGGCTTCCAGAACAGGCACGCGCAGGCGCTGGAGCAGAAGATTCGCTACATGCACCACAAGGCCGGGCGCAAGGTGAGCCTCGTCGGCTGGAGCCTGGGCGGCGTGTTCGCCCTCTACGGCGCGCATCAGGCAACCGAGTGCGTGCGCAGTTTGATCACCCTCGGCAGCCCGGTCAGCGTCGACCCCGAAGGCAGCCGCTCGCCGGCGTTCGTGAAGGCGCTGTACCGCATGATCGCCCACCCGATGGGCCCGGCAGCGCATGTGATGCAGCCGCGCGCGAAGAAGCTGCGCGAGATGAAGAGCCTGCCGGTGCCGATGAGCTGCCTCTACTCGATCAGCGACGGCGTCGTGCCGGCGCAGGAGGCAACGATAGATGGCGACCCGGCGTTGCACGAGAACATCCGCGTCTTTGGCAGCCACACCGGGCTCGGCTTCAACGCGATGGTGATGTGCATCATCGCCGACCGCCTGGCACAGCCCGAGGGGCAGTGGAAGCCGTTCAAGCCGGAGGGTGTGCCGGGCACCGTCTACCGCTTGATGACGCACGAAGCGGTGCCGATCTGATCCGGCAGGGTAGCGAGGAAACGATCGGATGAACCCACCGCTGGTCGGTGTTCGCGTCGTCGAATTCGAAGGCCTCGGCCCCGGGCCGCTGGCCGGTCGCATGCTGGCGGACATGGGCGCCGAGGTGACCGTCGTGACGCGCGCGCAGAGCGGCGCGGTGAGCGCGCGCTTCACCGGCGGCGCGGGCAACCCGCTGCGTGCCGGCAAGCGCGTGATCGCGCTCGATCTGAAGGCACCCCCTGATCTGGCGCGGGCGCTCGACTTGGTGGCCGAGGCCGACGCATTGATCGAAGGCAACCGACCCGGCGTGATGGAGCGCCTGGGCCTCGGCCCGGCCGAATGCGCGGCGCGCAACCCGCGCATCGTCTACGGCCGCATGACGGGCTGGGGGCAGAGCGGGCCGCTCGCCAGCGCGGCCGGCCACGACCTGAACTATGTCGCGCTGACGGGCCTGCTGTCGCTCTCGGCCTGGCCCGGCCAGCGGCCCATCGTTCCGCCCACCGTCGTCGGCGACGCCGGCGGCGCGCTGGGCCTCGCGTTCGGCATCGTCTGCGGCGTGCTCGAAGCGCGCACCAGCGGCCGCGGGCGCGTCGTCGACGCGGCCATCGTCGACGTGGTGGCGATGCTCGGCACGCTGGTGCACTGGATTCGCGCTAGCGGGCAGATCGACGGCGAGTTGCCGAGCCCGTTCCACGACTCGCCGTTCTACGATGTGTACGAGTGCGAGGGTGGCGGCTTCATCACCATCGGCGCACTCGAGCCGCAGTTCTACGCGCTGCTGCTGGCCAAGCTCGGCCTTGCCGACGTCGCGCCGGGGGCCCAGTTCGACCGCAGCCAGTGGCCGGCGCTGAAGGCCCGTCTGACGGAGCTGTTTCGCAACCGCTCGCGCGATGCGTGGTGCGCACTTCTCGAAGGCAGCGACGTCTGCTTTGCGCCAGTGCTGAGCATCGCCGAGGCGGCGGCGCATCCGCACAATGTGGCGCGCGGCACCTTCACCGCATCGTCGGCGCTCGCACTGAAGGCCGCGCCTGCGCCGCGCTTCGCGCCCTTGCCCGGCAACGCGGGCGGGTAAACCCCTCGCGCCGCCCGGGAACCGGGCTTCTAAAATCCTTCAGCAATCGCACCAGAGTTCCACGATCGGAGTCTCCCGCATGGCCCAGAATCGCCGCGCCGCCGCGGCCCAACCGACCGCGGCCGATGCTGCCGCGAACCCTGCGCGCGTGCTCAAGAAGTACCCCAACCGGCGCCTGTACGACACCCAGACGAGCAGCTACATCACCCTCGTCGACGTGAAAAAGATGGTGCTTGCCGGCCAGGAATTCGTCGTTCGCGATGCCAAGACCGGCGAAGACCTGACGCGCAGCATCCTGCTGCAGATCATCCTCGAGGAAGAAACCGGCGGCGTGCCGATGTTCTCCTCGTCGATGCTGGCCCAGATCATCCGTTTCTACGGCCATGCGATGCAGGGCATGATGGGCTCGTACCTTGAGAAGAACATCCAGACCTTCTCCGAGATCCAGAGCCGCCTCGGCGACCCGGCCAAGGGCCTGAGCCCCGAGCTGTGGACGCAGTTCATGAATGGCCAGGCGCCGATGGTGCAGGGCCTGATGGGCAACTACCTCGAACAGTCGAAGGACTTGTTCGTGAAGATGCAGGAGCAGATAGCCGAGCAGGCCAAGGCGTTGTTCCCCGGCCTGCCAGCGTTCATGCCGCCCAAGCGGTGAGGCGAGCGAGGCCGATTCTCGACCGGCGGTAGTGACACGTCGCCTTGGTCGGCGGCGTGGCCAGGCTCAAAGCAGATCGAATCCAGGAGCGCGGTTCGCCCATCCAGGAATTCGCGGTGCTGCCCAGAACGGGGGGCGGGATGATTCCGCCGTGAGGTGCCGGTCACAGGCACCGCGATGCCATCCCAAGAGGTGTCGAGGCTCACTGGCCCCTGCTGACTGCTACACGCCAGAATGGCCCAAGCCAGGGTCGTGCTGGCGGCAAACAAGCGATCGACAAACGGAGGGCTACGAGGTGATATCGCTCGATCAGTTTGAAGCACAGTGTTTGGAGGAAATCACCGCGGGTCGTCTCGCACCGCTGCACGGGCAATTGCGCATCGACGAACCCATAGGCTGAGCATGTCATGGGGGTTGGCATAATTGCCAACATGCAAGCGAAACTGCTTCTGAAGTCGCGCGAACCTCTCGGCGATGATCGGTTTGTCGAGCGTGTGGTGTGGCAGGTGCCCGCGCCGGTGGCGGGAAGTGCGCACGGCTTCAGGTACAGGTTGGCTTTCGTGGTGGCAGGCCAGTGCGTCGTCCGTTACGACAACGAAGCCGGAAAGGGCGACCACCGCCACTTGGGCGAGCGCGAGTTGCCGTACCGCTTCAGCACCTTGCAGGAACTGCTGGGCGATTTCTGGCGTGATGTCGATGACTGGAGAAGTGAATGAACACCGTGACCATCGAAGTGGCAAGCCGCGCGCACTCTGACGCACGCTTCATCGCCGCGGCTCAAGCCGGTCGGCGGCAGGGTGCGTACATCACGTTCCAGAGCGTGGAGGCGTTGTGGTCGACGCTCACCGCCAAGCGCTGGGAGCTGGTGCAGACCTTGTGCGGCGCCGGACCGGTTTCGGTGCGCGAAGCCGCACGCCGTGTCGGGCGTGACGTGAAACGAGTGCATGAAGACGTGCACGTCTTGCTGAATGCCGGCATTCTGGATCGAGCAGACGACGGCGGCGTGGTGTTTCCCTACGATGCGGTGCATGTGGACTTCGTGCTTCGCTCGCCGGCTCTGGCGGCGTGAATTCTTTTTGGTACGCCCGGTGATGGCATGACACCGGATTCCGTGCCGCGCATCGGCTTCGTCTCGCTCGGCTGCCCGAAGGCGCTGACGGATTCGGAGCTCATCCTCACCCAGCTCGGCGCCGAGGGCTACGCAACCTCGAACACCTTCGCCGGCGCCGACCTCGTGATCGTCAACACCTGCGGCTTCATCGACGACGCGGTGAAAGAAAGCCTGGATGCGATCGGCGAGGCGCTGGCCGCCAATGGCCGCGTGATCGTCACCGGGTGCCTGAGCGCGAAGGCCGGCGAGGGCGGCGCCAGTCTCGTGCGCCAGATGCACCCGAGCGTGCTCGCGGTGACTGGCCCGCACGCGACGCAGGAGGTGATGGACGCCGTGCACCTGCACCTGCCCAAGCCGCACGACCCCTTTGTCGACCTCGTCCCGGCGCAGGGCGTGAAGCTCACCCCGCGCCACTACGCCTACCTGAAGATCAGCGAGGGCTGCAACCACCGCTGCACCTTCTGCATCATCCCCAGCCTGCGCGGCGACCTCGTGAG
>CAIKUF010000205.1 GCA_903830565.1 uncultured bacterium | reverse complement strand
TTTTCCAGATAGGCGGCGCAGGCAGCGTCGCTGGGGAAGACACGCTGGAATTCTGGCAGGGTGGTCGGAAAGCCGCGCGGATCCACAGCCCGAAGATAGTCCGAGTCAGGTCATTTGGCAAGCAACCGGATAGGCATGGAAAATAGGTTCAATGGCCTTCAGTGAAGGCCAAGCGAGTGCTCGCCGCGCTGCTCAAGATCGGCCGGCAGCTCGAGCGCCAGTCTGGGCCTCACCGCACACTGGCCCGCGACGGTTGGCGGATTGGTTCTTGGCCGTCGATGTCTCGCGCGGCCACTCAAGCATTCGCTCGAGTCGCAACGGGAGCGCCGATGTTGACGACGCGACCGTCGAGCCAGACGTAGCACGGCGTGCCGGTCTGCAGAGCCAGCTCCTGCGCCTTTCGGGCCGCGCGGCGCAGTGCATCGCCTACATGGCGCAGGTCGCGGTCGCGCGGCGGGTTGGTCGTTGGTGTCGTGGGATTCATGAACTGTCCTTGCTGGCGATAAGAACCGGTGCCGACCCTGAATTGTCGTACTGCACCCAGGCATCGACCAGAGGTTTGTACAGGCGCTCGAAGTTGTGCAGGCCCGCGTTGAAGCGGCGCCGGATCACATCTTCGGGAACGCCATGCCCACCCTGTGCGACCCGCGCTGCCACCCGCGCCACCGCAATTTCCACGCTGGTCAACGACAGGAAGATAAGCTTGAGGTGATAACCGTCCCGCTTCCAGAGCGGTATCCGGCGCGCATAGGTCAAACCGCTGAGCGTCGTCTCGAAGGCGAAGCCGCGGCCCTGCACGGTGCGCGACGCGATCTCTTCGAGCATCAGCCGCCCCGCCCTCAAGGCCACCGCTTCGGGGTTGAATGGCGACAACCCGGCGGCGATCAGATCGGCATTGATGAAGTCGGGGCAATGCGCTTCCTGCGGCAGGAACTCGCGCGCGAAGGTCGTCTTGCCCGCGCCATTGGGACCCGCAATGATGATGATGCGGCGAGATTCGGTCATGCTGCCGGATCTCAGGTTCGGGCGGGGTTCGCTTGACGTTCCATCTTGTCGCCAGGCCCGGCCCACGTGCGTGGTTGCAAGCTCAGAGCGCCAAGCGTCGTCGCGCGTCGAGGTACTCGCGCTCAAGCCGGGCCACGAGTTCCGCCACCGGCAGCACCGAGTGCACGGCGCCAATGCCCTGCCCGCAACCCCAGATGTCCTTCCATGCCTTCTTCGCGTCGCCGCCGAAGTTCATCTTGCTCGGGTCGCTCTCGGGCAAGTGGTCGGGGTCCAGTCCCGAGGCGCGTATCGACGGCTTGAGGTAGTTGCCGTGCACGCCGGTGAAGAGGTTGCTGTAGACGATGTCGTCGGAGTTACCGTCGACGATCGCCTGCTTGTAGGCCTCGCTCGCACGCGCCTCGTCGGTCGCGATGAAGGCCGAGCCGATGTAGGCGAAATCGGCACCCATGGCCTGTGCCGCGAGCACGGCGCCGCCGCTCGCGATGGCGCCGCTGAGCGCGAGCGGGCCGTCGAACCACTCGCGAATCTCCTGGATCAGCGCGAACGGGCTTTTCACGCCGGCGTGGCCGCCGGCGCCTGCCGCCACCGCGATCAGGCCGTCGGCGCCTTTCTCGATCGCCTTCTTCGCGAATAGGTTGTTGATGACGTCGTGCATCACGACCCCGCCCCAGGCGTGCACGGCCTCATTGATGTCGGTGCGCGCGCCGAGCGAGGTGATGACGATCGGCACCTTGTACTTGGCGCACACCTGCATGTCGTGCTCGAGGCGGTCATTGCTCTTGTGCACGATCTGGTTGATCGCGAACGGCGCCGCCGGCTTTTCTGGATGGGCGCGGTTGTAGTCGGCCAGCGTCTCGGTGATTTCGGCCAGCCAGGCATCGAGTTGCTCGGCGGGCCGGGCGTTGAGCGCAGGCATCGAACCCACCACGCCGGCCTTGCACTGCTCGATCACGAGCCTCGGGTTGCTGATAATGAACAGCGGCGCGCCGATGATGGGCAGCGGCAGGTTGCGAAGGATGGGTGGCAGCGGCATGAGACTCTCCTGTCCCGGCGGCATGCCGGGCGATGCGTTGATGGTGGCGCGCGAGGCAGCGTTCAGAACGCTTCGATGGCGAGCGCGCCGACGCTGTCGCCGCCCTCGACGATGGTGTCGCGCAGACCCGGCGCGCGGGCCAGGATGTGCTCGGCATAGAAGCGCGCGGTGGCGATCTTGGCAGCCATGAAGGGCGCGTCGTCGCCCGCGGCGAGGCGGTCTTCGGCGACGATCAGCGCGCGCGCCAGTTGCCAGCCCGCGACCAGGTTGCCGGCCAGCATCAGGTAGGGCACCGACCCGGCGTAGACCGCATTCGGGCTCGCCTTGCCGCCCGCGACGACGTAGTCAACGACGTCCAGGAAGGCCTCGCGCGCCGCGCGCAGGCGTTTGGCCATGGCCTGCGCAGCCAGGCTTTGCCGCTGGGCCAGTTGCGCCTCGGTGGCGGCGATCTGCTTGGCGATGCCCTTGGCGTTCTCGCCGCCGTCGCGCGCCGTCTTGCGACCGATGAGGTCATTGGCCTGGATCGCCGTCGTGCCTTCGTAGATCGTCAATATCTTGGCGTCGCGGTAGTACTGCGCGGCGCCGGTCTCTTCGATGTAGCCCATGCCGCCGTGCACCTGCACGCCGAGGTTGGTGACTTCGAGGCTCATCTCGGTCGCGTAGCCCTTGACCAGCGGGACCATGAATTCGTAGAAGAGGCGGTTCTGCTTGCGCACCTCGGCGTCGGGGTGGGCATGCGCGGCGTCGTAGGCGGCGGCGGCCGTCAGCGCCATCGCGCGGCAGCCTTCGGTCAGCGCGCGCATCGTCATCAGCATGCGCTTGACGTCGGGGTGATGGATGATCGGCGCGCTGGCCGGCAGCGAGCCGTCGACCGGGCGCGATTGCACGCGCTCTTTCGCGAACTCCGCCGCCTTCTGGTAAGCGCGCTCGGCGATCGCGACGCCCTGCACGCCGACGCCGTAGCGGGCGGCGTTCATCATCACGAACATGTACTCGAGGCCGCGGTTCTCCTGCCCGACCAGTGTGCCCACGGCACCGGGCCCGGTGCCGCTCGCATCCTTCGCCGCCGTGCCGTCGCCGAATTGCAGCACCGCCGTCGGGCTGGCCTTGATGCCGAGCTTGTGCTCGATGCCGACACAGTGCACGTCGTTGCGCGCGCCCAGGCTGCCGTCGGCATGGACGAGGAACTTGGGCACGATGAACAGGCTGATGCCCTTCACGCCCTCGGGCGCGCCGACCACGCGCGCGAGGACGAGGTGGACGATGTTCTGCGCCATATCGTGCTCGCCATAGGTGATGAACACCTTGGTGCCGAAGACCTTGTAGGTGCCGCCCGGCTGCGGCTCGGCGCGGGTACGCACCTGCGCGAGGTCGCTGCCGGCCTGCGGCTCGGTCAGGTTCATCGTGCCCGTCCACTCGCCGGTGATCATCTTCGGGATGAAGGCGTTCTGCATCTCGGGCGAGCCGGCGGTGAGCAGCGCCTCGATCGCGCCGTCGGTGAGGAGCGGACACAGCGCGAAGCTCATGTTGGCCGCATGCAGCATCTCGGCGCAAGCAGCGCCTATGGTCTTCGGAAGGCCCTGGCCGCCGAACTCGGGCGGGTGCTGCAGGCCCTGCCAGCCGCCTTCGCAGTACTGGCGAAACGCCTCCTTGAAGCCGGGCGAGGTCGTGACCTCGCCGTCCTTCCACGTCGACGGCGACTTGTCGCCTTCGAAGTTCAGCGGCGCCAGCACGCCTTCGTTGAACTTCGCGCATTCCTCGAGGATAGCCTGCGCCGTCTCGGCGCCGAAGTCTTCGAAGCCCGGGATCTTGCTTACCTCATCGAGGCGGGCCAGTTCGGTCATGCAAAACAGCATGTCTTTGACGGGTGCGCGGTAGCTCATTGTTCTCGTCTCCGGATGAAACAGAGGGCGCGTCAACTCGCGTTGCGCGCCCTTGTTGGGTCAGCTTGACGTGCTGGGCCTAGCGGTCAGCCGAGCGCCTGCACGAGTGCGGGAATGGCGACGAAGAGGTCGGCCTCGAGCCCGTAGTCGGCGACGCTGAAGATCGGCGCCTCG
>CAIKUF010000204.1 GCA_903830565.1 uncultured bacterium | reverse complement strand
GAGGCGCTGGCCGGCCGCATCCGCCACAAGTTCCGCCTCAAGAACACCACCGGCTACAGCCTCAACGCGCTGGTCGAGTTCAGCGACCCGGTCGACATCCTGTCCCACCTGATGATCGGTTCGGAAGGCACGCTCGGGTTCATCAGCGAGATCACCTATCACACGGTGGAGGAGCACGCCCACAAGGCGAGCGCGCTGATCCTGTTCGATCGGCTTGAGACCGCATGCAGCGCGGTGACGCGACTCAAAGCCACGCCGGTGGCCGCGGTCGAACTGCTCGACCGCGCGTCCTTGCGCTCGGTTCAGGACAAGCCCGGGATGCCGGACGCGCTGCGCGCGCTGCCGCCCGACGGCGCGGCCTTGCTCGTCGAAACGCGTGCCGCCACGCCGGCCGCGTTGGCGCTCAAGATCGAGGCCATCGCGGACGCGCTCGAATCCCTGGCCCTGGCCACGCCGCTGCGCTTCACCACCGATGCGGCCGAATCGGCCGCGCTGTGGGACGTGCGCAAGGGCATGTTCCCGGCCGTCGGCGCGATGCGGCCCACGGGCACGACGGTGATCATCGAGGACGTCGCGTTCCCGGTCGAGCGCCTGGCCGAAGCGACGCTCGACCTGCAGCGCCTGCTGCAGCGGCACGGCTATGCCCAGGCCATCATCTACGGCCATGCGCTCGAGGGCAACCTGCACTTCGTCTTCACCCAGGACTTCGGCAGCGACGCGGAGGTGGAGCGCTACAGCGCCTTCATGGACGCGGTGTGCGCGATGGTCGTGCACAAGTACGACGGCTCGCTCAAAGCCGAGCACGGCACCGGGCGCAACATGGCGCCCTACGTCGAGATGGAATGGGGCGCGCAGGCGCTGGCGGTCATGCGGCGCATCAAGACGCTGTTCGACCCGCTGGGCCTGCTCAACCCGGGCGTGATCCTCAACGCCGACCCGAAGTCGCACCTGAAGAACCTGAAGCCGCTGCCGGCCGCGGACGTGCTGGTCGACAAGTGCATCGAATGCGGCTTTTGCGAGCCGAAGTGTCCCTCGCGCGGGCTCACGCTGTCGCCGCGCCAGCGCATCGTCGGTTGGCGCGAGATGGCGCGGCTCGACGCCGCGGGCGCGGACCGGCAACAGCGTGCCGAGCTGAACAAGCTCTACGACTACCAGGGCATCGAGACCTGCGCTGCCTGCGGCCTGTGCGCAACCGCCTGCCCGGTCGGCATCGAGACCGGCCTCCTGATCAAGGCGCTGCGCGGGCGCCGCGCCGGCCCGCGGGCCAAGAGCGTGGCCGTCGTCGCGGCGCGGCACTACGCGGGCTTGACGGCCGGGGTGCGGATCGGCCTCGGCAGCGCCGACCTGATCCACGGCGCGATCGGCACCGCGGCGATGAAAGGCATGCTCGACGGACTTCGCAGGGCCTCGGGCGGGCGGCTTGCGAAGTGGTCACCGGCACTGCCTCGACCGGTGAACTTCGTGCCGCGCCCGGCCCCACTCACCGGCGCGCAACGCATCGTGTACTTCCCGAGCTGTGCGGCGCGCAACATGGGCTCGCAGCGCGGTCATGGCGGAGACGAAATGCTGCCGCTGGTCGCGCAGCGGCTCTTTCAGCGGGCCGGGTTCGACGTCGTCTACCCGGCCGCGCTGGCCGGCCTGTGCTGCGGGCAGCCGTTCGAGAGCAAGGGGTTGATCGACGCGGCGGACCTGAAAGCGGCCGAACTCGAAGCGGCGTTGCGCGAGGCCAGCGATGGCGGGCGCTGGCCGATCGTGTTCGACACCAGCCCCTGCGCCTACCGCATGAAGAAGTACCTGGCCGGTCGGCTGCAGGTGCAAGACTGCATCGAGTTCGTGCACGACGTCGTGTTGCCACGGGTGACGATCGAAGCGCAGCAGGCCTGCGTGGCCGTGCACCCGGTGTGCAGCGTGCGCAAGATGGACACTGTCGACAAGCTGATGACCATCGCGGGACGCTGCAGCAGCACGGTGGTCACGACCGACCCGGTGCAATGCTGCGGCTTCGCCGGTGACCGCGGCTTCGTCCGCCCCGAGTTGAACGAACACGCGTTGCGCCATCTGAAGGCAGCGCTGCCCGCGGAGTGCGCGCAAGGCTATTCGACCAGCCGCACCTGCGAGATCGGGCTTTCCGAGCAGGCCGGATTCGCGTTTCAATCGATCCTATACCTGGTGGAGCGCAGCAGCGCAGGCGCTCGCTCGCGCTAAGGCGCACAGAGGATGGCGCTTCGGGGTCTCGCCATGTTGCTACTCCTGCAGGCGGCCGGAGAAGCACTCGTCCACGCCTTGGCGTTGCCGTTTCCCGGGCCGGTGCTTGGCATGGCGTTGCTGTTGCCCGCTCTGCAGGTGAGTTCGGTGCGGGTTCCCGTGCAGGCGGCCGCGGAACTGTTGCTGGCCCATCTGTCGCTCTTGTTCGTGCCGATCGGTGTCGGTGTGATCACGCACCTCGATGTGGTCTCCAGCTACGGTGCACGGCTGCTGGCGGTGATCGTCGTCTCGACATGGATAGGCATGGCCGTGACGGCGCTGGTCCTGCGTCGACTCCTGCCCGGCGCGGCCAAAGGCGAAGGCCGCGATGTCTGACTTCGTCCAGCTCTGGGTCTACCTCTCGTCGACGCCGCTCTTCGGCCTGACGGCGACGCTGGTCACCTACGTCGTCGCTGCCGGCATCTACGACCGCCTGGGTCGCCCGCCGTGGGCCAATCCGGTGCTGTGGTCCGTCGTCTGCATCGGCAGCGTGTTGGTGGTGACGGCAACCTCGTACCCGAGTTACTTTGCAGGCGCACAGTTCATCCATGTGCTGCTGGGTCCGGCCGTGGTGGCGCTTGCATGGCCGCTCTGGTTGCGGCGCTCGGAACTGCGCCGGCGCGGCGCGGCGTTGACGATCGCCGCGCTGGTCGGCGGCCTGGCGGCGGCCGGCAGCGCCGTCGCGTTGGGGTGGGCGCTCGGCTTGCCGCTCGACGTGCTGCGATCACTGGCACCGAAGTCGGTAACGGCGCCGGTGGCGATGGGCATCGCCGATCGGATCGGCGGCGTGCCGGCGCTCGCGGCCGTGTTTGCCGTCTTGACGGGGATGATCGGCGCCCTCTCGGCGAAATACCTGTTCGACCTTCTGCGCATCGACGAGTGGGCCGTGCGCGGCTTCGCGCTCGGTACCGTGTCGCATGGCATCGGCGCGGCACGGGCGCTGCAAGTCAATGCCGATGCGGGTGCGTACGCGGGTATCGCGCTCGGCCTGCAGGTGCTGCTCGCCTCCCTGCTCATGCCGCTCGCTTTCCGCTGGCTCGCGTAGAGGTGCGGCTGCGTCCGTCAACGCTTGTGCGGCGGCGCGCCCCACAACCACGCCGCGCCGCGCACGCCGGACGAGTCGCCGTGCACGCTCTTCGCGAGCCGCGTGTGCAACGGTTGCGCGGCGCCGGCCGAGAACACGTGGCGCTCCCACAGCGCGGGCACCATCGCATAAAGGCTGTCGATTTGCGACAGCCCGCCGCCGAGAACGATCACGTCGGGGTCGACGACGTTGATCACCGCCGCCAGCGCGCGCGCCAGACGCGAGGCATAGCGTCCAAGGCTGGCCTCGCAGGCTGCATCGCCGCGCGTAGCGAGGTCGGCGATGGCCAGTGCGCTCAACCCCTCGCCGCCATGGCGACCATGGTCGCGCACGAGCCCGGGGCCGCTGAGCCAGGTTTCGATGCAGCCGGTCTTGCCGCAATAACACGCGGCCGCGTCGGCATCGTCCGCGTCGGGCCACGGCAACGGGTTGTGGCCCCACTCGCCGGCCAGGCTGTTGGCGCCCACGATCGGCTCGCCGCGCACGACCAGGCCGCCGCCGACGCCGGTGCCGAGGATGACCGCGAACACGAGCTCGGCGCCCGCGCCCGCGCCGTCGGTGGCTTCCGACAGCGCCAGGCAGTTCGCATCGTTGGCAAGGCGTACCGGTCGCGCGAGCAGCGCTTCGAGATCGCGCTGCAAGGGCTGGCCGTTGAGGCAGGTCGAGTTCGCGTTGCGCATCAGCCCGCTCGCGGTGGCGCTGCCGGGCGTGCCGATGCCGATGCGTGCCGCTCTGCGGCCCGTGTCGCGCTCGGCGCGCGCGATGAGCGCGGCCACGGCCGCCAGCGTTGCGCGGTAGTCGCCTTGTGGCGTGGCGACGCGCTTGCGCCATAGACCGTGCCCGACGGCGTCGAGCACAACGGCCTCGATCTTGGTGCCGCCGAGGTCAACGCCGATGGCGCACGCTAGGGCGTCGGCCATCGTTCAGGGCCCGGCGAGCAAGGTCGCGACTTCCGCTGCCGAGCGCACGCCGAGCTTGGCGTAGACGCGGGCCCGGTGCACTTCGACCGTGCGCACCGAGACATGCAACTCGTCGGCGATGACCTTGTTCAGCTTGCCCGCGGCAACGCGCTGCATCACCTCGCGCTCGCGCTCGGTCAGGCTGCCCAGCCGCGCCTGGCGTTCACCCTGGCGCGTGTCGTGCTGTTGCATCGCGGCGTCGACCGCCAGCGCCTGCTCGACGCGGTCGGCGAGCGCGTTGTCGCTGTAGGGTTTTTCGAGAAAGTCGAAGGCGCCGCGCTTGAGCGCCTCGACGGCCATCGGGATGTCGCCATGGCCGCTCAGGAAGAGCACCGGGTTGCGCAGCCGGCGCGCCATCAGCTCTTCGTGCACGCGCAGGCCCGACATCGGCTCCATGCGGATGTCGAGCAGGAAGACGCCGGTCAGCGGGCGCGGCGTCGCGTCCACGGTGGCGAGCAACTCGGGGCCGCTCGCATGCGGGCGCACGTCCAGCCCGCGTGACGAGAGCATGAAGCCGAGTGCGTCGAGCACCGGGGCCTCGTCGTCGAGCAGGTAGACCACGCCCGGCGGATGCGCGTTCGCGTTCACAGGGCGACCTCTTCAACGGGCCATGCCGTCGGCTGCAGATCGAGCGGCAGCGTCAGCGAGAAGGTGGCGCCGCCGCCGGGGGTCTCGCTGGCGTCGAAGGCGCCGTGGTGAGCTTCGAGGATGGAGCGGCAGATCGCCAGGCCCATGCCCATGCCCTCGGGCTTGGTCGAATAGAACGGTGCGCACAGCGCTTCGACGCTGCGCCCCTGCAGGCCGGGGCCGTTGTCGATGACGTCGATGCGCACGAAGTGCTCGTCGGGGGTGCGTCGCGCGCGGATCTCGATGCGCCGCGGGCCGTCCTTCCCGGCCAGCGCGTCGCCGGCATTGCGCACGAGGTTGATCAGCACCTGCTCGATCAGCACCGCGTCGGCGACCAGCGGCGGCAGGCCGGGCGCGAGAACCAGATTGAGCTGCACGTCCTGGCGGTCGAGCTCGCGCCGCAACAGCGCGACGCTGCCTTCGACGATCGCCGCCAGCGAGCACGATTCGAGCTGCGGCTCGCGGCGGGTGAGGAACTCGCGGATGCGCTGCACGATGCGCCCAGCGCGCGCGGCCTGCTCGCCCAGGCGCTGCAGCGCGCGCAGCACGACCGGGTCGGGATCGGGCTGGCGCTGCACCGAATTGATGACGCCCGCGTTGTAGCTCGAGATCGCCGTCAACGGCTGGTTGAGCTCGTGCGCGAGCGCGGACGCGACCTCGCCCAACATCGTCAACCGTGCATGGTGGGCCATGGTCTCGGTCTGGTGGCGCTCGCGCTCCTCGAGCCGGCGCGCCTGCGTGACGTCGATGATCGAGCCCATCCAGCCGATGCGCTGACCGCGCGCGTCGACCAGCGGCGCCTCGAACACCATCACGTCGAGCAGGCGGCCGCCGCGGTGCCGCCAGCGTGCCTGGTAGCCCTCGCGCGGCGCGTTGCCGGCCATGTTGCGGCGGTGGCGCAGCATGATCTCCTCCAGCGAATCGGGCGGCCAGTAGGGCATGGGCGGGACCTGGCCGACGAGCTCCTCCGGCGCGTAGCCGACCATGTCGGCGAGCGCGCGGTTCACGTAGAGCAACCTGCCGTCGAGGTCGCGCGCGCGCAGGCCGACGGTGAGCGAATCCTCCATCGCGCTGCGCCAGGCGGCCTCGGTGCGCCAGGCCTGCTCAGCGCGCGAGACGTCGCGCACCTGCCGCCGCAGCATCCAGGTGATGCCGGCGATCAGGACCACGAAGCCGACCACCATCGCCATCGGAAAGGCGCGGTACCACGGTGTGATCGTGTCGCGCGCGATCAGCTCCAGGTAACGGTCGCCGAGCGCCGGCGACATCGCGACGCGGTAGGTCTGCCGGCCAGGCACGTCGCGGCCTTCGGCGGTCGATGCGATGACCTCGTCGAAGCTGTCGACCAGCCGCACGTCGTACTTGCGCGCCAGCCACCAGGGCACGCTCTGGCGCAGCATGTCGCTCGGCGAATAGCGCGCGACCAAGGTCTGGCCGGACGCCAGCGGCACCGACAGGTGGCCCGACAGGCCTGCGCTGGCGGTGCCGGCGAGCGGCGCCGCCGGCGGTTGCGGCGCCTGCTCGGGCAGGTGGGCCAGGAAGCGGTTGGCGTTGTCGAGCCAGGTGATGCTGAGCCAGAAGCGGTGCAGCCCCTGCTGCACCTCGGGCATCGCGGCGAAGGCCGCAGGCTGCAACTGGCGCGACTGCAACTGCGTCGCGAGTTCGACGAGATAGAGCTGTTCGAGCTCGATGCGCGCGCCGATCTGGGCTTCGAGGGAGAGCGCGTCCGAGATCAGATCCAGCCGCTGCTGCTCGCGTTCGTCGCGTTCGGCCGAACGCAGCCAGGTCAGCACGCCGGCGACGAAGGCGAGCGAGAGCAGCAGCGGCAGCGCCCACAGCCCGCGCCGCATCGCCGGCCGCGGCGGCAGGGCCACGGCCGGCCGGGGCGGGGCTTGCAGCGGCTCGGGCATGGGCGCAAGTCTAGGCGCGGTCTCGCGCGGGCTCCGTCTCGGTAGCGCCGAAATGTGGAACTCCACAACTGGCCGGCCCGAGGCGGCAGTCGCAAAATCATCGGCCATCTAAACCCACGATCGCGGAGACACGCACCATGCCAGCCAACTTCACCCGCCGCCTGACCCTGACCGCTGCCATCGCCGCAGCCGGCCTGTTCGCGCTGCCCGCCGCATTCGCGCAGGCGCCCATCGTCATCAAGTTCAGCCACGTCGTCGCGCCCGACACGCCCAAGGGCAAGGGCGCCGAGCGCTTCAAGCAGCTCGCCGAGGAGCGCACCAAGGGCCGCGTGAAGGTCGAGGTCTACCCCAACAGCCAGCTCTACAAGGACAAGGAAGAGCTCGAGGCACTGCAACTCGGCTCGGTGCAGATGCTGGCCCCGTCGCTGGCCAAGTTCGGCCCGCTCGGGGTGAAGGAGTTCGAAGTCTTCGACCTGCCCTTCATCTTCAAGGACGAAGCCGCGTTTCGCGCCGTCACGACCGGCCCGGTCGGCGCCGACCTGTTCAAGAAGCTCGAACCCAAGGGCATCCTGGGCCTGGCCTACTGGGACAACGGCTTTCACATCATGAGCGCCAACAAGCCGCTGCACGTGGTGGCCGACTTCAAGGGCCTGAAGATGCGCATCCAGTCGTCCAAGGTGCTCGACGCGCAGATGCGCGCGCTCGGCGCGATCCCGCAGGTGATGGCGTTCTCCGAGCTGTATCAGGCGCTGCAGTCGGGCGTCGTCGACGGCACAGAGGGCGTGCCCTCGAACTTCTACACGCAGAAGATCTTCGAGGTGCAAAAGCACATCACGCTGTCCAACCACGGCCACCTCGCGTATGCGGTGATCGTCAACAAGAAGTTCTGGGACGGCCTGCCGCCCGACATTCGCACGACTCTCGAAGGCGCGATGAAGGACGCGACCACCTACGCCAACGCGATCGCGGCGACCGAGAACGAGGCCGCGCTGGAGAAGATCCGCGCCAGCGGCAAGACCGTGATCTACACGCCGACGGCGGCCGAGATCAACGAGTGGAAGAGGGCATTGATGCCGGTCCACAAGGAGATGGAGTCGCGCGTCGGCAAGCCGACCATCGACGCCGTCTACAAGGCCGCCGGCTTCGTCGCTCCGAAGTAAGCCCCTTGATCGGCGCCGCCGGGAGGACGACATGATCAATCGCGCCTTGAACCATCTGGAGGAGTGGATCATCACCTTCCTGATGGCGGCGGCCACGCTGGTGATCTTCTTCGCCGTCGTGCACCGCTACCTCTCCGGCGTGCCGTGGATACAGGACTACACGGTGCGCATGGACGTGAGCTGGGCCCAGGAGCTGTGCATCTTTATGTTCGTGTGGATGGCCAAGTTCGGTGCCGCTTACGGCGTTCGCACCGGCATCCACGTCGGTGTCGATGTGATCATCCGCAAGCTGACTGGCACGCCGCAGCGCATGTTGGTGCTGTTCGGCCTTTTGGCCGGCGCGCTCTTCACAGGCATCGTCGCCACGCTGGGCGGCAACTTCGTGTGGTCGATGGCGCACACCGACCAGGTCTCGGCCGACCTCGAGATGCCGATGTGGATCGTCTACCTGTGCGTTCCGCTCGGCTCGTCGCTGATGTGCTACCGCTTTCTGCAGGTGGCGTACACGTTCTGGGCCACCGGCGAACTGCCGCACCACGACCACAGCCACGTCGAAGGCATCGAGGACGTCGCCGCGGTTGCCGTGCCGTCCGATGAAGAACTGCATGGAGCCCGCGGATGAACGCCGCCATCATCTTCGTCCTGCTGATCGTGCTCATGCTGACCGGCATGCCGATCAGCATCTCGCTCGGCCTCACGGTGCTGACCTTCCTCTTCACGATGACGCAGGTGCCGATCGAGTCGGTCGCCTTGAAGCTCTTCACCGGCATCGAAAAGTTCGAGATCATGGCGATCCCGTTCTTCATCCTGGCTGGTAACTTCCTCACCCATGGCGGCGTCGCGCGGCGGATGATCCGCTTCGCCTCGTCGATGGTCGGCCACTGGCACGGCGGTCTGGGTTTGGCCGGTGTGATGGCCTGCGCGCTCTTCGCCGCGGTGTCGGGATCCTCACCGGCCACCGTCGTCGCGATCGGTTCGGTGATCCTGCCGGCGATGGTCAAGCAGGGCTTTCCGAACCGCTTCGGCGCCGGTGTGATCACGACTTCGGGCGCGCTGGGTATCCTGATTCCACCGTCGATTGCGATGGTGATGTACTCGGTCTCGACCAACGTCTCGGTGGGATCGATGTTCATCGCCGGCATCGTCCCCGGCATCGCTCTGGCGACAGCGCTTGGCTTCACGACCTGGTACCTGGCGCGCAAGCACGACTACCCGCGCCTATCCAAAGCGACGTGGGGTGAGCGCTGGAAGGCGTTTCGCGAGAGTGCCTGGGGTCTGTTCCTGGTCGTGATCGTGATGGGCGGCATCTACACCGGCCTGTTCACGCCGACCGAGGCGGCGGCGATGGCGGCCGTCTACGCCTTCATCGTCACCGTGTTCATTTACAAGGACATGCCACTCAGGCGCATCCCCAAGGTGCTGCTCGACTCGGCCAGCATGAGCGCGATGCTGCTCTACATCATCACCAATGCGGTGCTGTTCAGCTTCCTGATGACGAGCGAGAACATCCCGCAGGCGATGGCCGACTGGATGATCGCGCAGGGCTTCGGCTGGGTCGCGTTCCTGCTCGTCGTCAACGTGCTGCTGCTGCTGGCCGGCAATGTGATGGAGCCGAGCTCGATCATCCTCATCATGGCGCCCATTCTGTTCCCGGTCGCGATGAAGCTCGGCATCGACCCGCTCCACTTCGGCATCCTGATCGTCGTCAACATGGAAGTCGGTATGTGCCACCCGCCGGTCGGGCTGAACCTTTACGTGGCCTCGGGCATCACGAAGATGGGCATCAGCGAGCTCACGATCGCCGTCTGGCCGTGGTTGCTGACGATGCTGATCTTCCTCGGCGTCGTGACTTACTGGCCCGGCCTGACGCTGTGGCTTCCGCACCTGTTGGGTAAGACCTAGAACCCATTTACGGATAGGCACTTCGCCGCCGCGCGGCGCTTCGACGAGCGCCGCGCGCCGCGCGCCAGATCAGATTGGCAGCGTGCGCTCGTTCAGCCACATGAGCGCGTCGCCCACGAGCCTCGGCGCAAGGCGTTCGCGTACGACCCGGTGGTAGGCGTTCAGCCACTCGATGTCATCGTCGCGCAGCAGCGAACGCTCGATGCAGCGCGTGTCGATCGGGCACAGCGACAGCGTCTCGAAGTCGAGGAACTCGCCGAACTCGTTGCTCGCCGCGGGCACGGCAAGCACGAGGTTCTCGATGCGCACGCCCCACTGGCCGACGCGATAGAGGCCCGGCTCGATCGAGGTGACCATCCCCGGCTCCATCGCCATCGTCGGCTCGGGGACGGCCTTGCTGATGCTCTGCGGGCCCTCGTGCACGTTCAGAAAGTAGCCGACGCCGTGGCCGGTGCCGTGGCCGTAGTCCAGGCCCTCGGCCCACAGCGGCGCACGCGCGATCGCGTCCAGCATCGGCGAGAGCGTGCCGCGCGGAAAGCGCGCGCGGCTGAGCGCGAGCGTGCCCTTGAGCACGAGCGTGAAGTCGCGCTTCATCGCCGCGCTCGGCGTGCCGATCGCCCACACGCGCGTGATGTCGGTCGTGCCGCCGAGGTACTGCCCGCCGGAGTCGATCAGCAGCAGGCCGTCGCCTTCGACCACCGCATGCGAATCGGGCGTCGCCCGGTAGTGCGGCATCGCGCCATTGGCGTTGAAGCCGGCGATGGTCGGAAAGCTCATCCCGCGCAGGTCCGGCTGGCGCGCACGTGCGGCCGAGAGATGTTCGTCGACGGTGAGTTCGGTGATGCGCTCGCCGCGCGCCATGGCACTCTCGAACCAGGCATAGAACTCGCACATCGCGGCGCCGTCCTGCACCATAGACTCGCGAACGTGCACTGCTTCGGCATCGCTCTTGCGGCTCTTGGCGAGCGTGCTCGGGTTGATCGCCTCGACGACGCGCACCGCCGCCGGCACGCGCTCGCGCAGGCCGAGCGTGATGCGCTTGGGGTCGAGCAGCAGCACCGCCGTTGCCGGTAACCCGGCCAGTGCCGCGGCGGCCTGGTCGTAGGGCGCGACGTGCACGCCGTCGGCAGCCAAGCGTGAGATCAGTTCAGGCGTTAGCTTTCCATGGCCGATGAAGAGCGTGGCCTGGTCGGCGGCGACGAGCGCGTGGGCGAGGAACACCGGGTTACAAGGAACGTCCGAGCCGCGCAGGTTCAAGAGCCAGGCGATATCGTCCAGCGACGAGATGAAATGCTGCGTCGCCCCGTGGCCCTGCATCGCTGCGCGCACCTGGGCGAGCTTGGCGGCGCGCGGCGTCGGCGCGTGCGGGGCGAGGTGTTCGTAGACCGGCCCCGAGGGCAGGGCGGGTCGCTCGGGCCAGACCTCGTCGAAGATATCCAGGTCGGTACGCAGCGTCACGCCGGCCGCGTCGAGCGCCGTGCGCAGCGCCTGCGCGGACGCGAGGCCGATCACCTGCCCGTCGACGGCCACCGTCTGCCCGCGCGCCATCTCGCGCGTGATCCATGCGAGGTGGTGCACCGGGGCTCCGGTCGGGATGCGCTCGAGCGCGATGCCGCTGCCGGCGAGCTCGGCCTCGGCCTGCGTCCAGTAGCGAAAGTCGGTGAACAGGGCGGCCTTGTCCCGCGTCACGACCAGCGTCCCGGCCGAGCCGGTGAAGCCCGAGAGCCACTGCCGCGCCTGCCAGCGCTCGGGCAGGTACTCCGACAGATGCGGGTCGCCGGGCGGAACGAGCAGCGCGTCGATGCCGCGTTGCCGCAGCGCTTCGCGAACGCGTTCAAGGCGGAGGGCGACGGTGGAGGTGCGGGTGTCCATGGGGTGTTGCTTTCAAGAGCCCATTGGGCCGTGTGGGCGGGCCGGAAGGGGCAGATTCTAGAAGTCCGCCTGGGCCATGCCCGTCTACCCCGGCGAACCCAGTGCCGCCAGCGCCTTGAGCCGATCGCGCACCAGGCCGATGTGGCTGCGCAGCGCGTACAACTCGTCGAAGTACGACAGCGGCACCGTCGTGCGCTCGACACGCTGCTCCAGCGCATCGAGCTCGCGCGTCAGCTCCGCGGGGTCGTGCATGCCGAGCTTGGCTTCGAGCGTACGCAACTGGCCGTACCAGCGGAAGACGCGCGAGCGGATTCGGAACTCGTACAGCGGCGGTACCGTTCGCGCGAGCGGTATCAACACCGCGACCAGCGCCGCCAGCACCGGCCACATGCGTTCGAACAGGTTGGCCAACCAGAACGGCAGGTAGCGCTGAAGGAACGGCACGCCGGAGCGGTAGAAGCGTTCGGCCTCGGTGGCCAGCGGTTGCTCGGTGTTGCGCGGGTTCGGGAATGCACCCGCGCTCTGGAACCAGCCTGCGCCGCCGTGCACCTCCTTCGCTGCTTGCACGAAGAGTTGCACCAGCGCCGGGTGCGTGCTTTCGCGTGCGACCAGGGTGCCGGTCGGCGCGATGAGCCGCACGTCGTGCGGCGGCATGTCGCGGCCAAGGTCGATAACGCCGCGCGGCAGCGCGACGGCGCTCATGAACGGGAAGCGGCGCGAATAGGCGTCGGCCTGCGCGAAGTCGAGCAGCCCGATGCCCGGAGCGCGCAGCAACCCTTGCACGGTCGGCGACTCGGGCGCGGAGACGAGCACCAGCGCGTCGAGCCGGCCTTCGAGCAGGTCGGCCACCGCTGCCGCCTGGGTGAGGCGCGCCAGCGAGAGCTGGCTCGTATCGAGATTGTTGGCCGCGATCAGCTTGTCCATCAGCACCGCCACGCCGCTGCCCTGGGCGCCGACGTTGATGCGCCAGTTCGGCAACTGGGCAAGGCTCGCGAAGGGTTGTCCCTTGAGCAGCCCGCGATCGGCATCCTCGCGATAGAAGACCCACACCGGCTCGTAGAACAAGCTGCCCAGCGAGACCAGCCCGGCATTGGCCTCTTCGGGCGCTGTGAATGCGGGATCGGCGCCACCCTGCACAAACGCGAAGTCGACACCGGAGTTCGGGTCGCGCAGCAGCCTGAGGTTGTCGGCCGAGCCCTGCGTCGTGCGCAGCTCGACCTTGATGCCGTCGGCCTTGAGCAGTTTGGCGTAGCGTTTGCCGAACTCGGCATAGGCGCCGCCTTCGACCCCGGTCGCAAGCACGACGCGGCGCGGCGGCGACGGATCGAGAATCCAATAGGCGAGGGCGAACAGTGCCAGGGCAAGGAGCACGAAGGGACCGACGGTGACGAAAAGGTCGCGTTTCGACAGGGGAGCGGATCGAAATTCTCGGTGCATGGCGATGGGGCGCGGATCGACGACCCCTGACGATACCGCGTAGCGGCCCGGTTATGCTCGCGCACTGCACATACCAGCCCACGCCGACGCCATGCCGACCCGCCCATCGCCCACGCACCGCGCAGCCCGGTGCTGGCTCGTCGGCGCGTTGCTCCTGCTGCCCGGCCTCGTGCTTGGGCAGACCTCGACCGCGGACGCATGGCAGCGCGTGAACGCCGACCTGCGTATCGGTTTCGAGACCGTCAAGCTGCCCGGCAACGAACACATGGGCCTGGTCGGAACGAGCTACCTGGCCGAGTTGTCGCCGGGCCTGTGCGTCGGGCCGGCTGTCTACGGCGCCGTCAGCGGGCAGTACGGCGGCCTCTTCACCGTCGGCGGTGAAGCCGCTTGGTGCACGCGCCTGACCGGTCCGTTGAGCCTGGAAGCCGGGCTGTACGTCGGCGGGGGCGGCGGGGGCGGGGCGCCGGTCGGCAGCGGTTTGATGCTGCGCCCGCACGCCGACCTGCTGTGGGACTTCGGCGGCTACCGCGTCGGGCTGTCGGTGTCGAACATCCGCTTCCCGAGCGGGCAGATCGACAGCACGCAAGTCGGCCTGGTGTTCGGCATGAACACGAGCTTCACCTACCTGCCTTCGGGCCGCTCGGCGGTGCCGTTCTACGGCAGCGGACGCACCGGGCTCGGGTTCGACCGCATCCAGGGCGTTGTCGGCGTGTATCGCCCGACGTCGGGCATCAAAGGCAACAGCGGCAACGCCTTGAGCTCGCAGATCGGCTACGTCGGCATGCGGGCCGATCGGTTCTATACGCCGAACTTCTTCGGCGGCCTCGAGGCCAACGGCGCGGCCAGCGGCGGGGCGGCCGGGTACGCCGAGTTCCTGGGCACGCTGGGCCTCGAGTGGTCCTTGTTCTCGGACACGCTGACGCTCGGCGGACGCGCCGCGCTCGGCATGGGCGGCGGCGGCGATCTGCCCACCGGCGGCGGCTTGCTCGCGAAGGCGGCGCTGGACGCATCCCTGCGCGTGTCGCGCAACCTGAGCCTGACGCTGGCGGGCGGCTGGGCGCAGGCGCCGCAGGGCAAATTCAAGGCGCCGTTCGGCTCGCTCGCGCTGCGCTGGGACCTCGACCACCCGCAGGGCCAGCCGACCAAGCTCACGCGCGAGGAGTTCTCGAGCGGTGTCGAGACCTACGTCAACGCGGCGCGCAAGACCGGACCGCAGCAGAGCCTGGAGAACGTCACCTTCAAGCTCAACCGCTTCGTCAGCGAGTCGCTCTACATCACCGGCCAGGTGCAGAGCGCTTTCGCTGGCGGCGCCGGCGCGTTCTCGGTCGGGCTGGTCGGCCTGGGCGCACAGACGCACTTCGGCGAGCGCGTCGTGGCGGGCGCCGAGATGCTGGTCGGCGCGGCCGGCGGCGGCGGCGTCGACACCAGCGGCGGGGCGATCGCCAAGCCAATGGTCTACGCCGGCTACGACTTCACGCCGTCGCTTTCGGCGCGCTTGGGTGCCGGATACGTGAAGTCGATGAACGGGCCGCTGAGCAGCCCGGTGGCCGACCTGACCTTGACCTTCTCGTTCGGCGTCGCCAGCCGGCCTTGAGAGGCTGAACTCGGCGCTATCCTTCGCGCAGCGTCACTTCAGAGAGCCACACTACCCATGCGACTGCTGCTGGTCGAAGACGACCGCATGATCGGCGACAGCCTGCGTCACGCTCTGCGCGACGAGGGCTACGCGGTCGACTGGGTCTACGACGCGCGCGCCGCGAACGCGACCCTCGCCACCGAACGCTTCGACCTCGTGCTGCTCGACCTCGGCCTGCCCAATGCGCAGCAGTGGGGCGGCGGCCTCGATGTGCTGCGCACGCTGCGCGAGCGCAAGGACGCGACGCCGGTGATCGTGCTCACCGCGCGCGACACGCTCGGTGACCGCGTGGCGGGCCTGGATGCCGGCGCCGACGACTACCTCGTCAAGCCGTTCGAACTCGACGAACTGAATGCGCGCATGCGCGCCGTGCTGCGCCGCCACGCCGGGCGCGGCGCGCCGGTGCTCGAACACGCGGGCCTCAAGCTCGACCCGGCGACGCGCCAGGTGACCCTGCATGGCGAGCCTGTCGCGCTGTCGGCGCGCGAGTTCGCGGTGCTCGAGGCGCTGCTCGCGCGTCCGGGCGCGATCCTTTCCCGGGCGCAGCTCGAAGATCGCCTCTACGGCTGGGGCGAGGAGATCGAAAGCAACGCGGTCTCGGTCTACGTGCATCAGTTGCGCCGCAAGCTCGGTGCCGACGTCATTCGCAATGTGCGCGGCGTCGGCTACTACGTCGGCGGGCGCGGCGACGAAGGGCAGGGCGGCGGATGACGTCGATCCGGGCGCGGCTGCTCGCGTCCATTCTTGCCACGCTGATGTTCGGCGCGCTGGCGATGGGCTACGCCGCCTATCGCAACGTGCTGCGCGAAACCGAGACGCTGTTCGACTACCAGTTGCGGCAGATGGCGTTTTCGCTGCGCGACCAGGGCGCGGTCGCGCCGGCGCAGGCGGGTGCGTTGGTCGACCCCGAGCTCGACTTCGTGGTCCAGATCTGGAGCGTCGACGGCCGCGCGATCTACGCCTCGCGCCCGCAGACCGAACTGCCGGCGCGGGCCGTGCTCGGCTTTGCCGACATCGCGGTGCAGAACCGCACCTGGCGCACCTTCAGCGTCGCCACGCCCGAGCGCGTGATCCAGGTCGCACAGCCGGCGCAGATCCGCCAGCGCCTGGCGACCGAGGCCGCGCTGCGCACCATCGTGCCGCTGCTGGCGGTGGCGCCGCTGATGGCCGCCGTCGTCTGGTGGCTGGTCGCGCTCGCGTTCCGCCCACTCAAGAAGCTAACGGCCAAGGTAAGCATGCGCGAAGCCGAGTCGGTGGAGCCGCTCTCGCTCGCCGGCCTGCCCGCCGAGGTGACGCCGCTGGTGCAGGCGCTCAACGTGCTGTTGCAGCGGCTGTCGACGGCCTTCGGCGCGCAGCGCGCGTTCGTCGCCGACGCCGCGCACGAGCTGCGCTCGCCGCTGACCGCGCTGCGCCTGCAGATCGGCCGCCTGCGCCGCTCGCCCGACGATGCCGCGCGCGCCGAGGCGCTCGACGCGCTGTCGGCCGGCGTCGAGCGCGCGGTGCGCCTGGTCGAGCAATTGCTGACCCTGGCGCGCAGCGAGCCCGGGGCGCCGAAGGCGAACCAGGAAACGCTGGACCTGGCCGAGCTCGTTCGCCAGGCGGTGGCCGATGCGGTGCCCTATGCGGCGTCGCGCGGCACCGAACTGGAACTGGACGCCGAGGCGGTGGTCAGCGTCGTCGGCGAGCGCGCCGCGCTGGCCGCGCTGGTGCGCAACCTGGCCGACAACGCGGTGCGCTACGCGCCGCCGAGCAGCAGCGTGAAGGTGCGTGTGGCCATCGACGATGGCGCGCCGACGCTGTGGGTCGACGACGCTGGCCCCGGCATTGCGCCCGCCGATCGCGAGCGCGTGTTCGACCGCTTCTACCGCCGCGAGGTCGGCAGCGAAGGCCAGGCGACCCAAGGCACGGGCCTGGGCCTCGCGATCGTCAAGAGCGTCGCCGACCGCCACCGGGCGACGCTGACACTCGCCGATTCGCCGCTCGGGGGCCTGCGCTTCGTCGTGCGCTTCGCGCCGCTGGGGTAGACGCACTTCTTGGGTTAGGCTGCAGGTTGCCGCTTGCGCTTGACCTCGACGTGCTTCCAGCGCCGGTGCACCCACCACCACTGTTCCGGGTGGCGCACGACAAGGCGTTCCAGCGCCTGGTTGTAGGCGCGCGTGTTGAGGCGGAGTGCTTCGCTCGTGCTCTCGCTCTCGATGGGCGCGAGCGGTTTCTCGAAGCGCATCACGTGGCGGCCATCGGCTTCCCGCCAGCTCGACGCCGGCAGCACTGGCGCGCCGGTCGAGAGGGCGATGATGGCCAGGCTCTTGAAGGTCCACGCCGGCTGGCCGAGAAAGTCGACTGCGATGCCGTCGGGCGGCCCGGCGTGCTGGTCGAAGGGCAGCACGACGCCATGGCCCCCGGCCAGGGCTTTGAGCATCGCGTCCAGCGAGTCGCGCTTGGAGAAGACACCGAAGCCCGCCCGGTTGAAGCGGCGCGTGACCAGGCGGTCCAGCCACTGCGGCTTGATCGGCCGCCGAACGAAGTGGAACTTGCCGCGCATCTCGGGGAACTGGGCGATGCCGGCGGTCGTCGAGACCTCCCAGTTGCCGAAATGCCCGGTGAGGATCAGGATGCCCTTGCCCTGGTCGCGCGCGGCGAGGAAGTTGGCGACACCCTCGACGCGCACCAGCGCCGTCTTCTGCGCCGCGCTGAGCCAGCGAAAGCGCACGAACTCGACCAGCAGGCGCCACAGGTGGCCGTAGTGCGCAGCGGTCAGGCGCTCGATCTCGGCCTCGTCCACAGTCTCGCCGTAGACGCGCCTCAGGTTGGCCATCACGACCTCGCGCCGCAGCGGCAGGAAACGGAAGATGAAGCGCCCGGCGCGCGAGATGGGCGCCCGTGCCGGCTCGGCCAGCGCGATGGCCGATGCGCTGACGCGGTCATGCGTCAGCGAAAGCTTGATCGCAGCGATGCGATGGCGGTCGAGCACGTACTGCGCGTTCGCGTTGCAGACGAGTTGCGGCGCGCCGTAACTGTCACGCGCGACCGAAAAATCGCCGGGCGCGATCTGGCCCAGCGCGGCCTCGCGCGGGAAGAGCTTGACGCAGGCCTCCTTGGCCGCGAAGCGCGCTGCCAGGCTGGCCGCGCGGCCGGGGCCGTCGCCGCTGTCCTCGAGCTCCTGCGCGCTGAAGAACTGCAGCAATCCGTCGGCAGGCGTCTCGCGCAGCAGGCGCTCGATGCGCGCGATCTCGACGCTGTCGATGCCGCAGCGCCCGGGGGTGGGCGCTGGCGCTTCGGTCATCGGGCGGCGGCGCCGGGAACAGGTTGGCGCTTCAATCCAGTCGCGTGATCTTGTTGCCCTGCACACCCACGCCGGCCATCAGGCCCTTCTGGCCGAAGATGAAAGCGTAGATGTCGTTCGTGGCCGTGGTCGTGGTCACGGTCTTGGCCATGCCCTGGTCGACGACGACCACGCTCGGACCGACGCCGACCTCGAAGCCTTCGTTCGCCCCGAGCGCCGCGACCGCCTGTTCGTTCATCAGGAACATCGCGTAGCCGTAGGTTTGCGCACCTGCCTGCAGGCCGAACGACGCGCCGCTGGTGTTGTAGTAGGCGACGGGTTTGCCGCCCTTGAAGAGCACGCCATCGCCGTACTGGCCGCCGAAGCCCAGGCCGGCCTTGGTCACCTTGGGAAAGACGACCACGGCAACCGCCCTGCCGGAAAGCGCCTTCGCCGCGGGGACGGTCGACGTGAGTCTCTGCAACGCATTGCGCGCCTCGATGGTGAGTGCGCTACGGTCCGCCGCGAATGCGCCAGCTGGCACGAGCAGTGCGACGAGCAGGGCAGCGACAGAAATTCGGCGGGACTGGCTCAGTGCTTGCATGGTGATGTCCTTTCAAGTTCAGGTCACAGGGCGCGCAGCAGCAGGGCCGCGTTCATCCCCGCGAAGCCGCGGCAGACGATGAGCCCGACGTCGCTGCGCGGTGCCCGGAGTGTTGCAGACAGTGCAATTCCTTCGCAGTCGGGAGCGATTCGATCGAGTGTGGCGATGCCGGGCACCACGCCTTGCTTCAGCGCGCCCAGTGCGAGCAACGCGTCGAGGATGCCGGCAGCAGCGATCAGGTGGCCGAAGGCCCACTTGAAGCCCGTCACCGGTGGCATCGCGGCGCCGAAGACTTGGCGCAGCGCAGCGGCTTCCGACGCGTCGGACTGCGGCGTTCCATTGCCATGGGCGACGATCATGCCGACGTCCTGCGGGCGCAGGTTTGCGTCCGCGAGCGCCTGCTCGATCGCGCGGGCGACGCCGTCGCCATCGTCGCGGATCGTGAACAGGCCCTCGGCTTCGCAAGCGACGCCGCCGCCAAGCACCTCGCCGATCACGCTCGCACCGCGCGCAGTGGCCGAGGCTTCTGTTTCGAGCATCAGCGCGCCCGCGCCTTCGCCGAACAGGCTGCCGTCGTGGCGGGCGTCGAAGGGGCGCAGCGCCTCGCTCGCGAGCAGGCCGACGCCGTGGTAGTAGAGCAGCATCTGCGGCTCGATGGGCGCGTCGTGGCCTACCGCCACCGCACGGTCGGCTTCGCCGTGGCGCAGCGCCTCCAGCGCTTCGATGACCGCCATCGTCCCGCCGACGCTGTGGTTGGTGATGCAGGCGTTCGGGCCCTTCAATCCGTGGCGGATGCCGATATGGCCAAGCACGTTGTTGGGCAGCGTGCGCAGCAGCCACATCGGGTTCACCGTGTCGAGAAGCTGGCGCCCAAAGGCCTGCAGGTCGCCGTGCGACTCGGTCAGAAGCGGTAGATAGTCGTACTGGTTCTGGTAGTTTCCGCCGCCCGAGCCGACGTAGACGCCGCTGCGGTCGCTGGTGATGGCTGCTGCTGCTGCGTCCTGAGTCTCGCGGTGGGCGAGCAGGCCCGAGCCATCGATCGCGCGCCCGGCGGCGTGCAGGCCGAAGAGATCGGTGCGGCGGATCAGCTTGTGCAGCTTGCGGTCTTCGACCAGCGCGCGCGGGTTGAGGCCCGCCACCTCGCCGGCATCACGCATCGGCCAGCCGGTGGTGTCCCACTGCCGGATCGGGCCGATGGCGCTTTGCCCGGCGAGCACCGCCGCGAGGATGGTTTGCGGGTCCATGCCGGCGGCGCAGACGGCGCCGCTGCCGGTGACGAAGATTCGGTTGCGGGATGCCATGCTTGCTCCAGTGGCTCGCATCAGGACGCCGAGACGGCGCGCTCGCCGTCGACTTCGTCGGGGTGGCGCAGGACGACGCAACTGTTCGAGCCGCCGAAGCCGAACGAGTTGGACATCGCCATCCGCACGCGCTGGCGGCGCGGCTCGCCGAGCACGAAGTTCAGATTGCAGTCGGGGTCGGCGACGCGGTAGTTGGCGTTGACCGGCATCTCGCCGCGCTGGATCGCGAGCGCGCAGACGGCAATCTCGACCGCGCCCGCGGCGGCGATCAAGTGGCCCATGCTGCTCTTGGTCGAGCTCACATTGAGGCGCGCCACTTCGTCGCCGTAGACCGCGCGTGTCGCCGCGCTCTCGCTGCGGTCGTTCATGCCGGTCGAGGTGCCGTGCGCGTTCAGGTAGTCGATGTCGGCCGGCGTCGCGCCGGCATCGGCGAGCGCGGCGCGCATGGCCTGGATCGGCCCGTCGCCGTCGGGCGGTGAATCGGTGATGCGGTAGCTCGACAGCGAGTTGCCGTCGCCCGCGAGTTCGGCGTAGATGCGCGCGCCGCGATCGCGCGCCGACTGCCACTCCTCGAGGACCAGGAAGCCCGCGCCTTCGCCGAGTAGGAAGCCGTTGCGCGTGGCATCGAACGGGCGGCTGGCCTGCTGCGGCGCGTCGTTGTCGGGCGAGAGCGCGCTGAGCAGGCAAAAGCCCGAGATACCCACCGGGCTGATCATCGAATCGAAGCCGCCCGCGAGCACGCGATCGACCGCGCCGCGGCGGATCAATTTGAGCGCCGTTCCCAGCGCCTGCCCGCCCGACGCGCACGCGGTGTGCACCGCCGTCGAATAGCCGCGGATGCCGTAGCGCCGCGTCAGCAGCGCGAGGCCCGCGTTGGTGTTGCTGCGGCAAAAGACCATCGGGTCGTTCGCCGACGGGTCGCTGAGCAGGCGCTCGGCGTGCAGTTCGCCGTCGGCCGCCGAATGCTCGTGCAGGGCAGTGAGGTCGGCGAACTCCGAGGTCATCATGCCGGCGCCGACTGCGCAGCCCCAGCGCGTCGCGCTTGCCTCGGTCGGGCGAATGCCGGCGTCGCGCAGCGCCTGCTCGGCGGCGACGAGCGCGAAGCGGTGCGCGCGCGTCGTGTGCTTGAGCAGACGCCGGTCTTCGATCAGGTCGCCCTGAAAACCTTTCACCTCGGCCGCGATGTGGACCGGGAAGCCGCTGGCGTCGAAGAGGCTGATCTGGCCGCCACCGCTGCGCCCGGCGAGCAGCGCCTGCCAGGTCGCCTCTAAATCGTTGCCGACGGGCGTCACCATGCCGACGCCGGTGATCGCGACGCGCCGCTTGCCTTGGGTCATCTCAGGTTTCCTCTGTCGAGAGTTCGAGGCGCGCGGTGGCGACGGTCTTGCCGCCCTCGCTGCGCGCGCTGAGCAGGATGCGCTTCGCGTCGCCCGGCGCGCGCCGGGCTTCGATCTGCAGCACATCGCCGGGCGCGATGAACGAGCGCATCTTCACGTGCGTCATGCGCTCGGGCACGGCGCCTTCGGGCGCGAGTTGCATCGCGAGGCCGATCTGCACATCGAGCAGCAGCGTCGCCGGGAACACCGGGCGGCGCGCAAAGTGGTCGCCGAAGAAGGGCGCTGCTTCCGGCACGTGCAGCGTCGCTGAGACCGACTCGCCGGCCACGCACTCGCCGGCGACGATGCGCGGTGCGACGACACCGTGAAAGCGCCCCGGCGCAGCGCCCGCGCCGCGCAGCAGCACGAGGCGCTCGGCCAGCGCCGCCGGCGAGTCGAATTCGTCGACGGGCAGCATCGGGCCGAGGCAGTCTTGCAACTCGATCACGAGTGCGTCGTTCACGCGCGCCCAGCCCGAGTAAGCCACGGCCTCGTCGTCGCATTGCTCGATCTCGACGCCGAGATGCAAGGTGTCTCCCGGCCGCACCTCGCCGTGAAAGCGCGTCTCGCTCGCAAGCGCCGCGACCGGACGGCCGCGAAACGCGATGTGCTCCATCGCCACCCACGCCGCGAGCTGGCCGACGGCTTCGGCGACCAGGCAGGACGGGAAGGCTGCGATGCCAGGCGGCACCGCGAACTCGCCGCGCGCGCTCTTGCCGGCAGCGAATGCGGTGATGCGGTCGACGAACGAGAACGCGGCGAAGTGGTCGGGCATGGGCAGGTGTCGGCCTATCCCTGTGCGATGGCCGCGGCCATGCCCTCACCTGCGGTGCGCGCATTGGCTTGCAAGCCAATGCCGCTCGTCCTGCTCGGCGCAGGCGCCTCGAAAGCCCCGCCTCGCCCCCAGCCCTCTCCCGCAAGCGGGAGAGGGGGCAAGTCGGCGCGCTCTACTCCCTCTCCCGCTTGCGGGAGAGGGCTGGGGTGAGGGTAGCGGGGCTGCGGGTCCATCTCGCCGATTGAGTGCAATCTTGCCGTCACGCCGTCACGCCGCCGCGCCGGCCTCGCGCTGCGCGGTGATGACGAGCTTGCAGAAGGTCTCCGGCGTGAACAGGCGCGGAATGTCCTTCACCTTCATCGGCGTCTTGAAGCGTTCGGACGGGATCTCGCTCAGATAGGCGCGCAGTTGCGCCAGGCCCGCGTCGGTGACTAGCCCCTTGTCCTCGAACTCGGCTTCGCTCAAGGCGCCGCGCGCGTTCTCGACGATCTTGCCGCGCGGGATCTTGATCTTGAACGCGCGTTCCAGACGGAACACCATGTCCAGGAAGTCGATCGACTCCGCGTCCAGGCCCTCGATCAGCGAGACGTCGAGCTTGATGTCGTCCAGATCGCAGCCGAGCGCGTCGGCCATCGTCTCGGCAACGGTCGGGAAGACCGCCGCGATGTCTTCCTTGGTGATTGGGGTCGTCGTCATTGTTCTGTCACTCCATTTTGAAACCGCCATCGATGGCGAATACCTGTCCGGTCACGTAGCTCGCGTGCGCGGAAGCGAGGAACCATACCGCATCGGCCACTTCCTCCGGCTTGCCGTAGCGGCGCAGCAGGATGCGCGCCAGCACCGCGTCGCCCGACTGCTCACGCACGTCGGCCGACATCTCGGTCTCGATCACGCCCGGCGCGACGCAGTTGACGCGCACCTTGCGCGGCGCCAGCTCGACGGCCAGCGCGCGCGTGAAGGCGTTGATCGCGCCCTTGCTCGCCGCGTAGTTGGTCTGCCCGCGGCCGCCCTTGTCGCCCGAGACCGAGCTCAGGTTGACGATGCTGCCCGAGCGCTGCGAGGTCATGTAAGGGACGACCGCGCGCGTGACGTTGAAGACGCCGGTCACGTTGGTCGCCAGCACCGCGGCGACGTCGTCGTCGTCGAACGCGGCGAGCGGGTTGTCGCGCGTGATGCCGGCGTTGTTGACGAGGATGTGGATGCGCCCGCAGCGGTCGGCGATGCGTTCCACCGCGGCGGCGCAGGCGGCGGAATCGCGGATGTCGACTTGCTCGGCCGCGACCTTGAGCCCCGCGGCCAGCGCAGCCGCGACGACTTCATTGGCCGCGGTGGCGTTGTCGCGGTAGAAGAAGGTCACGTCGGCGCCGTCGTCGGCGAGGCGCTCGACGATCGCGCGCCCGATGCCGCGGCTGCCGCCGGTGACGATGGCGGTCTTGCCCGAGATGCCGGAATCCTTGGTCATATCAGGCCTCCTGGCGGGCCGCCCCAAGGGAGGCCTGCGCCCCCTCGGGGGGCAGCGAACACAAGGCCGAAGGCCGAAGGACAGCCGAAGGCTGGTCCCGCGAAACGGGATGCGGCCTCGCCGCACAAAGTGAGCTTGGGGGGCATCATTTCAACCCGAGATGGCAAAGCCGCCGTCGACGATCAGCGTATGGCCGTTGATCATGTCGGCTTCGGGCAGGCACAGCAGGTAGACGGCCCCGGCCACGTCCTGCGGCGTTAGCACCGGCCCGGCCGGCGTGCGCTCGGCATAGTTGGCGAGCACCTGATCGCGATTCGGGAAGTAGGCCAGCGCGTCGGTGTCGACGACGCCGGCGCTGACGGTGTTGACGCGAATGCCGCGCGGGCCGAGTTCCTGCGCCAATGCCCGGGCCAGTGCTTCGAGCGCCGCCTTCGAGGCGCCGATGAAGCCGTAGCCCGGCATCGCGCGCGATGCGCCAAGGCTGGACAGGGCCACGATGCGCCCGCCGGCACGCATCAGCGGCAGTGCGCGCTGGGTTAGCAGGTTCAGCGCCAGCGCGTTGGTCTCCATGCACCAGCGCCAGTGCTTGAGCGTCATCTCTGTCGTCGGCTTCAAGACGCCGCTGGCGGCGTTGCTGACGAGGATGTCGACGCGGTCGAAGTGCTTGCCGAACTCGACGAACAACTCGTCCACGCTGTCCGGAATGCCGACGCTGGCCTGGATCGCCACCGCGCGCCGGCCGAGGGCGCGGATCTCGGCGCACAGCGCCTCGGCCTCGTCGGCGCTGTTGTAGTAGTTGGCGGCGACGTCGCAGCCCTCGCGCGCGAGCTTGAGTGCAATCGCACGCCCGATTCCGCGCGCCGCGCCGCTGACGAGCGCAACCTTGCCGCTGAGTGCGCCGGTCATGTTGGGGATTCCTGAGTCGCTCTTGCGTGGGTGGTGCCCGGCACGACCACGTTGGCGGGCAAAACGGCATTTTAGCCGCTGCCCCGCCTGCCGCTGGCCCCGGTCCGGGCGCGCCGCGTCAGCGCGGCCGTGGGTGGACCGGATCGTCCTCGCGCGAAGTCGCAGGCACGTCTGCCACCAGCGCCGCGTAGCGCGAAGACAAGACGCCCGGCGGCGTTCCGTGCGCCGCCGCAGCGAGGTAGGCGGCGAACTGCTCCGGCGCCAGCGGGTGCGCGAAGAAGTAGCCCTGCGCCTCGTCGCATCGAAGGAAGAGCAGGCGTTTGAGTGCGGACTCGCTCTCGACACCCTCGGCGATGGTCTTCAGGCCCAGGCCGGCGGCCATCTGCAGGATGGCGCGCACGATGGCCATGCTTTCGGGGTCGGCGCCCAGATCGCGAATGAACGACTGGTCGATCTTGAGCTTGTCGACGGCAAAGCGCTTCAGGTACGACAAGCTCGAATAGCCGGTTCCGAAGTCGTCGATCGAAAGCTTCACGCCGAGGCGCTTGAGGCGCTGGATCGTCGCGAGCGCACTCTCGGCATTGCGGATCAGGATCGACTCGGTCAGTTCGAGTTCCAGGTACGCTGGGTCCAGGCCCGCGGCCTCGACGGCGCGCTCCACCGAGTGCTCCACGCCGCCGCGCCCGAACTGCACGGCCGACAGGTTTACCGCGACGGCCAGCGGTGGCAGCCCGGCCTTCTGCCAGGCCGCCGCCTGCCGGCAGGCTTCGCGAAGCACCCAGTCGCCCATGGGAACGATGAGGCCGCTTTCCTCGGCGACGGAGATGAAGCGCCCCGGCAGCACCAGGCCGAGCTCCGGGTGGTTCCATCGGATCAGCGCCTCGGCGCCGACCACGCTGCCGCTGGCGAGGTCGATCTGCGGCTGGTAGCAAAGCGTGAACTCGTCGCGGTCCAGCGCCGGGCGCAGGCCGTTGCGTATCTGCAGGTGCTCGACCGTCTCGACGTTCATGTACTCGTTGAAGAAGCGGTGCGTGTTGCGCCCGGCCTCCTTGGCCTGGTACATCGCGATGTCGGCCTTCTTCAACAGCGCCACGAAGTCCTGGCCGTCGTCGGGATAGAGCGCGATCCCGAGCGACAGCGAAGTCGTGATCTCGCGCCCTTCGACCTGCAGCGGCTGCTGGAACTGCTGGATCAGTCGCTCGACGAGTGCGATCGCGGCCTCGGCGTCGGCGAGTTCCGCGAACACGACCAAGAACTCGTCGCCGCCGTGGCGGCTGATGGTATCGGTCTCGCGTGCGCACTCGCGTAGGCGGGCCGCCACCGCCCTGAGCATGGCGTCGCCCGTCGAGTGGCCGAGCGAGTCGTTGACGGTCTTGAAGTTGTCGAGGTCGACGAAGAGCAGGGCGACCTTGGAGTCCGTGCGCGCGGCCTGCGCGATGGCCTGCTCGCAGCGCGACTGCACGACCAGGCGATTGGGCAGCCCGGTCAGCGCATCGTGATGGGCCAGGAACTCGATGTGCTCCTCGCTCGCGCGGCGCTCGGTCATGTCGCGAATGGCGGCCGCCACCATGCCGCCCTGCTCGGTCGCGATCGGGCTCAGGCTGATATTGACCGGGAACTCGCGGCCGTCCTTGGTCACGGCCCAGAGGTCGCGCTCCTTGCTGGCATCGATCGCGGAGCCGGACGCTTCGGTCAGCGAACCCAGGCGCAGCCCGCGGTAGCGCTCGGGAAGCAGCATCGCCATCGTGCTTCCGATCAGCTCCGAGTGCGAGTAGCCGAACAGCGCCACCGCCTGCCGGTTGACGACGCCGATGATCTCCCGCGAGTCGACGATGATCAGCGCATCGGGCGACGACTCGAGCAAGGTGCGGAATTTGCGCTCCTCGACGGCCAGCGTCTGCAGGTCGGCCTCGCGCCGCAGCCACGACCGCACCATCAGCGCCGTGAACACCAGCGTGAGAAAGACGAACGCGCACGCCAGTGCGCCGGTTTTGGCGGCTTCATTCTTCCATTCGGCGAGGTAGTCCTCGGTGCCGAGGCCGACCACGATGTTCATCGGATAGCCGCCGATGCGGCGAAACGAAGTCGTGCGCTCGATGCCGTCCGATCCCGCGCGGCCCGTGTACGTGCCGGCAGCCTGTCCGCCTTCTACGAAAGCGCGCAACTGGGGCGACACGGCGGTGTTCCCGACGTCGCCGCCGAGCGTCGTGATCACCGGCTTGCGGACGATGATGGCGAGGTCCGCATCGCGCAGGACGACGACGCCGCGGCGCCCGACGTCCAGGGCCAAAAACATGTCGCTGAAATGCTCCAGGGCAATGGTTGCGTAGACGACGCCGTCGAACGCTCCGTCCACGCGATTCAGGCGGCGCGCCAGCACGATCTCCCATTCCCCGCTGACGCGGCTCACGACCGGCTTGGAGATCACGAGCCCCGCGCCGGGCTGGCTCGCCAGCTGCATGAAGTAGGGCCGGTTGGCAAGGTTTGCGCGCACGCCCTTGACCATGCCGAAGCCGCGCGTCACGTCGCCCTGCGCATCGGTGATGCGCAGGCCGTGCAACTCGGGCAGGCGCGAGCTCTGGCGAAGGATGAACGCATCGAGCGCTTCGGTCTCGCCGCCCGGCAGGGCGCGGACGCGGGCGACGTCGTCGGCAACCGCCATCAGCGCGAGGTCGACCTTGCCGATGGTCGACAAGATCTCGCGCTCGAGCAGGACGGCCAGGTTTTTCGACGCCGTCACCGCGCGCTCCTCGTAGCTGTCCCGGCTCTGCGACAGGCCGAGGGCCGCCATGCCCAGGACGATCAAGTTGAGCAGGACGACCCCACCTACCAGCGGCGCAATGAAGCGAACCGCTGCATTCCTGGGCCCCGCGTATCGAATCGGAGAGAACATGAACGACCCGGGAGTGAGACGGTCGAGGCTAACACCGACACTGTCGCGCGAGGGCGCGCCGCGGCGCCCGGACGTCACACCACGTGTTGTCTCGACATTCAGCTTGCCCGCACCTTCGCGTTCGCCGGTCAGCAGTCCAGGCCGTGCTGCGGCAGCGTGCCGAACGGGCCCAGGCGCGAGCCGAGCGCGAGCACCACGTCGGCCCTGGCGAGCAGCTTCATCGCCGCCTTCGAGCCCTGGTGGCCGAGCGGGCCGCACCGCAACGGGTGGCTGGCCGGGAACGAGTCGTTGTGCAGGTAGCTGTTGACGACCGGCGCGCCGAGGCGCTCGGCGAGCGCCTGGCACTCGGCGACGCCGCCCGCCATCAACACGCCGCCGCCCGAGATGATGACCGGAAAGCGTGCCGTGGCGAGCAGGTCGGCCGCTTTGGCGAGGCTCGCGTCGCCGCCGGCGCCACGGTCCAGGCGCTGCGGCAACGGGATCTCGCAGCGGATCTCGCCGTAGAAGTGGTCGCACGGGATGTTGAGCTGCGTCGGGCCGAGTTCGCTCAAGGCGCGGTCGAAGCGGCGTGCCGTGTACTCGGCGATGCGGCGGGGTTGTTGACGTGGCCCTGGTACTTCGTGAATTCCTGGAACACCGGAAGCCGGTTCGCTTCCTGGAAGCCGCCGAGGCCGATGCCCATCGTGCCGGCCTCGGGGGTCACGATCACGACCGGGCTGAGCGCCCAGTACGCGGCGGCGATGGCGGCGACGCAGTTGGTGATGCCGGGGCCGTTCTGGCCGATGACGACGCCGTGGCGGTCCGACACGCGCGCATAGCCGTCGGCGATGTGGCCGGCGCGTGCTCGTGGACGACCGAGATGAAGCGGATGCCGGCCGGCGTGAAGATGTCCATCGCGTCCATGTAGGCCGAGCCCATGATGCCGAAGATATCAGTCACGCCCTGCGCGACCAAGGTCTCGACAGGTCTGGACAAAGGCCTCCGACGGCGTCATGGTCTGCACACCGCTGATGACGCTGCGCAGATCGGGGGTTAGGGTCTGGCTCATGCGAGGCTCCGCGCGGCGTGGGTGCCCGAGATCGAGTGCGGCTTGGGCAGGCCGAGCCCGGCATAGACGGTGCGCAGGCGGCGCTGCACGCGCTCGGATTGCGGCTGCGCGTTGGCGAGCGGCTGCAGCAGGTTCTGCACGCCGGCGAGCTGGCCCGAGCGCTGCAGCGCGTCGATGCGGATCTGCTCGAACAGGTCGCGCTGCGCATGGCTGCCGCCGATGCTGACCAGGCGCGGCAGCGCGAGTTCAAGCTGCTGCGCGGCGAGGGTCCACTCGCCGCGCGCGTGGGCGAGCAGGCCGCGGCATGCCGGAATGCAGACGCGCTGCCAGGCCTCGTGCGCGGCGGCGGGTGCGTTCGGCGCGAAGGCCTCGACATGGGCCAGCAACGCGGCCGCCTCGGGCCGGCCGGTGCGGGCCAGGCCGTAGAGGTATTGCATGTCGAGGAAGGGCTGCACCTGGTCGGCGACGCGCACCGCGAGCCAGTTGGCAAGCTCCTCCCAGCGCCCGCCGACGTCGACGCCGGCCAGTTCCAGCCGCGCCAGCAGCGAGACGGCGCCGACCTGGTCCTGCGAGTAGCTCTTGTCGACGCCCCAGACTTCGTTGTCGTAGAGCGCGAGCGCGGCCGCGTCGTCGCCGAGCTCGATGTGGAAGACCGCGATGTGCCACCAGTTGTGCGTGCGCATGAACGAGGTCAGTCCCGACCAGCCGCCGCTCGCGGCCTGCATGAAGTGCAGGCCCTCGCGCAGCCGGCCGGCGGTCAGCATCACGTGCGCCAGCGCGTGCTCGGCCCAGGGCTCGGCCGGGCGGATCGCGAGCGCGCGCCGCGCCGCGGCCTCGGCGTCATCGAGAAGGTGGCACTGCTCGTACGCGAAGGCGAGCATGCCGTGCAGCCAGGCCACGTCGTGCGCGGCGG
The DNA here is from genome assembly GCA_903830565.1 of uncultured bacterium. GTDB lineage: Bacteria > Pseudomonadota > Gammaproteobacteria > Burkholderiales > Burkholderiaceae_C > CAIKUF01. The sequence continues at coordinate 10,281 of CAIKUF010000204.1, read as the reverse complement.
GTAGGGCTTTGAGCGCCAGGCGCAGCATGGTCGGCGAATCGCCGAGGTTGAAGGCGAGGTACTGGCCGAGCTTGAGCGAGGCGAGGTCGCGCGGATGGCTGGCGGCCAGTGCTTCGTGGCCGGCAATCGCCGCGCGCACGTCGCCCGCCACCCAGTGCGACACCGCCTCGGCGAAGCGCCTTTCGCGCTCGCTGCTGGGCAGGCCGGCGCGCGCCGCGCGCTCGAGGTGCCGGCGTGCCGCGGGCGGGCCGGAGGGCGCTTCGGAGAACATCTGCAGCGCCGCGGCGCAGGTCTGCACGATCAGGCTGTCGTCGTGCTCGGCCGCGGCCAGCACGTCCAGGATGCGCGGCTCGTAGGCGAGAAAGCCTTCGATGAAGCCGGCAACGGCGGCTGCGCTCTCGGGGCGCTGAACGTGAATGGGCAGGCCGAAGGGGTCGTGGGCGAGGTGGTTGCTCATGGGTGTCATTGTCCGGCTTCGGAAGACCTCGCCCGAGTGCGAGCGCGGCCGCCGAAAGGCAACTCAAGAATGCCGGCGCGGCGAGGGCGAGGTCATGGACGATTTCCGAGCCTGCGTGTGCGCTCGGCCATCGCGTGTGCCGATCAGCGAGTCGTTGTCGACCTGTCGGCCTTTGCGAGCAATGCTTCGATGCCGGGGTAGTGCGAGCGCAGCAGCGCGAACTTGCGCGCATGCCGGCTCCAGGGCTCGCCGCCCGCGAGCGCCTGCTTGAAGGCATCGGCGTCCTCGATCCAGACGCCGCCGAGCAGCGTGACGCCGCGATGGAAGAGCACGTCGGGTAGGCAGCTTGCGCCGGGGCCGATCATCGCGAAGGTGCGCGCCGCGGTGCAATGTGAGAGCACGTCGCCCAGCGTGTCGTTGAGGAGCACGGTGCTGGTCGAAAGTACCTTGGCGCAGCTTGCAAGCTCGTGCGCGGCCAGCGTGATGTGGAAGTCGTCGCGCTTGCCAGCGAGATCGGGCCGGAGTTCGAGCACGGTGAGCCGCGCGCCGCTGGCGGTGACGGCCTTCGCCAGCGGCGGAAAGAAGCCGACCATGCCGATGTGCTCGCCCGGTTGCGGATCGAGGCCGCCGATCGAGTCGGACGCTGCGGGCGGAACGAAACTGGCGCGATCGAACAGATGCCGCGTCAGCGCGTTGACGGCGGCGAAGCCCAGCGTGCGCTTGGCACCGCGGCCGTGGGACCACAGATGGGCGACGGCCAGCGCTTCGGCGCCGACCAGGGCCTCGCCGTGCGTGCCCGCCGCCAGCTCGGCCAGGGTGTCGCCGAGCAGCACGAAGCTCAGCCCGAGCGAGCCGTCATCGAGTTCGATCGCGCAGAACTCACCGGCCTTGCCGCCGTCCCATGGTGCGGGCGGCAGGTGCAGTGCACGTACGCGCGGCGCCGCGTGATCGCCGAGCGCACGGCGCAGCAGCTCGAGCGTCTCGTCGGCGATGCGCATGACGGAATCGCCGCGGCGCCGGGCGCAAGCCGCTGCGTCGCTTTCGGCGCTCAGGCCGCTGCGGCGGCGCGACGTGCCGCGCTGGCCCGCGAGGGCGGGATGACGCGCTTGGCTTTGACCGTTGCCCGCTTCCTGGCCACGGTCGCAGCCGCTCTCGGCCGCCTGGGCCGCGGCACCGCCTTCGGCTTCTCGGCGGCAATGCCCAGGTACTCCTGGAAGCTGTCGCGTATGCACTGCGTGAACGCTTCCGGGTCGGGCATCAGGTCGCGGCACGAAGTCGGCGAGATCACGATTCGGCCGTCGTAGCTCGTGACCGCGAACACGAGGCCCATGCCGTCGACGATCGGCATGATGGCCGAGAAGTAGGTCATGCGGGCGCCGCACAGATAGAGCGGCACCTCCGGCCCGGGCACGTTGGCGATGCTGCAGTTGGCCAGCGGCGCGCGGCGACCGATGCCCAGCGAGGCGCGGCTGAGCATCTTGCTCGTCAGCGCCAGCGCGGCCGCGGGTGCGTGCTGACCGGCCGCGGCCAGCTCATGCACGCCCTTGGCGCGGGCAAGCGTGTCCGACGAGGCGAGTTGATCGCGGATGAAGGCCAGGCGCCGCACCGGGTCGGCGATGTGGGTGCCGATCTGCACGTGGAACCACGTCAGTTCGGCCCGAGCGTCTGTGCCCGAGTCGGCGCCGCGGATCGCAAAGGGCGCGATGGCGGTCAGGCTGGCGTCGGGCAACTCGCCCTGCTCGTCGAGGTAGCGCCGTAGTGCGCCGCCGCAGACGGCCAGCACCGCGTCGTTCACCGTCGCGCCGACGGCGAGCCTGCGGATGGCCTTGAATTCGGACAGCATGAAGCGCCGGGTGTCGAACACGCGATGCGCCGAGATGACCGAATTGAAGCGCGTCGGCGGCATGTTCTCGGGCCGCAGCAGCATGTCGCCGGCGAGGGTGACTGCGATCGGTGCGAAGCGCGCCAGCGCACGCGCCAGAGGCTGCGCAAGGCGAAACGGAGACAGTGCTGCCCGGGCCACGCCGCGGCACAGCATCGCCGGCGTGCTCGGAGGCGAAGCCGGGAACCACGGTGCGGGCGGCGTCGCGGGCGGCGGTGTCGGCGTCGTGTCGTGGAGCAGCATCGTGATCTCGCTGCCGCTCTCGACGTCGATCGCTGCGTGGTGCGTCTTCGCGAGCACGGCGAAGCTACCCGCGGGCAGGTCGAGGAAGCTGTCCAGGCCCTCGATCACGTACAGCTCCCACAGCGGGCGCTTGAGATCGAGCGGTCGGGCGTGGATGCGCGAGACCTGGATGCAGAACTGGCGCCAGTCGCCCGGCTTGGGCAGCGCGATGTGGCGCACGTGGTATTCGAGGTCGAAGTTCTCGTCCTCGACCCAGTACGGATAGTCGATCTCGAGCGGCACGTGCTTGAGCTTGCGGCGGAACATCGGCGAGCGGTCGAGCCGGCTCTCGATGTGGGCGAGGATGGTCTTGAAGCGGACCTTGCCGCCCGCGGCGGTCGACTGGTCGTAGATGTGAATCAGGCTGACGTTGGAGTTCGAGTGCGCCGTGTCCGAATAGAGGAAGATGGCGTCGTGACCGCTGAGTTGGCTCATGGGGAGTGCTTAGGGTGCCTCGGTGCTCGAATATAACCACGGCCCGGACCGCGCGATAGCGAGGAAACGCGGCCCAATCTGCCCCAGATCATGGCCGCGGCACGGGGAGATGGGCGCGAACGCGCCTGCCACAATCGCACCAATGAGCCTGCTGCCGCCCGCAGATGCCACGCCCGACGTCCCGCTGGCGGAGCGCCTGCGCCCGCGCACGCTCGATGCCGTGATCGGCCAGGCGCAATTGCTCGGTCCGGGTAAACCCCTGCGCACGGCGTTCGAGTCGGGCCACCTGCACTCGATGATCCTGTGGGGCCCGCCGGGAGTCGGCAAGACGACGCTGGCGCGGCTGATGGCCGACGCCTTCGAAGCCCAGTTCATCACCATCTCGGCCGTGCTCGGGGGCGTGAAGGACATCCGCGAGGCAGTCGAGCGCGCGCAGGTGGCGCGCGCCGGCGGGCGCGGCACGGTGGTCTTCGTCGACGAGGTGCACCGTTTCAACAAGGCGCAGCAGGACGCCTTTCTGCCGCATGTCGAGTCGGGCCTGTTCACCTTCATCGGCGCGACGACCGAGAACCCGTCATTCGAGGTCAACTCGGCGCTGCTCTCGCGCGCCAGCGTGCACGTGCTGCAGCCCTTGAGCGATGACGACCTGCGCGTCGTGCTCACGCGTGGCAGCGAGACGCTCGGCGCGCCGCCGCTCAGCGAAGCGGCGGTGCAGCGCCTGATCGGCTTTGCCGACGGCGACGCGCGGCGCCTGCTCAACACGCTGGAGACGGTGGCGCGCTCGGCGGGCGCGGCGAGCCTGATCGACGAGGCCATGTTGGAGCGCGCGCTGGGCGAGCAACTGCGCCGCTACGACAAGGGTGGCGAGCAGTTCTACGACACCATCTCGGCGCTGCACAAGTCGGTTCGCGGCTCGGACCCCGACGCCGCGCTGTACTGGTTCGCGCGCATGCTCGACGGCGGCGTCGACCCGCGCTACGCGGCGCGGCGCATCGTCCGCATGGCGAGCGAGGACATCGGCCTCGCCGACCCGCGCGCGCTGCGCCTGGCGCTGGACGCGAGCGAGACCTACGAGCGCCTGGGCTCGCCCGAAGGCGAGCTGGCGCTGGCCGAGGCGGTGGTCTACTTGGCCGTGGCGCCCAAGAGCAACGCCGTCTACAAGGCCTACGGCGAAGTGCGCGCCTTCATTGCGCAGGAGGGCACCCAGCCCGTGCCCATGCACCTGCGCAATGCACCGACCAAGCTGATGAAGGGCCTGGGTTACGGCCAGGGCTACCGCTATGCGCACGACGAGGAGGGCGCCTTCGCGGCCGGCGAGCACTACGGGCCGACCGACAAGCCGCTGCCGCACTTCTACCGGCCGCAGCCGCGCGGGCTGGAACTGCGCATTGCCGAGAAGCTGGCCGAGCTGCGGCGGCTCAACGACGAGGCCACGGCGGCTCGCCGCACGACGGGCGAGGGCTAGAATCCGCGCCGCCGTCCATTCGTACACGAGATGGCGCGTCTCGGCCATAGGGTCGGCACGCGCAGCGTGGCGCGCTTATTGCGTCTAGAGTCGGGCGCAACCACAACGCGGTCGAGCCCGGCGGCCGGGGAATCGCAGGAGACGTTCAGATGGACACCTTCATCCAACAGATCATCAATGGCCTGGTGCTGGGCAGCGTGTATGCGCTGGTCGCACTCGGCTACACGATGGTCTACGGCATCATCAACCTCATCAACTTCGCCCACGGCGAGGTGCTGATGGTGGGCGCGCTGACGAGCTGGACGGTCGTGACCTTCCTCGCCGACGCCGGGCTGCCGGGCTGGCTGCTGATGCTGATCTCGCTTGTCGCCGCCGTCATCGTCTGCTCGGTGCTGAACTTCGTGATCGAAAAGGTCGCCTACCGGCCGCTGCGCAACGCGCCGCGGCTGGCGCCGCTGATCACCGCGATGGGCATGAGCCTGCTGCTGCAGACGCTGGCGATGATCATCTGGAAGCCGAACTACAAGTCCTTCCCGCTGCTGCTGCCGCGCGAGCCCTTCCACATCGGCGGTGCGGTGATCAACACGACGCAAGTCGTGATCCTCGTCGTGACCGCGCTCGCGCTGGCGGGCCTGATGTACCTCGTCAACCATACGCGGCTCGGCCGCGCGATGCGGGCCACGGCCGAGAACCCGCGCGTCGCCGCGCTGATGGGCGTCAAGCCCGACATGGTGATCTCGGCGACCTTCGTCATCGGCGCCGCGCTGGCCGCGCTGGCGGGTGTGATGTACGCTGCCAACTACGGCTCGGTGCAGCACACGATGGGCTTCCTGCCCGGCCTCAAGGCGTTCACCGCGGCGGTCTTCGGCGGCATCGGCAACCTGGCCGGGGCGATGCTCGGCGGCGTGCTGCTGGGGCTGATCGAGTCGCTGGGCGCGGGCTACATCGGCGCCCTGACGGGTGGCGTGCTCGGCAGCCACTACTCCGACATCTTCGCCTTCATCGTGCTGATCCTGGTGCTGACGCTGCGGCCGCAGGGCCTGCTCGGCGAACGCGTCGCCGATCGCGCCTGAAGGGAGCGTCATCATGCAAAGCAAGAAGCTCATCACCTTTCTCATCGCCGCTATCGGTCTGCTGGTCCTGCCGCTCGTCTTCCAGCAGTTCGGCAATGCCTGGGTGCGCATCGTCGACATCGCGCTGCTCTACGTACTGCTCGCGCTCGGCCTGAACATCGTCGTCGGCTATGCCGGGTTGCTCGACCTCGGCTACGTCGCCTTCTATGCGGTGGGCGCCTACATGATGGGCCTGCTCGCGTCGCCCCACCTGACCGAGACCTTCCCCGCCGTCAAGGCGATGTTCCCGGCCGGGCTGCATGCGCCGATCTGGCTCATCATTCCGCTCGGCGCGGCGATCGCCGGCACCTTCGGCGTGCTGCTCGGCGCGCCGACGCTCAAGCTGCGCGGCGACTACCTAGCGATCGTGACGCTCGGCTTCGGCGAGATCATTCGCGTCTTCCTGAACAACCTCGATGCACCGGTCAACATCACGAACGGGCCCAAGGGCATCACGCAGATCGACTCGATCAAGTTCTTCGGCCTGAACCTCGGCAAGACGCTGGACCTCGGGTTCATCGCGCTGCCGTCCGTGTCGCTCTACTACTACCTCTTCCTCGCGCTCGTCGTGGCGAGCGTGCTGATCTGCTACCGCCTCGAGCGCTCGCGCATCGGCCGCGCGTGGATGGCGATCCGCGAGGACGAGACCGCGGCCAAGGCGATGGGCATCAACACCCGCAACCTCAAGCTCCTCGCCTTCGGCATGGGGGCGACCTTTGGTGGCGTCTCGGGGGTGATGTTCGCGAGCTTCCAGGGCTTCATCTCGCCCGAATCGTTCAGCCTGATGGAGTCGGTGATGATCGTCGCCATGGTCGTTCTCGGCGGTATCGGCCACATCCCGGGCGTGATCCTGGGCGCGCTGCTGCTGGCCGCGCTGCCCGAGGTGCTGCGCTACGTCGCCGGGCCGCTGCAGGCGATGAGCGGCGGCCGGCTCGACGCGTCCATCCTGCGCCAGTTGCTCATCGCGCTGGCGATGATCGGCGTCATGCTGGCCCGCCCGCGCGGCCTATGGCCGTCGCCCGAGCACGGCAAGGCCGCACCGACGCCGGCGCTAAAGTGAGGATGACGACATGAGCGAAAACATCCTCAAGGTGGCCGGCGTCTCCAAGCGCTTCGGCGGTCTGCAGGCCTTGTCCGACGTCGGCATCACGATCGAGAAGGGCCAGGTCTACGGCCTCATCGGTCCCAATGGCGCCGGCAAGACGACCTTCTTCAACGTGCTCACGGGCCTGTACCTGCCGGACTCCGGCAGCTTCGAGCTCGGCGGCAAGCCCTACAAGCCCAGCGCGGTGCACGAGGTGGCCAAGGCCGGCATCGCACGCACCTTCCAGAACATCCGCCTGTTTGCCGAGATGACGGCGCTCGAGAACGTGATGGTCGGCCGCCACATCCGCACGCACTCGGGCCTGGTCGGTGCGGTGTTTCGCACCGGAGGCTTCAAGCGCGAGGAGGCCGAGATCGCGCAGCGCGCGCAGGAGTTGCTGGACTACGTGGGCATCGGCAAGTACGCCGAGTTCAAGTCGCGCACGCTGAGCTACGGCGACCAGCGCCGGCTCGAAATCGCACGTGCGCTCGCGACGGACCCCAAACTGATCGCGCTGGACGAACCGGCAGCCGGAATGAACGCGACCGAGAAGGTCGTGCTGCGCGAGCTGATCGACCGCATCCGCAACGACGGCCGCACCATCCTCTTGATCGAGCACGACGTGAAGCTCGTCATGGGCCTGTGCGACCGCGTGACAGTGCTCGACTACGGCAAGCAGATCGCCGAGGGCAACCCTTACGACGTGCAGCGCAACGAGAAGGTGATCGAGGCCTATCTCGGCGCCAGCCATACCGCGCACTGAGCAGAGGACCAACGAATGGCTAACACGATGCTCAAGGTCAGCGGGCTCAAGGTCGCCTACGGCGGCATCCAGGCCGTCAAAGGCGTGTCGTTCGAGGTCAACGAGGGCGAACTCGTCAGCCTGATCGGCGCCAACGGGGCCGGCAAGACGACCACGCTCAAGGCCATCACCGGCGTGCAGCACGTGGCCGACGGCGAGATCGAATTCATGGGCCGCGCTATCGAGGGCCAGGGCGCGTGGGACCTGGTGCGGCAAGGCCTGGTGATGGTCCCCGAGGGGCGCGGCGTGTTCGCGCGCATGACGATCACCGAGAACCTGCAAATGGGCGCCTTCGTGCGCCGCGACGCCGAGGTCGAGGCCGACGTCGAAAAGGTGTTCGGCATCTTCCCGCGCCTGAAGGAGCGCCGCGCGCAGCTCGCCGGGACGATGTCGGGCGGCGAGCAGCAGATGCTGGCGATGGGCCGCGCGCTGATGGCGCGCCCGAAGGTGCTGCTGATGGACGAGCCGTCGATGGGGCTGTCGCCGATCATGGTCGACAAGATCTTCGAGGTCGTCTCCGACATCCACAGCCGCGGGACGACGATCCTGCTCGTCGAGCAGAACGCCAGCCGCGCGCTGCAGCTCGCTTCGCGCGGCTACGTGATGGACTCGGGCGAGATCACGATGAGCGGCGACGCCAAGCAGTTGCTCGACGACCCGAAGGTCCGCGCGGCGTATCTGGGCGAGTGAGGGCGGCGACCAGGCTGCAATGCTCTGCTGCCCACGAGCCGTCGACGACGCGACCCGCGATCCGCCAGTTTCTTTTCATTGCCTGCGCCGTTGCACTTGTGGTGCGCGTGCATGCGGCGCCGCTTGAGGTCATTCGCACACTGGAGGTGAGCTTCCCCAGCGCTGAACCCGGCGTCGTGTTGACCGCACACTGGACCGCTCCGCCGGTCGCCGCCGACGGCGCGCTAGCCATCATCGCCCTGCACGGGTGCGACGGGCTGCCCACCGACCGCTCCCGCGTGGGCTACCCGCGCAATCGCTACACCAAGATGCTGCGCGACGCCGGAGCCGGTGTGTTGTACGTCGACAGCTTTGGTCCCCGCGGCGAGGCAAGCATTTGCGCGCAGAAGCTCTCGGACCGGAAGATCTTCGACGACAACCGGCGCATGGACGTTGCCGGAGCGCTGCACTGGCTTGCCAAGCAGCCCGACGTCGATGCGCGGTGCCTGGGGGTGCTGGGTTGGTCGCACGGAGGCAGCGCCGTGCTCGCCGTGGCCGATGCCACCAACGACGCGGTGCGCCAGGCAGCGATCAAGCCGGCGGCGCTGGTCGCGTTCTACCCGGGTTGCGGCGCGTATGACCTGATGCTCCGTTACGACGTCGTCGCACCCTTGCTCGTGATGACGGGCGAATTGGACAACTGGACGCCTGCCGCGCCCTGCGAGCGCCTGACTTCGCGCGGGCAGCCGGTGCGCTACGTGCCGTATCCGGGCAGCTACCACGCCTTCGACGGCACCAGCCCAGTGACCGAACGCGACAACGCGGGCGGCACTCGCTTCGGCAAGGCGATGGCCGGCGGCAACCCGGAGGCGCGCGCGGCCTCCGCGGCGGAGATGCTGCGCTTCTATGAGCAGTACCTCGGTCTCCATCCGGCGGCGGAGTCGAAGCTGGCCGAGGTGCATGCGTCGGCGGTTCCCGCGCCGACACAGTTCGCGGCGCTGGCCTACGTCGACCGTCTGCCCAAGGTCTCGGAAAACGGAAAGGCGCTGTATCGCGAGTGGCTGACCAAGCCGTTTCCGCGCGCAGTCGCGATCTCCGGCCAAGGCGCACTCGCACGCGGATATGGGGCGCAGGCGATAGAGACCGCGGTGCGCAACTGCGAGAAGCTTGGCGACCCCTGCCGCGTGTACGCAGTCGACGACCAGGTCGTCTGGACCAGCCCCTGACCCCTTCGCGTCGGCACTTGCGCGCGGACACCGCGTCGCCGCGTCACGCGCCGGGAGGCGTCCGCATCCGCGGGCCTGTACCGAGTCGCCACGCGCGTCCCTAGCCCAAGTTTGTCATTTGGCACTACGACCCCCAATGGAATCAATGACTTAGGTGGGTTTGGCGGCGCGTATGGCACTACTTTTGTGTAGTGCGGCGTCGCAGATTGCCCGACCTTGAGATCGCGTCAGACGAGCACGCGATGAGTGCCGCCGGGATTGGGGGAGAGGCCCAGGATCGCGTTGAGCTGTTGGTGTTGCGGCTCGGGCCGGGTGGCCTTGCGTACATGCACGGCTCTTCCATCGCGGCGTTGCAACGTAGCCGTCACGCGCCGCTGTGTGGCGAGCGTCTCGCGCAGCGTCTCCCAACTGTCGTCGATACCTTTGGCCTTGAGTTGTAGGCGCAGCGTGTGCACGAAGTGATAGGCCAGCACGGTGATGAACAGATGCCCTTCGACCCGGCGATCGATCTGGTGGTGGACGGGCCGCAGGCCCAGGTCCGTCTTGAGTGAGCGGAACACCGACTCGAGATTGGTCAACATCGTGTAGGTGCGCCACAGCGTGGCGTTGTCCAACTCCACGAGGGTCGTGCGCAGGCAGTACACGCCCGGGTGCGCTACCGCGCTGCCGGGCTTGATGCGTTTGGTCCAGGTGATGGCGCGCACCTGCGTGCCGGTGTCGTCCTCTCTCACCTCGACCTGATAGTGCTGCGCCGCGCGCGAGTAGCGTTGCTTGGCGCGTCCGAGCCGCTCCATGATCTTGGCCAGATCCTTGGTGCCACGTGGCTTGCTCAGGCCGCCTTGCAGCTTGAGCAGCACCGCCTCGAAG
>CAIKUF010000203.1 GCA_903830565.1 uncultured bacterium | reverse complement strand
GGGTTGCCATCGACGGTCATGAACGGCGGCACGTCCTGCGACACCGCGCTCGCGAACCCGGCCATCGCGTGGGCACCGATCTTCACGAACTGGTGCACGCCCGTGAGGCCGCCGATGAACACCCAGTCGCCGAGGTGCACGTGGCCGGCGAGGGTCGCGTTGTTGGCCAGAATCGTGTGCGAGCGGACTTGGCAATCGTGCGCGATGTGCACATAGGCCATGATCCAGTTGTCGTCGCCGACGCGCGTCACGCCAGCGTCCTGCACCGTGCCGCAGTTGAAGGTGCAGAACTCGCGGATCGTGTTGCGGTCGCCGATCGTGAGCTCGGTCGGCTCGCCGCCGTACTTCATGTCCTGCGGCACAGCGCCTAGCGAGCAGAACTGGAAGATGCGGTTGTCGCGGCCGATGGTCGTGCGGCCCTCGATCACGCAGTGCGGGCCGATCGTCGTGCCCTCGCCCACGCGCACGTTCGGCCCGATCAGTGTGTACGCGCCGACGCTGACCGTTGGCGCCAACTGCGCGCCCGGATCAATGATGGCAGTCGGGTGAATCGTCGTCATGGCCGCGTCACGGCAGGCGTCGCCGAATTCAGGGCGCGGCGCGCATGGTGCACATCAGCTCGGCCTCGACGGCCAGTTCGCCGTCCACCGTGGCGCGCGCCCGGAACTTGTAGATTCGTGACTTGGCGCGCGTGAGCTCGGCCTCGAGCACGAGCTGATCGCCGGGAACGACCGGTCGCTTGAAGCGGGCGCCGTCGATACCGACGAAGTAGTACACCGTGTTTTCGCCCAGCCCCTCGGCCATCGACTTGAACGCGAGCAGCGCCGCCGCCTGCGCCAACGCTTCGAGCATCAGCACGCCGGGCATCACCGGCCGCCCCGGAAAGTGGCCGCCGAAGAACGGCTCGTTGATGGTGACGTTCTTCAGCGCCTTGATGCGCACGCCCTCTTCGACCTCGAGCACGCGGTCGACGAGCAGGAACGGGTAGCGGTGCGGCAGCCGCGTCAGTATGTGCTGGATATCCATGGTCACGGCGTCTTCTTCTCGAGGGCGCGCAACCGGTTGCGCAAGCTGTAGAGCTGCCGCACAGTGGCGGCGTTCTTCTCCCACGTCGCATTGTCGTCGATCGGAAACATGCCGCTGTACACACCGGGCTTGTGAATCGAATGCGAGACGACCGCGAACGCCGAGACATGCACGTTGTCGGCCAAGGTCACGTGGCCGGCAGCGCCCGAACCGCCCGCGAACGTGCAATGAGCACCAATCGTCGCACTGCCTGAGATGCCGACGCAGCCCGCGAGCGCACTGTGCGCGCCGACGTGAACGTTGTGCGCGATCTGCACCAGGTTGTCGAGTTTCACGCCGTTCTCGATCACGGTGTCGCCCAGCGCGCCGCGGTCGACGCAGGTGTTGGCGCCGATCTCGACGTCGTCGCCAATGCGCACCGCCCCGAGCTGCTCGATCTTGACCCATGTCCCCTGGTGCGGCGCGAAGCCGAAGCCGTCGGCGCCGATCACCGCGCCGCTGTGGACGATCGACCGCGCGCCGATGCTGCAGCCGGCGCCCAGCGTCACCTGCGCGGCGAGGCGGGTGCCTTCGCCGACGTGCGCCCCGGCGCCGACCACGCAGTGCGGCCCGATGACGGCGCGAGCCGCGATCCTCGCGCCGGCCTCGACGACCGCGAGTGCGCCCACCGATGCGCTCGCATCGACCTCGGCGCTGGTGTCGACGACGGCGCTCGCGTGAATGCCGGGCAGAGGCGCGCT
>CAIKUF010000202.1 GCA_903830565.1 uncultured bacterium | reverse complement strand
CCAGCGTCGTCAGCGGGCTGACGACGGCCACCTTGTCGGCCGGGGCCGACATCGTGTAGGCCTGCGTCACCGGGCCGTTCTCGGCGTCGATGGCGTCGGTGCCGACCACGGCGACGATGGGGTACTTGCCGAGGTCGGTGTCGAGCACGGTCAAGGTCACGTTGCCGCTGGCGTCGGTCTTGCCTGCTTCATCGGCGTTGCACTTGCCGTTGAGGTTCTTGTCGAGGCAGACGAGCGCATTCTTGATCGCGCCGCCGACGACGGTGGTCTTGACGTCGGTCGTCGCAGGTACCGGCACCACGGGTACCGGCACCGGGTCGGACGAGCTGCCGCCGCAGGCGGCCAGGCTGGCCGCCAGCAGCAAGCCGGCGAATTTCAATTCCCAACGCAATGAATTCATGAAGACTGCTCCTGGTGAGTGCAAAGAACTGCACGAGCGGCCATCGGCAATGGGCGCAAGCATGGAAATCCTTGCCTGCGTTTGGGGTGAAAAGTGGTTCATTCGCGGTCTCCTTTGGAAATGCCGATTGCGGTTGCATGGGTCCGATGCATCCGGGTGTGCGAGGCGGCTTCTGCACAAGAACTCCCGGTCCAGCGGGTCTGCATGGGGTCCGGGTGGCTAAGAGCCGTTGTCACTTTGCGAGCACTCGGCGTTCAGTTCATTGGGCGGATACTTAAGAGTTCTTAATCCGCATGCCGAACTCAGCGCGGCGTCTTGCGGTCGCTTTGCGGCTGTGCCAGTATTTGCGGCGGTGGGGCGAGGCGCGGTCGCTCTCTGTAAGCTCGAAGTGAAAGGGAGGCGACATGCCGTCATTCGATCAAGTTGCGGGCACCGGCCTGTCCGTCGGTGGCCAAGTCAGTCACGGACTGAATCTGACGCTGGAACTCAAGAACCCGTTGGAGATGCCGCTACTGCTCGCGGGGATCGCACTCAAGCTCACGCAGACGCGCGAAGCGCTGAAGGAGCTTCACTTCGTCCACTTTGCGCGCTTCCTTCCGGTGCGCCATCACACGGCGCTGCTGGTGATCACGTCGTTCGACGGACCGCTCAAGCCCTACGTGCTGGATTTTGCGATCACGATCGGAGATATCTTCGATCTGATCCTGGGCTTCGTGAAGGAGCACCCGCCGCTTCCGGTCAGGGACCATCCGCGGGAATTCATGGAATTCGTGGAACTGAACAACCGTGTGGTCGTCGTGCCGCCCGACCTCGTGTACTACGACGACTATCCGCTGTACAGCGCCTATCCGGACCGCACGGTGATCGACATCCTCGGGCCGCGAACCGGCCTGCCGCCGACAGTCACGAATCCGCAGCCGGCCAAGGTTGACCTCGCCGACGTGCAAGGCAACATTCTTCGCGGCTACGGAGCCAAGGTCGCCCGTCACTACGCGTTGCGCATCGGCGATGCAAACGCGGCACGGACCTTACTTTCAAAGATGGTCGATGGCGACGGTTCCGTCTGCCCGCGCATCACATCGGCGCAGACATGGGACGCCGACAAGCGGCCGCCCTATTTTCTGAACGTGGGCTTCACCGCCGACGGTCTGAAAGCGCTCGGAGTCCCGAAGGAAACGCTTGCCAAGTTCGCCAAGGCATTCATAGAGGGTCCCGCGCAATCCGACCGCGCCGAGGCGAACGGCGACATCGGGGCCAGTGCGCCCATCCACTGGGAACTTGGAGGGTTTTGGAATCCCAGTCATCTTCTCGTTTCCTTGTACGCCGATGCGAATGGCGCGGGTTCGGAGTTCGAGCGACGCGACAAGCAGTTGGCCGGTTCGTGGGCGCCCGGCGGCCTTTGCATCGTCGTTGTCCACGATGCAGCCGCCCTTGCGGACGACAAGGTTCACTTCGGATATGTGGAAGGTATGGCGCAACCGCACATCGCGGGGATCACCGACGATGCCGGCCCCGACATGCAGCCGCAGGCCAGCGTCGGTGAATTCCTTCTCGGCGACGCCTACGCAGGCATCTATGGAGGCAAGTCGCTGGGCGACCTACCCAAGGCCTTGTGCCAGAACAGCACGTTTGCCGCGGTGCGCGTGCTCGACCAGGATGTCGCAGCGTTTGAAAAACTCCTTGACGACGCGAGCCAGGTCGACAGCGTCGACCGCGAGTTCGTCGCGGCGAAGATCATGGGGCGCTGGCGCAATGGCACGCCGCTGCTCCAGAGACCCGCCGCGCCGCCGGGGATCATTGCGCCGGCCGGTGCCCAGAACAACTACAACGAGTTCGACTACGCGCCATCGCATGCGTTTCCACTTACCGCCAATGACCACGAAGGCCTGCGCTGCCCGGTCGGCGCCCATGTCAGGCGCATGAACCCGCGCAGCGCCCTGGTCGCCGGCAAGCCTTATAGCCGGCGCATCATCCGGCGCGGCATGCCCTACGGGCCGGTATGGGATTCAGCCGACCCGTCGGCACGGCGAGGGCTGTACGGCATCTTCGTCTGCGCCGATCTCGAACGACAGTTCGAGTTCCTGATGCAGCAGTGGGCCAACGGCGACATCGCGGCGAGCGGCATCCGTGGGACGCAAGACCCGATCATCGGCAAACAGGACAACGGGGGCATCTACCGCATACCCATGGCCGGCGGGGCCGACCCGATCAAACTGACGGTGCCGCGCCTCGTTACCACGCGCGGCGGCCTGTACCTCTTCGTGCCAGGCCTTGGCGGATTGCGCCATCTTGCCAAGGGTGAAGGCTTCGCGGGCAATTCCGCCGCGATCCTCGGCCCGAGGCAATGGCTGATTGAGAAAGGAGCGACGCAGGCGGCCGCCGAGTTCGATCCGACGGCGTTCGACCCCAAGGACCCGCATTTCCTCGCCGACCCCTACCCGTACTACGCCTTGTTTCGGCAGCGCTCACCTGTCGCGCTCGTGAAGCATGGCGGCTACAAGAGCTACTGGGTGTTCAGCCATCGACTCGTCACCGAAGTCTGCGGCGCGACCGATCGCTTTCTGAAAAGACCGATTGGCGAGAAGGGCGCCCGCGGACTCTTCTACATGGACCCGCCCCGCCACGGTAGCGTGCGCCAAATCCTGGCCCCGCTCTTCGCGGCATCGATCGCGAATTCGGCGGCGCAGGCCGTTGCCCTCGCCGCGGAAGCGATCGATACGATCCTGGCGAAGGGACAGAACTTCGACCTGATCTCGCAATACTCGAATCTGGTGACGCGCAATGTGTTCATGACCATGTTCGGCATTCCGCGATCGGAGTGGGAGGGCATCGGCCGACTTGTGGACACCATCCTCAATTCATACGACCAGATGCTGCCGTGGCCGCGACGCCTGCCGGCGGCGGCGGCCTCGGCGTCGCTGCTGGCCTACTTTCTGGGACGGCAGATCGGTTGCCCGGCCGTTCCAACTTCGCCAGAACTGCTCTGCCAAATGCAAAGCCGAGGGGTACAGGCCGGCATGACGGGCGACGAAGTGCGCCAGACCGCGCTGCACTTTGCACTAGGAGGCTATTTGTCAACAGACTTCCTGATCGGCACCGGCATTCACAACCTGCTCAGCCAACCTGGCGCCATGGCGGCTTACCGGTCTGCAAGCGCGGTGGACCGGCTCAACGCCATCGAGGAGATGAAGCGCTTCGACGCGCCGTTCCAAATGGCCGATCGATATGCTGCCGAGGACACGCAGTTGGGCGGCTGCCAGATACCGGCCGGTGCAATGGTCACGGTGGTGTATGGGTCGGCAAACCGGGACGAAAGCGTCTTTGGCGGGGACGCGGGTGTTTTCGACATCGCGCGTAACCCCCTGGCCGGCGCGAACTATGTCTTCGGCCACGGCATCCATTACTGCATCGGTGCGCCGATGGTTGCGATGGTGGCGCCCGCGGTGTTCGACGCTCTCATTCAAGCCATGCCGCAACTGGCACTCGCCGGCTCGGCGCCGGAGCGCGTGACCGATCCCTACTTCCGTGCGTTCTCAAGCTTGCAGTTGAGCAAGTGATCCAGGGGCGAGCATGACGGCGGAACTGCGCTACCGCGACTTTGAGGTGCGCCCTGACGAGCGGCGTCTCATCGTCTCCGGCAAGCCGGTCCCCATCGGTGCACGCGCCTACGACTTGTTGATGGCGCTGATCGAACGCAGCGACCGCGTCGTTGGCAAGCACGAACTGCTCGATGTCGTGTGGCCCAAGCTCGTGGTCGAGGAAAACAACTTGCAGGTGCACATTCATGCGCTACGCAAGCTGCTTGGGCCGGCAACCATCACGACCGTGCCGGGACGCGGCTATCGCTTCACCGCTGAATCTGCGGTGCCAGATGTAGGAAAGAGCGTTCTTCGGCCCGGCCCCGGCAACCAGCCGGCGGCGAGTTCGCCTGAGGGCAACCTGCCTGCGTTCATTCCGGAGATCTACGGACGGGACGACGACGTGCTTGCGATTCTGACCTTGCTCGAAACCGAGCGACTCGTCACGATCACCGGAGCGGGCGGCATCGGCAAGACGCGCGTGGCTCAAGCCGTCGCACATCGGCTGCGGGATCGCTTTCCACAGGGAGCCTGGATGATCGAGCTGGCGTCGGTCCAGGACGAGGAGCGGCTCGTCTTCCTGATCGCCCAGACCCTTGGAGCGGCTCTATCGGGACGAAGACCTGCGCTCGACGAATTGGCCGATGCGTTGCGGTCGCAAAGCCTGCTGCTCGTGCTCGACAACTGCGAGCACTTGGCCGATTCGGTCAGTCGGCTCGTGCTGCGCATTCTCAGTGGCGCGCCTTCGGTGCTGGTGCTGGCGACAAGCCAGGAGTTGATGCGTATCGCCGAGGAGCACGTTTACAAGCTTTCGTCCTTGGCTATACCGTCCGCGCCCAGCCTTGCCAATGCATGCGACTTCGGTGCCGTCCGGCTGTTCGTAGAGCGCGCCCGGGCTCTCGACAGGAGCTTCGATCTCAACGAGCGCAACGTCGACACCGTGGTCGATATCTGCGCAAAGCTCGAGGGTATCGCGCTCGCGATCGAACTGGCCGCGGCGCGCGTTCCCATGCTCGGCGTCAACGGCATTCATGACCGGCTCGGCGAGCGGCTTCGCGTTTTGACCGGTGGCGCGCGGGTGTCCCTGCGGCGGCACCAGACGCTGCGGGCAGCGCTCGACTGGAGCCACCAATTGCTCGACGCCAACGAAGCGACGGTGTTCCGTCGCTTGGCCGTTTTCTCTGGTGGATTCACAGTCGAAGGCGCACAGCTTGTGGCGAGCGACGGGGAAATCGATGAATGGTCGCTGCTCGACATACTCGGCGCATTGGTCGACAAATCTCTCGTGCTTGTCGAAGGCGGCGATCGACCGCGCTATCGCCTCTTGGAGACGACGTGTGCCTACGCCCTCGAGAGGCTCGCCGAGGCCGGCGAGACGAATGGATTGCTGCGGCGCCACGCTGAGGCGACACGAACGATTTGCGAACGCGCCGCCGAGCAACGGGACAGCGACTGTTTTTGGGCGGAAATGAACAACCTGCGGGCTGCCTATGCCTGGGCGGTTGGGCGCGACGGCGATGCGGTCATCGCCGTCGCCCTGGCGGCTACGTCGGCAATGGTGCTCGCCGTATCGGGTCTCGCCAGCGAAGCGATGACGCGCATGCTCGAGGTGGAACCCCTGGTGACCGCAGCGACGCCACCGGCCCTTGCTGCCCTCTACTGGCAATGGCTGGGGCGCGGCGGGGTAGAGGGCCGGCTGTCGACGTCGCGCTGCATTGAAGCGCTGCAGCGCGCGCAATCCATGTTTCGTGCCCTTGGAAACGAGCGACACGTTCACGCCTGCATGCGCATGCGAGCCGAGGCGATGTTGGCTAGCAATGACCTTCCAGGAGCCGAGGCCGCGCTTCGCGATGCTGAATCCATGGAGGAGCAAGGCCGTTGGCCGCTGGCCGATCGAATGCGGCGCCTCAGAGTGCAAGGCTTATTGCACAGGGCCACTGGCAGGTACGCAGAGTCGCTTGCGACTTCGCAACGGGCGTACGACATGGCCGATTCCGCCGGGATCGAACGCTATGTCCTGATCCTTCTTGCAGATATGGCCCGGGTACATCTGCAAATGGACCATCCCGGCGAGGCGAGCGAGCAATTCCGGTTGCTCGCCGAAAGGGCTGGCAGCCGCCGCTCCCATGGGCTGACATTGGCGCAGGCGCTCGCAGGACTCACCGCCGCACTGATTCTCCAGCCGCGCCTCGACGAAGCCGTAGCGGTGGGTGTCCGAAATCTACCCCTCCTGCGTCGCAGCGGCATCTTTCTCGCGCACTGCGACATCTACGCGTGGCTCGCCGCGTGCAAGGGATTGACTGTTGCGGCGGCTCATTTGTTGGGCGCCGCCGATGCCTTCCACCGAGCCAGCGAAACGTCTCGCGACGAAATCAAAGTTCGCGCAAGGGAGGACGTAATGCGTATGCTGGGCGTGGTATCGGCCGCAGGGCAAATCAAGGCGTGGCTGGCGGAGGGAGCGGCATCTACCGAGGACGCCGCGGCGGCCGCCTTCGAGGCGGCATTTATTCCAGAGCGCTTGGACTCCTATGCACCGGGAGCGACGATCGAGCACGAACGTCGTGACCGTGTGGCCCTACTGCGCGCCCGTTGAGTTGCCAGAGATTGAGTCAAGTGGCAGAGATCACCCGATGGCTCACAACCCCAGCGTCGCCGTCTCTATCGCGTGGTTCTGCCCGCCGCGGCAGGCGATCTTCAATGCGCCGATGCGGTTGCCGAGCTCGACGCAGCGCGCGAGCGGCCAGCCGCGCTCCAGGCCGTAGAGCAGCGCGCCGCGAAAGGCGTCGCCGCAGCCGGTCGGGTCGACGACTTGTGTTGCCGCGATGCCGGCCACGTGCAGGCATTCGCCTTGCTGCCAAACGTCGCAGCCTTCGGCGCCTAACGTCACAACCACGCCGTTCAGGTGTGAGTGCGATAAGGCCTCCAGCGACTGGCCGGTGCGCTCGCAGAGCATGCGCGCCTCGTAATCGTTGACCGTCACCCAGCTCGCCTGGGCGATGAAGTTCTTCAGCTCGGCGCCATCGAACATCGGCAGGCCCTGGCCGGGGTCGAACACGAACGGAATGCCGGCGGCGGCGAGTTGCGCTGCGTGCTGGAGCATCGCGTCGCGGCCGTCGGGGGCGATGATGGCGACGCGGATGTCCGCGCGCGGCGCGATCTTCGTCAGGTGTGCCGACTGCATCGCACCCGGGTGGAAGGCGGTGATCTGGTTGTTGTCGGTGTCGGTGATGATGATCGCCTGCGCCGTGTAGCTCTCGGGCTCGACGCGGACGAACTCGGTGCTCGCGCCCCACGAGCGCAGGCGCTCGAGGTAGCCGTCGCCGTCGGCGCCGACGGCGGCCATCACCAGCGGCTCGCCGCCCAGGCGCGAGAGCGTGTAGGCGATGTTGCCCGCACAGCCGCCGAACTCGCGGCGCAGCGTGGGCACGAGAAACGACACGTTCAGGATGTGCAACTGGTCGGGCAGGATCTGCTGCGCAAAGCGGCCTGGGAAAACGGTGATGGTGTCGAAGGCGAGGGAACCGCAGATCAGGGCCGGCATGGAAACTCCGAGGGCAAGGGTGTCAGAGGCTCTCGGCCTCTCAAGGGTAGAAAGGCTCGATCGTGTAGCCGCTGGGGCGTTGGCCGGGTGTGGCCAGGACGAGTTGCAATGAGGCCTCCGACGTTGCCGCCAGCGTCGGGTTCGTGACCGCGAAGTCCGAAGGCAAGAGGACGCGTCGCGCCAAGATCTGGCCAGAGGTGTCGGTGAGCGTCAACTCGACCGCGGGCATGGCCAGCGGCAACGCGCCATGGTTGCGCAACACGACGGACAGGCGCGCCGCCTCGCCGCCGGGCGCAGCGGTCAGCGCACTGCTCTCGATGACGATGTCGTCGATGCGGCGCAGCGGCTCGATGCGGCAGGCTGCCACATCGCACAGCGCCTGCAGGGCCGGCTGCAGCGATGGTGCCGCCGCGGCCAGCCGGTCGCGCGAATGGATGGCGGCCTGCGCGGCAAGGGCGAGCACGAGCACGAGGCCGAGCAGCCACAGGGCGACGGACGTGCGCGGGCGCTCCCACTGTGCCTGGCGTTCGGCCTGGCGCACGAAATCGGGCGCGGGTGAGTCGGCGTAGAGCGGTGCGGGCTCGAATGCGTCGTCCGTGATCTCGGGACCATCGGGCACACTGGGCCCGTCCTCGGCCGCTTGCGCCGCTTCGAAGAAGGCCGGGGCCGGCCCGGCCTCGCTGGGCGCGCTGTCGGTGGGCGCAAGCTCGCGTTCCGCTTCGGTCGGCAGGGCGGGGACGGGCTGCTCGTCAAGGTGAGGCTCGATGAGGCCCTCGGGTTCGGCTTGCGCGATGCCAGTGGCGCAGGCGGCCTCGCTCGATGCGGCATCGGGCAGCGACCGCGGCGCGAGCGTTTCGTGCCTTGCCGCCTCGGGCGCGGGTGGGCTTGCCGGCGCGGGCGCGGGATCGAGATCGAACAACCCTTCCAGCGCGCTGAACACATCGTTGCAGCGCCCGCAACGCACCCAGCCGTCGGAGACTTTCAATTGATCCTGCACGACACGGAAGACCGTGCCGCAGCTCGTGCAACGCGTCGCCAGGCTCATTGCGGAATCATGCCATGCACGACGGCTGCATCGGCGTCACTCGGCGCGCTGCGCCGTCATCAGGATCCATCCCTCGTCGCTGGCGGCGACTTCGAGCCTGCACCAGGGCGCGTAGGCCTCCTTGAGTTCGTCGGCTTGCCGCTCGAGGATGCCCGCCAGGACGAGATCGCCGCCGGGCTGCAGGTGCGCGCAGAGCAGCGGCGCCAGCAGCTTGAGCGGCGTGGCCAGGATGTTGGCGAGCACCAGCGCATACACGCCCTGCGCCGCGCCGGGCAATGCGGCATTGATGGCAACGCCGTTGGCCAGTGCGTTCGCGCGTGCCGATTCGACGGCCGCCGGGTCGATGTCGACGGCGTCGATGGCCCGCGCGCCGAACAGGCCAGCGCCGATGGCGAGGATGCCCGAGCCGCAGCCGTAGTCGAGCACGCGCGACCACGGCGGATGGGCCTGAGTGGCGTGCTCGGCGATCCAGCGCAGGCACATGCGCGTCGTCGGATGGGTGCCGGTGCCGAACGCGAGGCCGGGGTCGAGGCGGATCGCCCGGCGCGCGGCGGCGGGCGGCTCGTGCCACGACGGCACGACCCAGAAATCAGGCGTGATCGCGACCGGCTCGAACTGCGACTGCGTGAGGCGCACCCAGTCCTGCTCGGGCAACTCGGCGACGGCCAGCAATGTCACGCTCCCGGCTTCTGGCTGCGCGAGGAGCAGCGCGGCCGCCTCGGTGGCCTGGCGCGCATCGTCGAACAATGCCTTGACGAGCGAGCGCTGCCAGCCCGGGCCGGGCGCGGGCAGCCCCGGTTCGCCGTACAACGCGCGCTCGGCCGCGGTGTCTGCGTCGGCGTCCTCGACCGAGACCGACAGCGCCGAGAGCTGGTCGATCAACGCGTCAGAGACGGTCTCGACCAGAGACTCGGGCACCCGTAGCTGGAGTTCGACCATCGCGGCAGGCTCAGCCTCTCAGCGCCGATGGCTGCTCATCCAGCCTTCGAGGTAGTGGATGTTGGTGCCGCCCTCGATGAACTTGGCATCGACCATCAACTCGCGGTGCAGCGGGATGTTGGTCAGGATGCCCTCGACCACCGTTTCCGAGAGTGCGATGCGCATTCGTGCCAGCGCCTGATCGCGGGTGTCGCCATGGGTGATGATCTTGCCGACCATCGAGTCGTAATTGGAAGGAACGACGTAGTTCTGATAGGCGTGCGAGTCGACCCGCACGCCGGGGCCGCCGGGCGGGTGCCAGACTGTGATGCGCCCGGGCGACGGCGTGAACTTGTACGGGTCCTCCGCGTTCACGCGGCATTCGATGGCGTGCCCGCGGATCTGCACCGCGCGCTGCGTGAAGGGCAGTTTTTCGCCGGCGGCGATGCGGATCTGCATCTGCACGATGTCGATGCCGGTCACCATCTCCGTCACCGGGTGTTCGACCTGCACGCGGGTGTTCATCTCGATGAAGAAGAACTCGCCGTTCTCGTACAGGAACTCGAAGGTTCCGGCGCCGCGGTAGCCGATCTTCTTGCACGCCGCCACACAGCGCTCGCCGATGCGCTCGATCACGCGCCGCGCAATGCCGGGCGCCGGCGCTTCCTCGATGATCTTCTGGTGGCGCCGCTGCATCGAGCAGTCGCGCTCGCCCAGCCAGACCGCGTTGCGGTGCTGGTCGGCGAGCACCTGGATCTCGATGTGGCGTGGGTGCTGGAGGAACTTCTCCATGTACACCTCGGCGTTGCCGAACGCCGCGCCGGCCTCGGCGCGCGTCGTCTGCACGGCGTGCAAGAGCGCCGCCTCGGTGTGCACGACGCGCATGCCGCGCCCGCCGCCGCCGCCCGCGGCCTTGATGATCACCGGGTAGCCGATCGCCCGCGCCTGGCGGATGCTCTCCTTCGGATCCTCGGGCAGCGCGCCTTCGGAGCCGGGCACGCAGGGCACGCCCGACTTGATCATCGCCTGCTTGGCCGACACCTTGTCGCCCATCAGGCGGATCGACTCGGGCGTCGGGCCGATGAAGGTGAAGCCGCTCTTCTCCACGCGTTCGGCGAAGTCGGCGTTCTCGGACAGGAAGCCGTAGCCGGGGTGGATCGCCTCGGCGTCCGTGACCTCGGCCGTCGAGATGATGGCCGGCATGTTCAGGTAGCTCAGCGACGACGCGGCCGGCCCGATGCACACCGCCTCGTCGGCGAGCTTGACGTACTTGGCGTCGCGGTCGGCCTCGGAGTAGACGACGACGGACTTGACGCCCATCTCGCGGCAGGCGCGCTGGATTCGCAGGGCGATTTCGCCTCGATTGGCGATGAGAACTTTCTTGAACATGGCTACCTCGGCTCAATCGCCCCAGCGGGCTTCGCCCGCTGAGCGATTTGGTGACCGCTCACGTGCGCAAGCGCACATGAGCGTTCCCCCGCGCTGCGCGCGAGCGCCCCGGTTGGCGATCAGGACCTTCTTAAACATGGCACTCGGCGCTCTGGTCGCTCAGGCGAGGGGCTGGCCGGGCGAGCAACGCTGCACGGCACTTCATTCGATCACGAACAGCGGCTGGCCGAACTCGACCGCCTGGCCGTTCTGGCACAGCATGTGGGTCACCGTGCCCGCTTTGTCAGCCTCGATCTCGT
>CAIKUF010000201.1 GCA_903830565.1 uncultured bacterium | reverse complement strand
TCACCATCCCTGTGATGATCAACTCGCCCCCCATTGGGCCTCACGCCGCCTCGCTCAGGCTCATTCCTCGTTGGAAACACGCCCCTCGTTCAGGCTCATACCACGTTGGACAAGGCTGGCCCGCGATCGAGAGAGCGACGCTCGCTCTAATCGCCGGCTGGCCGGGTGGTTAGCTCAGCTGGTAGAGCAGCGGACTTTTAATCCGTTGGTCGTGGGTTCGATTCCCGCACAACCCACCAGCGATTAGAATCCCGGGCATCGGGCTCTTAGCTCAGTTGGTAGAGCAGCGGACTCTTAATCCGTTTGTCGCAGGTTCGACCCCTGCAGGGCCCACCAAGAACATGTACGAGGGTCAGCCGGCGCGTCGTCGACTGACCCTTTGCCGCTTCTGGTGACATCGCATGTGTGCTCAGCACTCGACGATGTTGACCGCGAGCCCGCCGCGCGCGGTCTCCTTGTACTTGCTCATCATGTCGGCGCCGGTCTCGCGCATGGTCTTGATGACCTGGTCGAGCGAGACGTGGTGCGTGCCGTCGCCGCGCAGCGCCATGCGCGCCGCGTTGATCGCCATCACCGAGGCAACCGCATTGCGCTCGATGCACGGGATCTGCACCAGACCGCCCACCGGGTCGCAGGTCAGGCCCAGGTGGTGCTCCATGCCGATCTCGGCCGCGTTCTCGGTCTGCGCGGGCGTGCCGCCCAGGGTCGCGCACAGCGCGCCGGCGGCCATCGAGCAGGCGACGCCGACCTCGCCCTGGCAGCCGACCTCGGCACCCGAGATCGACGCGTTCTCCTTGTAGAGGATGCCGATCGCCGCCGCCGTGAGCAGGAAGTCGATCACGCCGGCACCGGTTGCGCCGGGAACGAAGCGCGTGTAGTAGTGGAGCACCGCGGGGATGATCCCGGCCGCGCCATTGGTCGGCGCGGTGACGACGCGTCCGCCAGCCGCGTTCTCCTCGTTCACCGCGAGCGCGTAGAGGTTCACCCAGTCCAGCACCTGCAACGGGTTGCGCAGCGCAGCTTCGGGGTTAGCGCAGAGCTGCTTGTACAGGCCCGCCGCGCGGCGGCGCACCTTGAACCCGCCCGGCAGCGTGCCTTCGGTGCGGCAGCCGCGGCGCACGCACTCCTGCATCACGCCCCAGACTCGCGTCAAGCCGGCGTCGATCTCGGTGTCGCTGCGCCAGTGGCGCTCGTTGCGCCGCATCAGTTCGGCGATGGTGCAGCCCTCGCGCGCCGCCAGCGCGAGCAGGTCGGCGCCGCTGTGGAACGGCAGCGGCAGCACGGTGGCGTCGGGGGCGATCACGCGCTGCAGACTGCCGTCGCCCGCCACCTCGCCACTGACCACGAAGCCGCCGCCGACCGAGTAGTAAACGCGGCTCGTCAGTTCCGCACCGGCCGCATCGAAGGCCGTGAAGCGCATCGCATTCGAGTGAAACGGCAGCGTCTCGCGGCGGTGGAAGACGAGGTCGGACTTCTCGTCGAAGGCGATGGGATGACTTCCAAGGAGGCGCAGGCTTCGCGTGCTGCGGATCGTCTGCATGTGCGCCGCGACCTGATCGACCTCCACCGTATCGGGCTCGGCGCCCGCGAGCCCCAGCAGCACGGCCTTGTCGCTGCCGTGGCCCTTGCCCGTCGCGCCGAGCGAGCCGTAGAGCTGCGACCGCACGCGCTGCGTCGATGCGAGCAGGCCGTCGTTGGCCAGGCGCAGCGCGAACAAGCGCGCCGCGCGCATCGGCCCGACCGTGTGCGAGCTGCTCGGGCCGATGCCGATCTTGAAGAGGTCGAAGACCGAGACCGCCATGGTGGATGAGGCTCGCGTCGGGCTCTTGCCGGCTCAGGCGAGTTCGCTCGTCGGCACGCAGGCGCAGAACAGGTTGCGGTCGCCCCAGACGTTGTCGACGCGGCCGACCGGCGCCCAGTACTTCTGCCGCCGCAAGGTGGCCACCGGGAAGGCGGCCTGCTCGCGGGTGTAGGCGTGCGGCCAATCGGCGCCGAGCAAGGCCTCGGCGGTGAACGGCGCGGCCTTGAGCGGGTTGTCCTCGCGCGGCCAGGCGCCGTTCTCGACGAACGCGATCTCGGCGCGGATGGCGAGCATCGCATCGACGAAGCGGTCGAGCTCGGCCAGCGGCTCGCTCTCGGTCGGCTCGACCATCAGCGTTCCGGCGACCGGGAACGACAGCGTCGGCGCGTGAAAGCCATAGTCGATCAGGCGCTTGGCGACGTCTTCGGCGCCCACGCCGGAGCTTTCCTTCAGCGGGCGCAGGTCGAGGATGCACTCGTGCGCCACGCCGCCGCCCTTGATGCCGGCGACGTTGCCGCTGAAGTGGATGCTGTAGGCGCCCGACAGCCGCGCGGCGACGTAGTTGGCGTTCAGGATCGCGACCTCGGTCGCGGCGCGCAGGCCCTCGGCGCCCATCATGCGCATGTACATCCAACTGATCGGCAGCACGGCCGCGTTGCCCAGAGGCGCCGCCGACACCGCGCCGACTGCGTTCGCACTCGCTGCGCCGGCATCGGCCTGCGTGGCCTGCGCATAGCTGTGGTGGGTCGGCAAGAACGGTACCAGGTCTTGCACGACGCACACCGGGCCGACGCCCGGCCCGCCGCCGCCGTGCGGGATGCAGAAGGTCTTGTGCAGGTTCAGGTGGCTCACGTCGCCGCCGAACTCGCCCGGCGCGGCGACGCCGACGAGCGCGTTCATGTTTGCGCCGTCCACGTACACGCGCCCGCCGTGGCGGTGCACGAGCGCGCACAATTCGGCGACGTGCGGGTCGAAGACGCCGTAGGTCGACGGGTAGGTCAGCATCATCGCCGCGAGGTTCGCGCTGTGCAGCCGGCACTTGGCTTCGAGGTCGGCGAGGTCGACGTTGCCTTCGGCGTCGCACTTGGTGACCACCACCTCGAGGCCGGCCATCTGCGCGCTCGCCGGGTTGGTGCCGTGGGCCGATTCGGGGATCAGGCAGATCGTGCGGTTCGCCTCGCCGCGCGAGGCGTGGAAGGCGCGGATCGCGAGCAGCCCGGCGTATTCGCCCTGCGAGCCGGCGTTGGGTTGCAGGCTGACGCCGGCATAGCCGGTCGCCTGGCACAGCCATTCGCGCAACTGGCGGTCGAGCTCGGCATAACCGGCCAACTGATCAGGCGGTGCGAACGGATGCAGGTTCGCGAACTCGGGCCAGGTGATCGGAATCATCTCGCTCGTCGCGTTCAGCTTCATCGTGCACGAGCCGAGCGGGATCATGCTGCGGTCGAGCGCGAGATCCTTGTCCGACAGGCTGCGGATGTAGCGCAGCATTTCGGTTTCGCTGTGGTGACGGTTGAAGACCGGGTGGGTCAGGAAGGCGCTGCGCCGTGCGAGTTCGGGCGGCAGCAGCGGGGCGACGCCCTTCTCGAACTTGGCCCACTGCGCATCTGAGAGCGCGGCTGATCCGGGCGCGATGACGGTGCACAGGGCCGCGATGTCGCTGCGCGTCGTCGTCTCGTCGAGCGTCACGCCGATGGATGTGGCAGATGCACGGCGCAGGTTGAAGCCGGCGTCGCGGGCGGCCTGCAGCACGGCAGCGGTGCGCTCACCGGTGGCAACTTCAAGCGTGTCGAAGGCCGTCTCGTTCTTCAGCGTGCAGCCGCGTTCAGCGAGCGCGGCGGCGAGCAGCGCCGTGTAGCTCGCCACGCGGCGGGCGATGCGCGTGAGGCCCTGCGGGCCGTGATAGACGGCGTACATGCTGGCGACGACGGCCGGCAACACTTGCGCGGTGCAGATGTTCGAGGTGGCCTTCTCGCGCCGGATGTGCTGCTCGCGCGTCTGCAGCGCCAGGCGCAGCGCCGGCGCGCCGTGGGCGTCGATGCTGACGCCGACGAGGCGGCCGGGTATGGAGCGCTTGAACTCGTCCTTGGTCGCCAGGTAGGCCGCATGCGGGCCGCCGTTGCCCATCGGCATGCCAAAGCGCTGCGTGCTGCCGAGCGCGATGTCGGCGCCCAGCTCGCCGGGCGGCTTGAGCAGGGTGAGCGCGAGCAGGTCGGCCGCCACGATCGCGACGCCGCCGGCCGCGTGAACGGCTTCGATCACCGGCCGCAGATGGCGCACGGCGCCGTTCAGGCCCGGGTACTGCAGCAACGCCGCGAACGCACCGGCCTCGGCTGCCGCCGTGACCGGGCCGACGACGACGGTGATGCCGAGCGGGGCGGCGCGGGTGCGCACGACTTCCAGCGTCTGCGGCAGCACGTCGTCGGCGACGAAGAAGGTCGTCGACTTGGACTTTCCGACGCGCAGCGCGAGCGTCATCGCTTCGGCTGCGGCGGTGGCCTCGTCGAGCATCGACGAGCCGGCGATGGCCATGCCGGTGAGGTCGCAGACCATGGTCTGGAAGTTGACGAGCGCCTCCATGCGCCCCTGCGAGATTTCGGCCTGGTAAGGCGTGTAGGCGGTGTACCAGGCCGGGTTCTCGAGGATGTTGCGCAGGATGACCGCAGGCGTGTGCGTGCCGTGGTAGCCCTGGCCGATGAAGCTCTTGAGTACCCGGTTGCGCGCGGCGATGGACTTGAGCTCGGCCAACGCCTGGGCCTCCCCCACCGGCGGCGGCAGCACCATCGCCTGCGCGCGGGCGATGCTGCGCGGAACGACGGCTTCGATCAGTGCGCGCCGCGAAGCAGCGCCGATGGCGCTGAGCATGTGCTGCTCGTCGGCCGGCGTCGGGCCGATGTGGCGGGCCGCGAATTCCGAGGCGTTCTCGAGTTCGGCGAGGGGGGTGAGGGCGGACATCAACATGGGTGCATTCCTTGGCGTCTCGGCAGTAAGGTGCCGGCCAGCGCGACGACGCGGGCCGGCCTCGCTGGCATCGGCGCAAGCCTCAAAGCGTCTTCAAGAGCGCGTCGTATTCGGGCACGTCCATCAACTGGTCGTACTCGGTCATGTCGGCGATCTTGACCTTGAAGAGCCAGCCGTTGCCCATCGGGTCGGTATTGGCCAGCGCCGGGTTGGCGCGCAGTTCCTCGTTGACCTCGACGATCTCGCCGCCGACCGGCATGTTGACGTCGGCCGCGGCCTTGACCGATTCGACCACGCCGGCCGCTTCGCCCTTCTTGAACGTGCTGCCTACGGCCGGCAGATCGACGAAGACCACGTCGCCCAGCGCGTCCTGCGCATGCAGCGTGATGCCGACGGTCGCGGCTTCGTGATCCTCGATATTGATCCACTCGTGGTCGTCGGTGTAACGGGTCGTCATCGGAAATCTCCTGGGGTGATGGCAGAGTGAGTCTGAGCGTTGGAACGGGCGTTCAACCGCGGAAGTATCGGTGCGGCGTGAAGGGCATCGCGGTCACGCGCATCGGCAGTTGGCGCCCGCGCACCTCGGCGTAGACCTCGTGGCTGGGCAGCGCATGGTTGGCGGCCAGGTAGGCCATCGCGATCGGCGCGTCGACCGTGGGCGCGAGGGTGCCGCTCGTCACGTGGCCGAGCGGGTGACCTTGGGCGTCGCTGAGCTTGGCGCCTTCGCGCACCGGCACCCGCTCCAGGCCGACCAGGCCGACGCGCTTGCTCGTCGGGCCGGATGCCAGCTGGCTGTCGATCGCGGCCGCGCCCGGGTAGCCGCCGGCGCGCTCGCCGCCGGCGCGGCGCACCTTCTGGATCGCCCAGGTCAGGCCGGCTTCGACCGGCGATGTCGTGGTGTCGATGTCGTGCCCGTAAAGGCAGAGGCCGGCTTCCAGGCGCAGCGTGTCGCGCGCGCCAAGGCCGGCCGGCTTGACTTCGGGCCGCGACAGCAGCGCACGCGCGAGGCCCACTGCATCCGCGGCCGGCACCGAGATCTCGAAGCCGTCTTCGCCGGTGTAGCCCGAGCGCGTCACGTAGCAACTGGCGCCGCCGAGCGTGAACGCGCCGCCGGTCATGAAGGTGAGACCGGTCACGCCCGGGTTGAAATGCAAGAGCGCGGCCACGGCCTTTGGGCCCTGCAGCGCCAGCAGCGCCTGATCGGGCAGCGGCTGCATGGTGCAGCGGTGGCCGATGTTCGTCGCCAGGTGGGCGATGTCGTCCGCCTTGCAGCCGGCGTTGACGACGACGAACAAGTCGCCCTCGCGGCGGGTGATCATCAGGTCGTCGAGGATGCCGCCGCTGGCGTTGGTGAAGAAGCCGTAGCGCTGCTTGCCGATGGCGAGGCCGAGCACGTCGACCGGCACCAGCGATTCGAGCGCGCGGTCGGCATCGGGACCGATGAGACGCAACTGGCCCATGTGCGAGACGTCGAACAGCGCGGCCGAGCTGCGGCAGTGCCGGTGTTCGGCGAGGATGCCCGCCGGGTACGAGACCGGCATGTCGTAGCCGGCGAAGCCGACCATGCGCGCGCCGAGATCCAGGTGCAGTGCGTGCAAGGGCGTGCGCTGCAAGCTGCTTGCGGGCGTGACGGGTTCGGACATGACGGACCTTTCGAGGGCGTTGAGACACCCCACTGTATGCCGGTGGGGGAGCCCTCGCTGTCCGCTTTACCTGAGAGATTGGCAGTGCGCGAAATCTCGCGCGCCGCTTGCCCCTTCGGTGGGCTGGCTCAGGGCCAGCCTCTCTCCAGTGAGGAACGCATCGAGCATGCTCGGTGCGCTTGTCAGTCCTTTTGCCTGAGCGTTCGTGGCTTGCGCCGCTGCGCCTTCGGCGGCTCCGACGCTTGCGCGCCGGAACTCTCTCCTGAGCGAGGCAAGTGTAGCAGCGCGCTGCCTCGATAATCGCGCTGTGTGGCCCCAAGAAGGTAATGTCGATCATCGCGCGATGCGCTCCCCCTTCGTTCAGCGTTTGCCATGACCGATGACGCGGAGTTCGACGTCGCCATCGTCGGTGCCGGCATCGCCGGGGCATCGCTCGCGTGGCGCCTGGCGCGGCATCTGCGCGTGGCCCTGATCGAGCGCGAGTCGCAGCCGGGCTACCACTCGACCGGGCGCTCCGCCGCAATGTTCATGGAGAGCTACGGCCCGCCCGCCGTCCGCGCGCTGACGCGCGCCAGCCGCGCCTTCTACGAGAGCCCGCCGCCATCGTTCGCTGACGCACCGTTGCTGGCGCCGCGCGGGGCGCTCTACCTCGCGGCGCCGGGCCAGCAGGCGATGCTGGACGCGACCCAGGCCGAGATGCGCGCGACCTGCCCGGCGCTTCGGCTCCTGTCGCGTGACGAGGTGCTTGCGCGCGTGCCCTGCCTGCGACCCGACGCGGTGCTGGCTGGGCTGCTCGACGAGGATTCGCAGGACATCGACGTCCATTCGCTACACCAAGGCTTTCTGCGCGGCCTGCGCGAGCACGGCGGCGTGCTGCGCAACAGTGCGGCACTGCGAAGCGCCGTGCGTTCGGGCGCGCGTTGGGAACTGCGACTTGCCGATGGCAGCGCGCTGCGTTGCCGCTCGGTCGTCAATGCCGCAGGCGCCTGGGCCGACGAACTGGCGGCCTTGTTCGGCGCCGCGCCAGTCGGCCTCGTTCCGCGCCGCCGCAGCGCGTTCACGTTCAAGGCGCCGCCGGGCGTCGACGCGTCGCGCTGGCCGGCCGTGGTCGGCATCGACGAGGGCTACTACTTCAAGCCCGACGCCGGGCAACTGCTCGGCTCGCCGGCCAACGCCGATGACACCTTCGCTCACGACGTGCTTCCCGAAGCGCTCGATATCGCGACCGGCATCGCGCGCATCGAAGCCGTCAGCACGTTGCAGATTCGCCGCCCGACCAGCACCTGGGCCGGGTTGCGCTCGTTCGTCGACGATGGCGAACTGGTGATTGGTTGGGACGACGCCTGCCCAGGTTTCTTCTGGCTCGCGGGGCAGGGCGGCTACGGCATCCAGAGCGCGGCCGGCGCGTCCGAATTGGCTGCTTCCCTGCTGCGTGATCTGCCGCTGCCAGATGAACTCGCGCGCCACGGCGTCGACCCGCGGGCGTTGTCGCCGTTGCGCGTTCGCTGAGCGTCTGCGACCGGCGCTAACAGCCGGTCTTTGCAGCCTCAAGTTCGGGGCGGGTGAGGGCGCTGTCGATTCGACGGCAACGCATTTCCTGCTCGCGGCGGAGTGCTTGCCGCCACGACTTGCGGCGCCGGGTCGCCCAGCAGATAACGCGGCCCGGTCCCGCGCGCGGCGGCGGCATCACCCGGGTTGTACAGCGCGCAGTGCTTGAGCGACAGGCAACCGCAGCCGATGCACGATGCGAGCTGATCGCGCAGCCGGGTCAGCGCCGCGATGCGTTCGTCGAGCAGCGGCTTCCAGCCGCGCGACAGCCGTTCCCAGTCGGCCTGTGTGGGCGTTCGCGCGCCTGGCAGGCTGGCGAGCGCCGCGCGGATCTGTTCCAGGCTCAACCCGACGGCCTGAGCGGCGCGGACGAACGCCACGCGGCGCAACTCGCTGCGCGCGTAGCAACGGCGGCCGCCAGCGCTGCGCCGGCCGCTCAGCAGGCCCTGCGCCTCGTAGAAACGCAGCGCGCTGGCGGCAACGCCGCTGCGGCGGGCGAATTCACCGATCGCGATCCACGTCTCGGTCATGGTCTTGGTCTCGCCGTGTTTGACATGAAGTTAACTTTAACTTTCAACATGCTCACCGGTCCACTTCTACGGGTTTCCGACCATGACCACCGCCACGCTGCACCGCTTGCTCGACGACAACCTGCGCCTTGCGCCCGAATACGGCGAGATGCTCACCAACCACCTGTCGATGGCGCTGCACGCGCTGCACGCCATGGGTGCCGGCGACGCGCGCCTCGCTGCCTTCTTCGACAGCTATGCGGCCCGCTTGGAAGGCCGTGCCGCGCCGGATGCCGCGGCTGCGGTCGCCGACTGGCGCAAATTGCGGGGACAGAGCGCAGCCTTTGCGGCGCTGCGCACAACCTTCGAGAAGGCTTTGGACGAGGACGGCGGCGACGCCGTGCTGCGACGCACGCTGCCCGAACTGTTGCCGGGCATGGCGGCGGCCGCGTTTCACGGTGCCATCCGCACCGCCCATTCGGTGCAGTCGGGCCACCGCTGCGAACTCGCCTCTGCGCTCGCGTATTGGGCCTGGCGATGGCAGCCTCTGGCTCGGCCGCCCGAAGGCGAGGCGATGGATTTCGACGAGTGGGCGCGGGCCCTCGTGGTGCAGGCCCGCGGCTGGTGCCACGCCGCGCCGCTGATCTCGATGCGCATGGCCGCCGCGACGCGTTCGTCCGCGTACTGCGGGCTTGCCGGGTGTCTGCGCCGGGCCGACGAGCTGCTGCCGCGTCTTGCAGCCTTTGCTGCCGAGCGGTATGCCGCGACGGGCAACTTCACCGCACTGCACATGGTGACCGGGCTGCGCGCCGTGCATGTCCTGAGTCCGTGGGTCGATGACCTCCCCGCCGTGGCGCCCGTCTTGGCTCATGCTTTTTGCGCCGCTTACCTGGCGGCGAATTTGGGCGCTGCGCTGGCGTCGCCAACGCCGCGAAGCTGGAGCCAGGTCATCGCCGCGGCGATCGCTTCCGGCGACGACCATGCGATCAAGCTCGTCCACGCCTGCCGCGATCACGCCGCGCTGGGTGCCGGCCCGTGGCTGGACGCCGCCCGCCGCGCCGTGGCGTGATTCGGTACAGTCGCACCAAAGCATGCCCGACGACATCACCACGCTTCGCCGCATCCTGCGCGACTGCAAGACGATCGCGGTCGTCGGCTTGTCGGCCGAATGGCACCGGCCGAGCTACTTCGCCGCCAAGTACATGCAGCAGCACGGCTATCGCATCGTGCCCGTGAACCCGCGTTATGCGGGCGGCGAGGTGCTCGGCGAACGCTGCTACGCGAGCCTGGACGACATCGCGCATCCGGTGGACCTGGTCGACGTGTTCCGGCGCAGCGACGACGTGCTGCCGATCGCACGCCAGTCGCTGGCGATGGGCGTCAAGTGCCTGTGGCAGCAGATCGGCGTCCAGAACGTCGAGGCCGATCGACTGGCGCGTGCGGCCGGCATCGCTTCGGTGATGGACCGCTGCGTGAAGATCGAGCATGCGCGGCTGTTCGGCGGCCTGCACTGGGCGGGCGTGAACACGCGGGTGATCTCGGCCAAGCGGTCGATGTGAGATGGCCATGGCAGACCACGTCTTCCACCCTGAGACGCTGGCGATCCATGCCGGCCAGATCCCCGACGCCGCGACGGGCGCACGCGCTCTGCCGATCTACCAGACGACGAGCTTCGTCTTCGACAGCGCCGAACACGCCGCCGCGCTGTTCAATCTGCAGACCTTCGGCAACGTCTATTCGCGCCTTTCGAATCCGACCGTCGCCGCCCTCGAGGAACGCGTCGCCGCGCTCGAAGGCGGGCGCGCCGCGGTGGCGTCGGCCAGCGGCATGGCGGCCGAGGCGATGGCGCTGCTGACGATTC
Source organism: uncultured bacterium (assembly GCA_903830565.1). Lineage (GTDB taxonomy): Bacteria > Pseudomonadota > Gammaproteobacteria > Burkholderiales > Burkholderiaceae_C > CAIKUF01. Next base: position 266 of record CAIKUF010000201.1, on the reverse strand, counting down.
TTCAGCAAGGCGACCACGTCGTCGCCGCGGGTGCGCTGTACGGCGGCACGGTCACGATGCTGGCGGTGAACCTGAAGAAGTTCGGCATCGCGACGACGTTCGTCGATGCAACGCGGCCCGAGACCTTTGCAGCCGCGATGCGGCCCGAGACGCGAGCCGTGTTCGCCGAGAGCCTGGGCAACCCGAGCCTCGCGGTGCTCGACATCGCCGCCGTGGCCGAGGTGGCGCACGCGCACGGCGTGCCGCTGGTGGTCGACAACACGGTG
>CAIKUF010000200.1 GCA_903830565.1 uncultured bacterium | reverse complement strand
GAAGGTCGTGTCCTTGACGATCTTGAAGTGATCGAGCGGGTCGGCAACGAAGAGCAGTTTCATGGTGTGGGTGGGGCAAGGGATGGCCGGCGCGGGCGGCCGGGCCGCCACTGTCGCACAAAGCGCCGCGCAGCGGGCGCGGCGCTCAGATCTCGACCTTCGAGCCGAGCTCGACGACCCGGTTCGTCGGCAGGTTCAGGAAGTCGGCCGCGGCCGACGCGTTGCGGTGCATGCTGGCGAAGAGCTTTTCGCGCCAGATGGCCATGCCCTTGCCGATGGTCGGGATGACGATGTCGCGCGACAGGAAGTAGCTCGTGTCCATCTCGTCGAGCTGCACGCCGCGGCCGCGCAGCAGCGACAGCGCTTCGGGAACGTCGGGGTCGTTCTTGAAGCCGAAGTGCAGCGTCACCTGCCAGCAGTCGTGGCCCAGCGGCTCGATCTCGCAGCGCTTGTCGAAGCCGATCCACGGCACTTCGTGGTGATGCACATGGACGAACAGGTTCGTCTCGTGCAGCACCTTGTTGTGCTTCAGGTTGTGCAGCAGCGCGTTGGGCGTGAGGCCCGCGTCGCTGACGAGGAATACCGCCGTGCCCTGCACGCGCGTCGGCGGGCTCACGAACACGCTCTCGAGGAAGCCGCGCAGTTCAATCGCGTCCTCGCGCAGCCGCTCGGCCATCAGCACGCGGCCCTGCTTCCAGGTCATCATGATGGTGAACATCGCCCCGCCGATGACGAGCGGGAACCAGCCGCCGTCGAAGACCTTGACGACGTTGGCGCTGAAGAAGACGAAGTCGATCGCGAAGAAGAAGCAGGTCGCGGCGACGCTGAGCGCCCACGGGTACTTCCAGCCGTAGTGGATGACGAGGAAGGTCATCGAGGTCGTGATCAGCATGTCGATCGTCACCGTGATGCCGTAGGCCGCGGCCAGCTTGCCGCTCGAGCCGAAGAAGACGACCGCAGCGAAGATGCACACATAGAGTGACCAGTTGATGAACGGCAGGTAGACCTGCCCGGTCTCGCGCACCGAGGTGTGGTGGATGCGCATGCGCGGCAGGTAGCCGAGCTGGATGACCTGCTTGGTGACCGAGAACGCGGCTGTGATCAAGGCCTGCGATGCAATCACGGTGGCGCAGGTGGCCAACCCGATCAGCGGATACAGGGCCCAGGTCGGCGCCATCTCGAAGAACGGGTTGCTGGCGTTCCCTGGATGGTCGAGCAGCATCGCGCCCTGGCCGAAGTAGTTCAGGGCCAGCGCCGGCATCGCGAGGCCAAACCAGGCGACGCGAATCGGCCGCTTGCCGAAGTGGCCCATGTCGGCGTACAGCGCTTCGGCGCCGGTGACGCACAGCACGACCGAGCCGAGGGCGATGAAGGCGATGGCCGGGTGGCTGGTGACGAACGCCAGCGCGTAGTGTGGGCTCAGCGCCCACAGCACAGCCGGGTTGTCGGCGATGTGCCAGGCGCCCAGCGCCGCAAGCACGAAGAACCAGAGCACCATCACCGGGCCGAAGAAGCGGCCGATGCCAGCCGTACCGTGACGCTGGACAACGAACAGCGCCGTCAGCACGACCAGCGTCACCGGAACGACGAAGCGGTGCAGGCCCGGCGCTGCGACCTCAAGCCCCTCGACGGCCGAGAGCACCGAGATCGCCGGCGTGATGACACCGTCGCCGAAGAAGATCGCGGTGCCGAAGATGCCCAGCAGCAACAGCGGGCGGCGTAGGTCGGGGCGGCTCACGACGGTCATTGAGGCGAGCGCGAGCATCGCGATCAGGCCGCCTTCGCCGTTGTTGTCGGCGCGCAGGATCAGCGTGACGTACTTGAGGCTGACGACCACCGTCAGCGTCCAGAAGATCATCGACAGCACGCCGTAGACGTTGCCGGGCGTGAGCGGCACGTGGCCGTGCGCGAAGACCTCGCGCAGCGCATACAGCGGGCTGGTGCCAATGTCGCCGTAGACCACGCCGACGGCGCCCAGCGTCAAGGCGAGCAGTCCGGACTTGGCGGGTGAAGAGTGGGAACTCACGAAGGCGTGGGCGGCTCGGTCAACCTGTCATTGTGCACCGCGACAGGGTTAGGTGCTGGCTCAGCGACGCCCTCGCGGACACGCATCGCACCGGCCACCAGATCGAAGCGGAACAGCCGGCATTCGATCGGCCCGTTCCACATCGGCATTCGGCGGGCTTCTTTCAAGCGCATGGCGCTCGGAAGCTTCATGTCCGGGCTGAGTACCCATGCCGACCAGCCGGACTCCTGACCCGTATAGGCGCGCTTCCAGTGCGACGCCAAGCGGGCGAAGAAGTCGCTCGGCGTCGCGCGGTCCTCGGCCGACGGCCGCGCCGAGCGCGCGCCGGACTTGCCGAGCACCTCGATGCGCTCGCCGTAGGGCGGGTTGAGCATCAGCGTGCCGGGCATGCCCTCAGGCAGCGGCGGCGCCGGGCGCTCCAGGGCGTCGCCGCCGTTGAACGTGATCGCCTCGGCGACGCCGGCGCGCTCGGCGTTGCGGCGCGCGAAGTCGACCATCCGGAACGACACGTCACTGGCATAGATCGGCACCGCGCTCGTATGGATGCGCGCCTTCGCCGCCGCCTTCATCGCCTGCCACTGCGCCTGCACGTCGACCGGCGCGAAAGGCGCCAGGCGCTCGAAAGCGAAGTGGCGCCACAGGCCCGGCGCGACGGCGCAGGCGATCTGCGCGGCCTCGATCGCGATCGTCCCCGAGCCGCAGCACGGGTCGTGCAGCGCACCCCCGGCCTCCGACGTGCCGCGCCAGCCGGCGGCGGCCAGCATCGCGGCCGCGAGCGTCTCCTTCAGCGGCGCGTCTCCGGTGTCGGCGCGCCAGCCGCGCTTGAACAGCGGCTCGCCGGAGCTGTCGACATACAGCGTGGCGCGCTCCGGGCCGAGGTGGAGCACAAGTTGCAGATCGGGGTGGCGGGTGTCGACGCTGGGGCGCTCGCCGGTGGCCTCGCGCAGCGCGTCGCAGACGCCGTCCTTGATGCGCAGCGCGGCGAAGTTCAGGCTGCGCAGCGGCGAGCGCTGCGCAGTGGTGTCGACGCGCAGCGTCTGCCGCGGCGTGATCCACAGCAGCCAGTCGACTTCGCGTGCGAGTGCATAGAGATCGTCCTCGTGCGCGTAGGCGCCTTCGGCGACTTCGATCAGCACGCGCTGCGCGAGCCGGCATTCGAGGTTGAGCAGCATCACCTCGGCGACGCCGCCGCCCAGCGCGACACCGCCGCGCACCGCACGCACGTTCGCACGCGGCAGCAGGCGCGCGACTTCCTCGGCCAGCAAGGCCTCGACGCCGGCGGCGCAGGGCAGGAACAAGGGGGCTTGGCTCATCGGCGGGCTGCGCTCACAGCGTACGCCGCAGATTGGCCGGCGCGATCTTCAGCGCTTCGCGGTACTTGGCCACCGTGCGCCGCGCGACCTGGATGCCCTGCTCTTCGAGCATCTGGCTGAGCTGGCTGTCCGACAGCGGCTTGGCCGGATCCTCGGCGGCGACGAGCTGCTTGAGCAGTGCGCGCACCGCGGTGCTCGACGCACTGCCGCCGGCCTCCGTCGCGAGCGACGAGCCGAAGAAGTACTTCAGCTCGAAGGTGCCAAACAGCGTCGCCATGTATTTCGCCGTCGTCACGCGAGAGATCGTCGATTCGTGCAGGCCCAGTTCGTCGGCGATCTCGCGCAGCACGAGCGGCTTCATCGCGATCGCGCCATGAGTGAAGAAGTTCTTCTGCCGCTCGACGATCGCCTGCGAGACGCGCTGGATGGTGTCGAAACGCTGCTGGATGTTCTTCACGAACCAGCGCGCTTCCTGCAGCCGCGCGCCCAGCGGCGAGCCGTTCACGCCGCGCGTGCCGCGAATCGCCTGAGCGTAAAAGTCGTTGATGCGCAGCTTGGGCATCACGTCCGGGTTGAGGACGACCTTCCAGCTGCGGCCGGCCTTTTGCACGATGACGTCGGGGACGATGATGTTGGCTTCGGCGCGCATGAATGGCCGGCCCGGCTTGGGCTCGAGGGCGACGATCAGAGCCTGCGCCGCGCGCAGCATGTCCTCGTCGGCGCCGGTCGCGGCCATCAGCTTCTTCATGTCGCGCCGGGCGAGCAGATCCAGGTGCTGGCGGCAGACCAGGATCGCGATCGCCTGCGCCTCGCTGCGCGGCAGAGTGCGCAGTTGAAGCGTTAGGCATTCGGACAGGTCTCGCGCGCCGACACCCAGCGGCTCCAGGCTTTGCAGCCACTTGAGCGCGCATTGCAGGCGCTCCAGCAACTCCTGGCGCATCTCCTCGTCGTCGCCGGTCAGGCGCTCGGCGATCTCGTCGAGCGAGTCGGCCAGGTAGCCGTCCTCGTTCAGCGAATCGATCAGCACCGCGAGCGCCGCCGCGTCCTCCGGGGATAGGCGCATGCCGACCGTCTGCGCACGCAGATGGTCCGGCAGCGACTCGGGCCCGCCGCCGCGCTCCGGGGCCTCGTGGTCGCCGCCATCGCCGCCCTGGCCGCCAGCGGACGGCATCTCGGCGATGCCGTCGAAGTCGTCGCGCTCGGTGCCGTTCTCCCACTCGTCGCGCTCGGTGGTGCCGAACTCGGCGGCGTCAAGGCCCGGCGCATCGGTAGCTGCTTCGGTGCCGGTTTCGGCGCGCGTCTCGGCGTCGCTGCGCTCGCTGTCGCGCTCGCCAGCGGCGACGCGCTCGGGCGCCGGCTCGGGAAACGCGGCCTCCTCTTCGGCTTCGAGGAAGGGGTTCTGCTCGAGCATCTGCTCGACTTCCTGGTGCAGCTCGAGCGTCGAGAGCTGCAGCAGGCGTATCGACTGCTGGAGCTGCGGCGTCAGCGACAGGTGCTGCGACAGGCGGACCTGGAGGGACTGCTTCATCGGGCAGCCTTCCGCCGGGCCGCCCCAAGGAAGGCGGGCGCACCCTCGGGGGGCAGCGACGCGGCGCAGCCGCTAGCTCGGGGGTACTGCATCGCAGCGCTACATGCGGAAATGTTCGCCGAGGTACACCTTGCGCACGTCGGCGTTGGCGACGATCTCGCTGGCCGTGCCCTCGGCAAGCACCTCGCCCTCGCTGATGATGTAGGCGCGGTCGCAGATGCCCAGCGTCTCGCGCACGTTGTGGTCGGTGATCAGGACGCCGATGCCGCGCCCCTTGAGAAAACTGATGATGCGCTGGATCTCGATGACCGCGATCGGGTCGATGCCGGCGAAGGGCTCGTCGAGCAGGATGAAGCGCGGTTGCGTGGCCAGCGCGCGCGCGATCTCGACGCGGCGCCGCTCGCCGCCGGAGAGCGACGGCGCCGGGTTGTCGCGCAGCTTCTCGATTGCGAGGTCGCTCAACAGACCGCCCAGCAACTCCTCGATGCGCGCCGTCTTGAAGGGCTGGCCTTGGCCGTCGAGCTGAAGCTCGAGCACGGCGCGGATGTTCTCCTCGACCGTCAGCTTGCGAAAGATCGACGCCTCCTGCGGCAGGTACGAGAGACCCAGTCGCGAGCGCTGGTGGATGGGCATGCGCTCGACGCGGCGGCCCGCGATGCTGATCGTTCCGGCATCCGCGCGCACGAGGCCGACGATCATGTAGAAGCTCGTCGTCTTGCCGGCGCCGTTCGGGCCGAGCAGGCCCACGATCTCGCCGCCCTGCACCGCGAGATGCACGTCCTTGACGACCGTGCGCGTGCCGTAGCGCTTCTTCAGCCCGCTCGCCTCCAGACGCCCTGGCGCAGCGGCTGCGTCGCTCAAAGGCGCTCTCCCGGCGCGGCGTTGCCGATCGTGCGGCTCTGCCTGAGCGCCGCCGGCGACGACGGCGCGGACGCCGCGGGCGCGGGCACCGAATCGCGCGGGGTCAGCGTCGCGCGCACCCGACCGCTCGGGTTGGTGGCCGTCGCCGCTGACGGGCCACCGCTGACGCTGAACACCTCGCGCGTGTTGTCGTAGGTGATCAGGCTGCCGGCGGTCTCGTCGGCCAGTGTCGTGCCGCGAAAGCGCCGGATGACGGCGCGGTTGACGAAGCGCACGGTATCGGCCTTACCGTCGTATTCGATGCGTTCCGCCTCGCCCTGGATCGACTCGTCGGCGGCGTCGCGCTTCTGGCTGAAGCTCGCGAGCTGGCCGGGCGGCGCGGTGGCGACGCCGAAGTGGTAGCCGTCGGGCGTCTGCCGCACTTCGATCTGCGCCGCGCGCAGCGTCAGCGTGCCCTTGGTGACGACGACGTTGCCGCTGAAGTTGCCGATCTGCTTCAGGTCATCGTAGCGGCCGCTGTCAGCCTCGATATTGAGGGGCTTGTTGCGGTCGGCCTTCTCGGCCGCCGACGGCAAGGCCCACACGGCCAGCGCCAGCGCGGCCATCCACGTGCACGGCGAGCGTCGAAAGGAATGTGGTAAGGGGATGCGCGGCATAGGGCATGAAAATTGCATTCATTCTATTGCAGCATGGCACCTGCCCACGGCGCTCTTGCCGTGCCGCGCATATCAGCCCGACCGTTCAGCCGGTCTTGGAGCGAACCCGCTGGATCAGGTAGTCGGTCACGGCCAGCCCACGCTCGGCCGAGCCGGCCATCGACGGCGAAGTGAAGTACTTGCCCTGGATGCCGATCGCCGGCACACCGTCGAGCTTGTAGCCCTGTGCCAGTTGCGACGCCTGGCGCGCCCTGGTCTGCACCGAGAAGCTGTTGTAGATCTCGAGGAACTTGGCGCCGTCGACGCCGTTCTTGGTCATGAAGGCGGCAATGTCGGCCGGCTTGTCCAGCCGCTGGTGGTCGACGTGGATGGCGGCGAAGACCTTGCGGTGCATCGCCTCTGTCAGGTTCATCTGCTCGAGTGCGAAGTAGATGCGTTGGTGCGCCCCGTAAGGCTCTTCGCGAAAGGCCACCGGCACGCGCCGGAAGTTCACGTCCGCGGGCAGCCTCTTGGCCCACGCGTCGAGCATCGGCTCGAAGGTGTTGCAGTGCGGGCAGCCGTACCAGAAGAACTCGACGACCTCGATCTTGCCGCTCGTCGGCAGCGGCAGCGGGGTGGCCAGGCGCAGGTAGTCCTTGCCTTCGACCGGCGCGCCGCCCTGGGCGTACGCCGGAGCGACGCCGACCACTGCGCCCACCGCGCTGGCGGCGATGGCAACCGAAAACTCGCGACGTTTCATTCGTGACTTCCTTGGTGCATCAAAGGTTTGGTGGAGTCTGCGGCAGTGGCGCAAGTTCAGCGCTGCACGCGCACGAGCGCCGAATCGATGCCGGCCTCGCTCAGCTTTGCCTTGGCAGCGTCGGCCTCTTCCTTCTTCTCGAACGGCCCGAGGCGCACGCGATACATAGTGCGTCCGCTTTGTTCGCGCTCGGTCACCTTGGCTGCCAGCCCCATCAGCGCGAGGTTGGCGCGCTGCTGTTCGGCGTCCTCGCTGCGCGCATAGGCGCCGGCCTGAACGAAGTAGGTGAGAACCTCGGCTGCCGACGCCGCCGCCGCGCTGGCCGCAGCGTCCTTGGCGTCCTTCTTCTTCGCCGTCGCCGTATCGGCGGCCGGCGCCGGCTTGGCCAGGGTCGCGCCAGGCGCGGAGGCCGGTGCGGACGCCGGCACCAGCACGCCGCTCGCGGCGCGCTGAGCGCTCTTGCCGGCGAGCGCGCCGTTCGGGTCCCAGTTGCGGTTCTTCTCGGCCTGCGCAGCGTCCTGATCGGCGCCGCGCTGCGGCACCTTGTTGATGAACGGCACCGGGACCTTGGTCACGTACAGCGCCACGGCGAGCGACACCGCCAGCCCGATCAGCAGGCCGACGACGAGGCCGAGAAAGAAGCCGCCGCGCTGGGCGCCGCGGGTACCGATCCGGCGCGGATTCAAAGGGTGTCTCATGGTGCGCTCTCCAGCACAGGGGCGGCCTCGCGGGCCATGGCAGACGGCGCGCTGACACCGAGCACCGCCAGAGCGTTGCGCAGCACCTGGCGCGTGGCGGCGAGCAGGGCCAGGCGGGCGCGGGCGAGTTCGGTATCGGCGACCAGGAAGCGCTCGGCGGCATAGTAGCTGTGGAAGGCGGCGGCGACGTCGCGCAGGTAGAACGCCACATCGTGCGGGGCGAGGTCGGCCGCGGCGCGCGCGAGCAGCCCCGGGTACTCGGCCAGCACCCGCATCAGCGCGGTCTCGGTCGGGGCGGTGAGGCGCGAGACATCCGCCGCCGCGAGCTGTGCCTCGTCACCGGTCCATTGGGCGAGCACCGAGCAGATGCGCGCATGGGCGTACTGCACGTAGAAGACCGGGTTCTCGTCGTTCTGCTTCAAGGCGAGGTCGACGTCGAACACGAACTCGGTATCGGCCTTGCGGCTGAGCATGAAGAAGCGCACCGCGTCGCGGCCCGTCCACTCGACGAGGTCGCGCAGCGTCACGTAGCTTCCGGCGCGCTTGGAGATCTTGACCTCCTCGCCGCCTTTCATCACGGTGACCATCTTGTGCAGCACGTAGTCGGGGTAGCCCGCCGGCACGCCCATGCCGGCGGCCTGCACGCCGGCGCGCACGCGCGCGATCGTGCCGTGGTGGTCGCCGCCCTGGACGTTGATGGCCTTGCGAAAGCCGCGCTCGACCTTGGCCAGGTGGTAGGCCACGTCGGGGACGAAATAGGTGTACGTGCCGTCGGACTTGCGCATCACGCGGTCCTTGTCGTCGCCGTTGTCGGTCGTGCGAAGCCAGAGCGCCCCGCCCTCCTCGAAGGTCTTGCCCGAGGCGATGAGGCGCGCGACGGTGTCTTCGACGCGGCCGCTGCTGTACAGGCTCGACTCGAGGTAGTAACGGTCGAAGCGCACGCCCAGCGCCTGCAGGTCGAGGTCCTGCTCGTGGCGCAGGTAGGCGACCGCGAATTGGCGTATGCCTTCCAGGTCGTCCACGTCGCCGGAGGCGGTGAACTCACGGTCGTCCGCATGCACGCTCTTGCGCGCCGCGAAGTCGGCCGCCACCTCGGCGATGTAGTCGCCGTTGTAGGCCGGCTCGGGCCACCCGGCGTCGCCGGGTGCCAGGCCCTTCAGGCGCGCCTGCACCGACGCGGCGAGGGTGGCGATCTGCGCGCCGGCGTCGTTGTAATAGAACTCGCGCGTCACTTGCCAGCCCTGCACTTCGAGCAGGTTGCAGATCGCGTCGCCAAGCGCCGCCTGGCGCGTGTGACCGGTGTGCAGCGGGCCGGTCGGGTTGGCCGACACGAACTCGACGACGACCTTCGCGTCGTTGCCTGGACCATCCGCCGGCCTGCCGTAGGACGCGCCCGCAGCCAGCACCTCGGCGACCACCGTCTGCTTCGCCGCCGCAGTCAGGCGCAGGTTGATGAAGCCCGGGCCGGCGATCTCCATCGCCTCCACCCAGCGCTGCACCGCGGGGCGACGCGCAAGCAGGTCGACGAGTTCCTGCGCGAGCGCGCGCGGGTTCTTCTTCAGCGGCTTGGCCAGTTGCATCGCCGCCGTGCAGGCGAGGTCGCCGTGCGCGGCCTGCTTGGGCGACTCGAAAGCCGGCGCCGGGGCCAGCGTCGGCGCGAGTTCGCGCAGCGCCTCGCCGAGCGCACCGAGCAACGCGTGTTGGACTGCGATCATCGGCGGATTCTACGTTTGGGCTGCCGTGCAGCCGCGACAGCCGACTGGGCCGCAATGGCCCCGCTGTTCTGCTCACCGACGCCGGCCCAACGGTGAAATGATGGCTTACTTCGTGCATCGGGCCCCACGCGACCTGCCATGTCCATCACCTCTGTCGACCTGCACGTACCGCCCGAACACTTGACCCTGCCCGAGCGCATCGGCCAGTACCGCGTGCTGCGCCGCCTGGGCGATGGTTCGACGAGCGAGGTCTTTCTTTGCCGCGACGACTTTCGCGACCGCGACGTCGCGATCAAGCGCGTGCGCGCGAGTGTGCTCGCCGACGTGGATGAAGGGCGCTTCCACGAACGCTTCTTCGCCGCCGAGGCCGCGCTCGTCGGCCAGATCCAACACCCGAACGTGGTGCAGATCTACGACGCCGTGGCCGACCCGCACTCGCCCTACGTCGTCATGGAATACGTCGAAGGCGGCACGCTGCGGCCGTATTGCAGGGCCGACCAATTGCAGTCGCTCGAGCTCATCGTCGAGATCGGTTTCAAGTGCGCGATGGCTCTCGGCTATGTCTCGCGCCTGGGCCTGATCCATCGTGATGTGAAGCCGGCCAACATCCTGACCGCCACCGTCAAGGGCAGCATCACCGGCGTCAAGCTGACCGACTTCGGCAGCGTGCTCAACCTGCGCTCGGACGCGACGCAGGTCTACCGCGTCGGGTCGATCGCCTACATGTCTCCCGAGCAACTCGACGGCAGCACGCTCGACAGCCGGGCGGACATGTATTCGCTCGGCGCCGTGCTCTACCACCTGATCGCCGGCCGGCCGCCCTTCGACGCCCAGGAGCAGGCGGTGCTGGTGAACCAGATTTACCACCACGCGCCGACGCCGCCCAGCGAGCTGCGCGGCAGCGTCAGCCCGGCCGTCGACGCGGTGATCCTGCGCGCGCTGGCGAAGCCCGTCGACCAGCGCTACGCGGACTGGGACGAGTTCGCGCAGGCGCTGTCGGCGCTGATCTCCAACCACGAAGTTCCCCGCGGCCAATTGCAGGGCGTGCTGGACTCGGAGCGTTTCACGCTGCTGCGCAGCCTTGCCTTCTTCAGCCGCTTCGGCGACGTCGCGCTGTGGGAAGTGGTGCACCGCGCGCACTGGGAGCGCTTCGCCTTCGGCCATGCGGTCTACCACAAGGGCGAGGAGGGTCGCACCTTCCACATCATTGCCCAGGGCCAGGTCGAAGTCCACCGCGACGGACACCGCGTCGCCCAGCTTGGCGCCGGCACGTCGGTCGGCGAGATGGCCTACCTCGCGCCGAGCGAGGATCTGCGCGTGCACAGCGCCGATGTCGTCGTCAGCAAGCCCTGCACGACGATCTCGTTCACGCCCGAGTCGCTGGCGCAGCTCGGCGCTGGCTGCAGACACCACTTCGACGAAGCTTTCATCGGCGTGCTCGTGCGGCGGCTGCACGCCGCGCACGAGGCGCTCGCCCACCCGCGGCGCATTCTTTGACGTTGCGAAGCGCGGCGCGGACCTATACTTCGCCGGGCCCTGTTGCCGGCCCGCTCGAGCCGCCATCCCGGCATCGTCAACGTCCTGTTCGCTCCGGAGACACCATGCATAAACTGCTCGCCGCTCTTGCCCTCACCGTTGCGGCGTTCGCCGGCACCGCGCACGCCGCAGACTCGACCTGCGAAGCCAAGGCTACCGAGAAGAAGCTCGCCGGTGCCGCGAAGACAAGCTTCGTCAAGAAGTGCGAGAAGGACGCCGCGGCCGGTGGCGCCAGCGCAACCTGCGAAGCCAAGGCGGACGAGAAGAAGCTGGCTGGCGCGGCGAAGAACAGCTTCGTCAAGAAGTGCGTCGCCGACGCCGCGAAGTAGCCGCGTTCAGGCCCGCGCCTGCGGTCCCGTCCAGTACGTCGCGTCGCCGTAGGTGTGCTTGAGGAAGTCGATCCACAGGCGCACCCGAAGCGCCAGATGCTTGCGCTGCGCGAACACCGCGTAGATGCCGTTGGGCGGGGCACGGAATTCGTCCAGCAGACTCACCAGCGCGCCGGCAGCGATGTCGGCCTCGACCTCCCACGTGCTGCGCCAAGCGATGCCCAGACCGGCCCGGCACCAGTCGTGCAGGACCTGGCCGTCCGAGCAATCGAGCCGTCCGCGCAGGCGCAGGAAGGTCGCTGCGCCATCGATCGTGAACGCCCAGCCGCGCGTCTGGCTGCCGTCCGACGACAGCGTCAGGCATTCGTGGCGCTCGAGTTCCGCCGGGTGCTCTGGCGTGCCGGCGCGCGCAAGGTAGGCCGGCGCCGCCACGCACTGGCGCCGGTTGTCGGCCAGGCGCACGCTGACGAGTGACGAGTCGGGCAGATCGCCCACGCGCACCGCGCAGTCCACGCCTTCGTTGACGATGTCGACCACGCGATCGGCGAGGTTCAACGACACCGACACCTCCGGGTGACGCTCGATGAACGCCGGCACCAGCGGCGCCACGTGCCGACGTCCGAAGCCTGCCGGCGCGGTGATGCGCAAGTGTCCGCTCGCCTTGACACCGCCCGCGCTGACGCTCGCCTCGGCATTCGCGAGGTCCGCCAGAAGGCGCTGGCAGGCTTCGAGAAAAGCGCTGCCTTCGTGCGTGAGCGTGATGCGGCGCGTCGTTCGCAGGAGCAGCTTCACGCCCAGGCGTTGCTCAAGGCCGGCGATGCGGCGGCCGATCACCGCCGGGGCCACGCCATCGGCCTGCGCCGCGGCCGTCAGGCTGCCCTTGGCGACGACGGCGACGAAGGATTCGATCTGCTTGAGACGGTCCACGGCCGCGAGATTACACCGCTCAAGTCACCAATGCATGAAGTTTTCAGCACTTAATGAGCGCTCGGGTTTCGAATAGAGTCTTGGCCATGGATAAGCCGCCACCCGCTCCGCGCGCCGTCGTCTTCGACGCCTATGGCACGCTGTTCGACGTCTACAGCGTGGCGTTGCTGGCCGAGCAGTTGTTCCCGGGCCAGGGTGCTGCGCTGGGCACGATGTGGCGCGACAAGCAGATCGAGTACACGCACCTGACCTCGATGGCCGGCCGCTACCAGCCGTTCTGGGACCTCACGCGCGCCGGCCTTCGCTTCGCCGCCGAGCGCCTGGGCCTGGCGCTCGACGCCAGTGCCGAAGAGCAGCTGATGAACCAGTACCGGCACCTGAGCGCGTTCCCGGAGAACCTTGATGTGCTGCGCGAACTCAAGGCCCGCGACGTGCCGTGCGCGGTCCTGAGCAACGGCGACCCCGAAATGCTTGCCGTCGGCGTCAAGAGCGCCGGCTTTGGCCCGTACCTGGCCCATGTGCTGAGCGTGCACGGCGTGCGCAAGTACAAGACCGACCCCGCCGCCTACGCCCTCGGCCCGCAGGCGCTGGGCCTGCCGGCTCGGCAGATTCTCTTCGTGTCGAGCAACGGCTGGGACGCCATCGGCGCGACCTGGTTCGGCTACACGACGCTGTGGGTCAACCGCCAGCGCCTTCCGCTCGAAGCGCTAGCCACCGAACCCACGCGCACCGGCACCAGCCTGCGCGACGTGCTCACCTTCTTCCCTCACTGACAAACTCACGCCATGACCGAACGCACCACCATCCACCGCCTCCACGTGGCCACCACGCTGAAGGACTTCATCGACCGCGAAGTGCTGCCCGGCACCGGCGTCGGCGCGGCCCGCTTCTGGCAGGGCTTCGACGAGATCGTGCGCGATCTCGCGCCCGAGAACGCCGCCTTGCTGGCCGAGCGCGACCGCCTGCAAACGGAGATCGATGCCTGGCACCGCGAGCACCCGGGGCCGATCGCCAAGATGGGCAAGTACCGCAAGTTCCTGGAGAAAATCGGCTACCTCGTGCCGGTGCCCGCGAAGGCGCGCGTCACGACGAAGAACGTCGACGCCGAACTCGCGCTGCAGGCCGGCCCGCAGCTCGTGGTCCCGATCACTAACGCTCGATATGCGCTGAACGCCGCCAACGCGCGCTGGGGCTCGCTCTACGACGCGCTCTACGGCACCGATGCGATCGCTGAGGACGGCGGCGCCGAACAGGGCCGCGGCTACAACCCGGTGCGCGGGGCCAAGGTCATAGAGTACGCACGCCATGTGCTCGACCGCGCGGTGCCGCTCGCCAAAGGTTCGCACCTCGACTCCACGTCCTACCGCGTCGAAGCCGGCGCGCTCATCGTGACCTTGAAGAGCGGCCACAGGGCGCACCTTGCCGAGCCGGCGCAGTTCGTCGGCTTTCAGGGCGAGCCGGCGGCGCCGTCCGCGATCCTGCTCACGCACCATGGCCTGCACCTCGATATCCGCATCGACCGCAACGCGCCCATCGGCAAGAGCGACCCGGCCGGTGTGTGCGACCTCGTGCTCGAAGCCGCGCTGTCGACCATCCTCGATCTCGAGGATTCAGTCGCTGTGGTCGACGCCGACGACAAGGTGCTGGCCTACCGCAACTGGCTCGGCATCCTCAAGGGCACACTGACCGAGGAAGTTACGAAGAACGGCAAGACCTTCACCCGCGGCCTCAACCCCGACCGCCACTACACCGGCCCGAGCGGCGAAGACGTCGCGCTGCACGGCCGCTCGCTGCTCTTCGTGCGCAATGTCGGACACCTGATGACGAACCCGGCCGTGCTGTGGGGCGACGGGCAGGAGATTCCGGAAGGCATCCTCGATGCGGTGGTGACGACGACGATCGCGCTGCACGACCTGCAGCGCAAGGGCAACAGCCGCACCGGCAGCGTCTACATCGTCAAGCCGAAGATGCACGGCCCGGCCGAAGTGGCCTTCGCGAGCAAGCTGTTCGGCCGCGTCGAGAAGCTGCTCGGCCTGCCGGACAGCACCGTCAAGCTCGGCATCATGGACGAGGAACGCCGCACCAGCGTGAACCTGAAAGCCTGCATCGCCGCCGCGGCGAGCCGGGTCGCTTTCATCAACACGGGCTTCCTCGACCGCACCGGCGACGAGATGCACACCGCGATGCAGGCCGGGCCGATGATCCGCAAGGGCGACATGAAGACCAGTGCATGGATCAAGGCCTACGAGCGCAACAACGTGCTCGTCGGCCTGCAATGCGGGCTGCGCGGCAAGGCGCAGATCGGCAAGGGCATGTGGGCCATGCCCGACCTGATGGCGGCGATGCTGCAGCAGAAGATAGCCCACCCCAAGGCCGGCGCCAACACGGCCTGGGTGCCGAGCCCGACCGCCGCCACGCTGCACGCGCTGCACTACCACCAGGTCGATGTGTTCGCGGTGCAAAAGCACCTGGAGAGAATCGATGCCAAGTCCGACAAGGAGGCCGTGCGCAAGGAGATCCTAAAGGGCCTGCTGACCGTTCCCGTCGCGAAGTCGCCCGACTGGAGCGCCGCCGAGAAGCGGCAGGAACTCGACAACAACGCGCAGGGCATCCTCGGCTACGTGGTGCGCTGGGTCGACCAGGGCGTGGGCTGCTCCAAGGTGCCCGACATCCACAACGTCGGCCTGATGGAAGACCGCGCGACGCTGCGCATCAGCAGCCAGCACATGGCGAACTGGCTGCACCACGGCGTGGTGACCAAGGCGCAGGTGCGGGCGACTCTCAAGCGCATGGCCAGGGTGGTCGACAAGCAGAACGCGGGCGACCCGGCCTACCAGCCGATGTCAGGCATTGAGGCCACATCGGCCGCCTTCCAGGCCGCGAGCGACCTCGTCTTCAAGGGCCTCGCGCAACCGAGCGGCTACACCGAGCCGCTGCTGCATGCGTGGCGGTTGAAGGTGAAGGCGGGCTGAGGGGGCGGTCACGCTGGGCAGCAGCCATAGATCGTGCGATTCGCGCTAATCGCACGATTTGAATACAATGCCAGCGTCCAGCGCAGACGGGATTCAAGCATGCAAACCTTCACCGCCAACGAAGCCAAGACCCGCTTCGGCGAGTTTCTCGATCGCGTCCAGCGCGAACCGGTGCGCGTGATGCGCCACGACCGGGTGGTCGGCGTCATGGTCAGCGCCGACGACTATGAAGCGATGCGGGCGTTCTATGCGGACCGCCTGCTGGGCGCCATGAACGAGGCCGCCGACGCCGCCGAGCGCGCCGGCCTGACCGCCGAGAAGCTGAACGCGCTGCTGGCGGACGAAAGCTGACCGGGCCGTGCGTGCGAAGGGCGCGGGCGTCGTCATCGACACCAACGTCTGGATCAGCGGCCTGCTGACGAAGGCGGGGCCGCCGGCGCAACTGACACGCCAGGTCGTCAGTGCCGCACAACCGGTGTTTTCCAGAGACACCTTTGCCGAACTCGCGGATCGCTTGTGGCGCCCGAAGTTCGATCGCTATGTGGCGATGGAAGTGCGTAAACGCCTGCTGAGCGACCTCGAGTCCATCGCCCGCTGGGTCGACGTTCCGGCAGCGACGGCGGCGCACGCATTCTGCCGCGATGCCAGCGACGACAAGTTCATCCACGCCGCACTGGCGGCCGGGGCGCAATGGCTGGTCACCGGCGACAGCGACCTGCTGGTCTTGTCCGAGAGCTTGTTGCCGCTCGGGCTGACGGTTCTCACGCCGGCCGAGGCATTGGCGATTCCCGAATTGGCGCCGGCTGCGTGATCGGCGGCATGGGCACCGTGCGGGCCGGGCCAGAGCGCTTTCCGCCTCTCTCGTCACACATCCGGATAATGGGTACCGCCGTAAGTGCTTGATCCGAAAGACTTTTTCGGAATCGGCAACTTCTTTATCCGACTCGTCGGATAAAGAACATCAACGCGGCGGGTCAGCGACTACGGGCGAGCGCTTATACGCAGCCTTCAGCTTGGCGAAGAGCTGGTGTGCGTCCTTCCGAATCTCGCCAGCCGTCATTTGGCCCCCACGCGCTCGCGCCGCACCTCGACCGGCGGACACTGTGCACTGCATCAGCACAACAGCTTCGCCTCGAAACGCGCGAACGAGTCGGATCGGCGAAGGCGCGACCAGTTGGGCTCGCCTTCGCGCAGTACCTTGATCGCATGAACCCGATCTTCGTATCGCCATCCGCGGGCTTCCCTGAAGTGGTTCATCACCTTCGACTTGGGTATCTGCACGCGGTCTGGAGCGCGGACCCTTGCCACTGTGTAGGCATGCTCAGGCGTCGAGAGAAAACTGGAGAGCTTGGCCTCGTCGGCGAGTAACCAGCTCTCCAGCTCCTGCTCTACGCAGACAAGGTAGACGGGGCGCCCGTGCAGCCCGGCGGCAGTCAACGACTTCAGCAGCGTCAGGCGCTCCACGGCCCGGCAGGCCTTTGTCGTCGTGTCCGGCCAGGCGGGCCGCAGATCCCAGACGATCAGCACCCGCTCACACCCATCCGCCAGCAATGCCGACGCCGCGGTCGCTGCGTCGTTCAGCAAGCTCGGCTTGTCGTCCATGGTCCGCGACACCAGCGCAACGCCGGGCCTCAACCTTGCGGCGAAGTACTCGCACACGAGCTTGTCGGCACCTTCCGGGCCGCACTCCAGGATCAGGCCGATGCTCATGTGCCGAGCCCGCCGAGATTGCCCATCGTGTAGAGCTTGCCCGGCGCAAAGCTCTCTGACCAGTTCTTCAGTCCGGCCGAGTCCCCTGGCCGAGTGAACGTCGGATGACCGGCCGAATCGCGCTCGACGACCACGAGGTGATCCAGAGTCAACAGGTCCAGAAGGTAGGGGGAATGCGTCGTCAGCACGACCTGAGTCGATCCCGACATCACGGCGCTGCGAATCTCTTCCACGATGAGGTGGATGCTTCGCGGGTCCAGCCCGTTCTCGACCTCTTCGACGACGATCAAAGGCGGGGGCGTCGGATGGCGAAGCAGCGCCAGCAGTGCGAGTATCCGCAGCGTCCCGGTCGAGAGCAGCCAACCCGGCACCTTGAAGTCCGCCTCGGCGATCTGCAGCCATGCCTTGCGCTCGATTTCCGAGGACGTGAGGCTGGGCTGGATGTCTTTGGCATAGGGCAGCACGTACGCCATCGTCTCGACAATGCCGTCGAAGGCGCTGGCGCTTTGCCGCCGAAGATCAAGAAGAAAGTCCGCCACGTTCGACCCGTCACGCGCAAGCCGCACGCCGCCAGCCGTGCGCTGCTGCGGCACAGGCAAGCCCATGCGCTCCGGCGAGAGCGTCAGGAACTGCCAATCCAGCACGTGGCGCGCCTCCTCGACGTAGTCCCCGAGCGCACCAGCCAGAATGGAGCGCTTCGCTCCGTAGGTCTCGATGGCGCCGGCCTTGTCGCGTCCGAGCCATGTGCCATCGCCGCGCGAGATGCGCTCGTCGACGATGAACATCAGGTTCGCCGCGGGGTCGTTGTTGACCTCCATCTCCAGGCGCCTGACTCGCCGCGGGCTCGCGCCGAGCGCCAATTCGAAGCGGATCGGATTGACCGGCACGCCGCGTCTTTGTTTGGCTTCCTGCGCCTTGTGGCGCACGTGTTCGATGCCCAGCCAGCGTTGCATCGCTACATCCAGCCCGTCGCGAACGATGGCTTGATAAGTCTCCAGTGCCTCGATCAGGCTGGACTTGCCGACCCCGTTGTTGCCGATGAAGACAGTTAGAGCGCCCAGCCTAACTCGCCGGCTGTCCACAATGGCCTTGAAATTGCGAACTCGAACGCTTTGCAGCTTCATGAGAGAAGGCCTTTCTGCACGTCCCGTAGGGCATTGCGCGCAGCCACTTTCGCCGGCTCAGGGACCAGCGGGAAGGTGCCGAGGATATGGGCGAACTCGGCTTCGCTCAAGCCGTAGAGGTGGGCCACGAGGCCGTCGATCTCGGCGCGCAGGCGGGCGCGCTCGGCGGAGTCGGTGGCGCCGTCGCGATGATCGCGCAGACCGGTGTCCTTAGCCAGCGTGTCGTAGGCTGGAGTCGTGCAGACCAATCGCGCCACCCGCCCCGCGATCTGTTTGCAGCGCGGGTCGGAAGATGGCAATCGCGGTACAGGCAATTGGTAGAGGTAAAACATGTTCAAGGTCGAAGTGACGCTTTGCCTGAGCAGCCAATCGAGCACCATGCTGTTCGCCAGACCGCACCAGTAGCACTGCTCGATCGCGTCGATGTCGCTTTCGATGACCTTCAGCGTCGTGCTGTTGACCTCGGTGAACACCCTTGGCGGCGCGATGGTCGAGATCAGCGTGCGCGAGTCGCTGGACCGGGCAATGCGGCGGTGCAGCCAGCGGTAGCCCTGGTATTCCAGCCGTTGCCCAGTGTCCGCCGCACGGCCCAGCAAGACCTTGCGGCCATCGGCCTCGTCGATCCAGTAGCCGGAATGCTCGCTGGTCAGTTCGAACTGGTTGAACATGCGGCCTGTGAACAGTGGCAGCCGGTTCTCGGCAGGTGCGGTCTTGAACACCTGGCTGTCGTTGGTCATGTGGAACTCGTTCGTTAGCTTGAGGTTCCACACGCCTTCCATCGGCTTGCCCAGCGCCGGAAAGCGCAGCATCTTTCCGACGATGGCGACGTCGGCGGCGCTGCGAAACTCCAGTATCGAGCGTGTCTCTGCGTTCATCGCTCGAATCAACTCGGCGGACAGTTCGACGAAGTTGCCCTCGTCGTGGACGAACGGCTCGAACTCGTCGGCGCGAATGGCCTCGCGCGGATTGATGCGGAATGCCGCGCGCAGCTTCTCGGTCTTGCCGCCCTTCGTGAACGTGAGGAACAGCAGGCCGAACGAGTGGTGAACCTCGTCGAAGATGAACCTCTCGTTCGAGAGCGAGACGATCCTGTCCACCTGCGCCTGATCGAACAGCATATTGCGCAGCCCGGTTGCGCTAAAGTCTTTGTAGAGGCTGCTGGGAATCACGATGCCGCAGTGCCCGCCGTCGCGCAGCAACACAAAGCAACGCTCGACGAAGAGCTTGTAGAGGTTGATGTCGGAGCCGGTCCGCTTGCCGCCGACGATCGCTGACTGGAAGCTGTACTCGGGCGCGCTGCGGAAGTACGCGCTCATGTGCGGAAACCGGCTCTCGTATTCGAGCCACGCGTCGCGTACTGCCTTGTCTTTGAGCAGCTTGCCCTGCTCCTTCTCGAACTCCTTGATCGTCATCTTGTTCTTGCTGACGAGATCGGAATGGTCGGCAAAGAACTCCTTCGCCTGCGGCTTGAACACTTCCCACGGCGGGTTGGCAAGCACGATGTCGAAGCCGCCGCGCCGCTGCACGATGTCGTCGAACACGTAGCCCCAGTGCAGCGGGTGCTGGGCGGTCACGTCGGCAAGCTCAACCGGGCGCTTCTTCGGCTTGCCGAGCGCGCCCTTTGCCGCGTCCCAGGTCGCCTGCTCGAACTTGATGCGGCGCGCGGCGAACTGGTCTTGAAGCAGCTCGTTCATCACCGCGTTGGCCTCGGTCATCGCGGCGTCGATGCCGTCGCGTAGCACGCGCAGGTCGGTGCTGTTGCCCAGTTCGCCGACGTTGGCGCGGTAGGTGGCGAGCTTGCGGCTCTTCTCCGCCAGCAGCTCGCGAAAGCCCTTGCGGAACATGTCGCCCTGGCGGTTCTTGGCATCGAACTCGTGCTCGTCCACCCGCATCAGGCCGACCAGCGAATTGCCGGGCAGGATGTTGAAGTCGATGTTGGGCAACGGTTCCAGGTCTTGCACCTCGCGCACCGACGACACCATCGCGAGGAACAGGCGCAGCTTGGCGATCTCGCTCGCCTCTTCCATGATGTCCACGCCGTACAGGTTGTCGGTGACGATGCGGCGCTTGATGTAGTAGCCCACGCTCGGGTGGGCAGCCTGAATGTGGCGCAGCCAGGCCTGAAGCTCGGCGCTCGCGCCCAGCTCGGCGCGGCCGACGACGGCGTAGTAGACGTTGATCAGGCACTTGAGCGCGGCGACCAGAAAGGCGCCCGAGCCCACCGCGGGGTCGAGCACGGTGATCGAAGGCAGCACGGTGTTCACCAGCCGCAACGCCGTTCGCGCGTCCATGCGCGCAAGAAGTTCCGAGACGCTGGCGAACTTCACCTCGGGCAGCGCCAACTCTGGCAGGGCCGGCTCGTGCACGCGCTCCAGAATCAACTGGTGGATGCTGCGCTCGGCCAGGTAGCCGGTGATCTCGGGCCGGGTGTAGTAGGCGCCGAAAGCCTTCTGGTTGATGTACTTCTCGAAGATGTAGCCCAGCACGTCGGGGTTGATCTCGTCGGCATCGCCGCCCGGGGTGTCGTCCAGGTGCCAGGTGAAGGCGGCGAAGACGGCGAACACGCCTTCGAACGCGGCATCGGGAATGCGCAGCGTGGTGCCCAGGCGGGGCCGGTGGTCGGCGTCCAGTTCCAGCTTGTGGTGCAGGAAGAGGCCACCGTTCAGGTAGGGCACGTTGCCGGTGAGCTGGCGCGCCTGCGGTGAGCGATCGGCCTCGGGCTTGGCGAAAGCTTCGAAGAACAGTGCGTTCAGGAACTCGCCGAAGAAGCGGTCGGCGCCGCGCCGGCGCGATTCGGCGAGCTTGGCGGGCAGGTAATCGGCGTTGCCGCCGTCGAGGAAGAACTTCTTTTGCATGAACCAGACGAACATCAGCCGGTTCAGGATCACCGATGCGTACCAGCGCCGGTCGCGGTCGTCGGCGATGCCTTCGATCTGCTCCAGCAGCCTGTCGTGCTGCTCCGAGTAGCGCTCGAAGAAGCGCTTGGTCGTCTTGTCCACATCCAGCGCGGCCTGGATGCGCCGCGCTGCTTCGAGCACCGGCATGCGGCCGGAGGCGTCGAGCTCCGACAGTTCGACCACCATCGCATGCAGCTTCGAGGCGAACAGGTCCACCGGCTGGCCGCGAAAGTAATCGTGCCGGCGCGGTGTGTTCTTCGCCCTGCCGGTGGCTTCGTCGCGCCCGCGCTTGACCCAGTACCACTGGCTTTGCGACGCGCCTTCGCGGCGGTCGGTGAAGATGAGGATGTTCTCGGCGTGGTGCTGGGAAACGTGCTTCCAGATCGCGGCGCGGGTCGCCTCCTCGGGCCAACCCTCGGCGGCAACGATTTGCAGCACGGCCACGCCGCCCAGCTCGGCCACCATGCGGCGCGCAAAGGCATGCTGCTTGGCCCCATCCTCTTGCCATGCTTGGGCCGACAGCGGCGGCTTGTTCCAGCCCAGCACGTCGACAAACAGCCGCGGGAAGTCGAACGCAAAGAGGTGCTTCTGGAACGCGGGGAAGTCGAGGTGAGTCATGGGGCAGTCAGTTTCGCAGCGCCATAAGTTCGGCGGTCGCGTTCAAAGCGGATTGCAATTTCCTTTTGCTTTGAAGCACTTGGCCATATCCAGCGGGTCCATAGCTTTCCACAAGGCGTCCAAACTTTTGTTCTGGCCGCAGTTCGCAGCGGCTCTATGAGCACGGCCCCCAGTTCACCTGCGTTGCACCGCATCACGCCTCCGGCGCAGCGTCATGCTCTGAGAAAAGCTGTGCCACCGCACGCTCACCAAGTGCCTTGCCCAAGGCGGTCTGAAAGGTGTTGTCGTTGATGGCCTCGTAGGTGACGTCCTTAAACACGCAACGAAGTTCCGGCTTGAACGCGTTGCTGGTCCCACCGAAGCTTCGCTCTAGGTCACGTCCTAGCTGCTCGAGCAGGTCGTCGTCGCTCGGCACGGCCGTGCCGAGGACGCGCGAGTAACGCTGAGGTACGGCCTCGCGCACTC
The DNA here is from genome assembly GCA_903830565.1 of uncultured bacterium. Classification (GTDB taxonomy): domain Bacteria; phylum Pseudomonadota; class Gammaproteobacteria; order Burkholderiales; family Burkholderiaceae_C; genus CAIKUF01. Next base: position 1,357 of record CAIKUF010000200.1, on the reverse strand, counting down.
TTGGCAGCAGCGACTTCGCCAGTGCGGCGATGGCATCGATCAGCGTCTTGCCAAGCGCCTTGTCCACAGTTGTTGTAAACGCACCGATCTGCGTTTTCAGTAGTTTGAGGCGTTGATCGAATGCTGGCCGATTGCGCCGCATGATGATGTGGCCGAAGCGTGGCAGGTTGATCAGATAGTCGTCATACAGCGCTTTGCGGCGCTTCTCCAGTTCCGCTTCCGACCAGTCCAAGAATTTGGGCTTTCCGTCTTTGTCGTTCATCGGCTCCAACGTCTCGGCGTCGAAATCGGGGATCTTCACCGTGGGTGCTTGCTCTCCGTGAAGAAGCAGAAAGCTGTTCTTCAGCCGATCATCGAGGGCCTTGTCCTCGCCGAGCAGCAAGTCGTTCGGAATGGTTACCCGCTTGGAAGAAAGCCGGTAGCGGGTCAGCTCAAGCTCGACAAACTGAATTTTCGATTCATAGACCCGTTCGATGCGCGCCACGTTGAATTTCTTCGGTGGAATCTCCTTGAGTGCTTTGACGGACTCCGCCACCTGCTGCGGCGTTGCCGGCGCGCGACCTATCTCAGCCTGCTGCGGGGTCGGCGTTTCTTGGTTTGGTGACCCGTTCGCACCGCAGGCACGTAACAGCAGATCCCTCGTGTCTGTCATCCGCGTGATGAGCACCGCATTGGGTTTTGCTTCGGATGTGGATCCCGCCTCGATCAGCAGTGGTGTCGGGGAGTACACCAGCGTCTGGCCATCCGTCACCAGCAACCCGATGCGCACGCCGGCCTGTTGCCGCAGCTCCAGGTGTTGCCGTCCTGCCAACGCCTGCAGCGCCAGCAATCCTTCCTCGGTCCCATAGCCCAGACGGTACACCTCGGGGTCGAGGTCGACGATGACCGTGGCGAGCAAGTTCGGTTGAGAGTCGAGTTGATGGGCCAAGCAGTCAACGATCGGCTTCGTGATGCCGGGCGCCACATAGACCACAGTGTCCCTCGTCGCCGCGACGGCACAAGACAGGGACTCATCGTTGACAACAGTAAAAACGTTCGGGGCGCTCGACACGTTACAAATCCCTCCAAGAGTCACCGCGACGGATCACTGCGGTTGATGATCCCCATCGAGCAGACCACGCGTGGCTCGCGCAACAAGGCGTCGTCCTCGGCAAAAGTGAGCCTGCCTTCTTCGCGCAGCGACTTCACGGCCTCGCCGAGTTCTTCGTCGTTCACCCCGCCGCGCATCAGCCGGTTGAGCAGATCGGCAGCGGTTTCAAGCAAGGGGCGCAGGTAGATGTCGTCGAGCGCACGTTCGAGCTCGGCGTCGCGAAACAGGGTATTCGACTGCTCCATCGAGTAGCGCTTGAGCCGATCG
>CAIKUF010000199.1 GCA_903830565.1 uncultured bacterium | reverse complement strand
GGCGGCACGCAGGGCCGTCCACCACCCGGCGCCGTCCCTGCTCGAAAGGGTAGGGCCGCACAATGCTGCGAGCCGACGGCCCCCGGTAAGCCGTGTGCGGGAAATCCGCATGCACGGTTTGAAAGGGGGCGTTGGCTCCTCAACCGGCCTTCGGACCACATGAGAGCCAACGTCTACCAATGATCGTCCTCGGCATCGAATCATCCTGCGACGAGACCGGCGTTGCGCTCGTGCAGACGCAAGGCGACGCGGTGCCGACGCTGCTCGCGCAGGCGCTGCACAGCCAGATCGACATGCACCAGGCCTACGGCGGCGTCGTCCCCGAACTGGCCTCGCGCGACCACATCCGCCGCGTGCTGCCGCTCGCGCGCCAGGTGCTGGCCGATGCGCAGACCGCGCTGGAGGCGATCGACGTCGTCGCCTACACGCGCGGGCCGGGGCTGGCCGGTGCGCTGCTCGTCGGAGCGGGCTTCGCGTGCGCGCTGGCCGCGGCGCTGGGCAAGCCGGCGCTCGGCGTGCATCACCTCGAAGGCCACTTGCTGTCGCCGTTTCTCTCGGCCGACCCACCGCGCTTTCCGTTCATCGCGCTGCTCGTCTCGGGCGGGCACACGCAACTCATGCGCGTCGACGACGTGGCGCGCTACACGCTGCTCGGCGAGACCATCGACGACGCGGCCGGCGAGGCCTTCGACAAGACGGCCAAGATGATGGGCCTACCTTACCCCGGCGGGCCGGGCCTCGCGCGCCTGGCCGAGTTCGGTGATGCGTCGGCGTTCGATTTGCCGCGGCCACTGCTGCATAGCGGCAACCTCGACTTCTCGTTCTCGGGTCTGAAGACGGCCGTGATGACGCAACTGCGCAAGTGCGGCAGCAACGTCTGCGAACAGGACAAGGCCAACCTCGCCGCGGCGACGCAGGCCGCCATCGTCGACGTGCTGGTGCACAAGTCGCTCGCCGCGCTGCGCGCGAGCGGCCTCTTAAGACTGGTCGTCGCCGGCGGCGTGGGCGCCAACCGGCATCTGCGCGAACGGCTGAACGCCCAGTGCGCCAAGATCGGTGCGCAGCTGCACTACCCCGAACTTGCGCTGTGCACCGACAACGGAGCGATGATCGCGCTCGCCGCGGCGATGCGGCTGCAACGCGGGCGCGCCGAGATCAACCGCGACTACGCGTTCGACGTGCTGCCGCGCTGGCCTCTCGCGTCGATAAGCTGAGGCTCAGTCGATCTTGATCTGCGTTGCACCGCTGGCGACGCGCTTGGCGAGGGTCAGCGTCAGCACGCCATTCTCGAAGCGCGCCTGCGTTGCCGCGGCGTCGACTTCGGCCGGCAAGACGACCGTGCGCGCATAGGCGGGCGCGCTGCGCTCGCGGTAGAGCACGCGCGTCGCGTCCTCCTGCGGCGCCGCTGCGGCGATCGTCGCGACGCTGACGCGGCGGCCTTCGACCGAGATCTTCAACTGATCCTTGGCGACGCCGGGCAGATCGAGGATCACGCTGTAGGCGGTGTCGCTTTCGCGCACGTCCATCGCCGGCACTCGGGTCTCGCTACCTTCGGTGTCGTTGGACGCGGGAGCGCAGCCGCGCTCGCCGAGCAGGTGGGCGAACGAGAGCGGAGCCGAGGCGCTGCGCCGCGCGCGGTGATGAAGCAAAGAGGCGGGCAGGACGAACATGGTGGGTTCCTACAATGGTTCGGTTGCGGCACCGTGCAGCAACCCATGCCACTCAAGGTGGTGCGGCAACGTCGGAATTCAAGTCAACCCTGAGGGCACAGACGCATGCGAGCAGTGATCGCGCAACTTCCGGCGTCGAAGATCCGCGAAGTGGCCAACGCCGGCCTCGGGCGCGGCGATGTGCTGGCGTTCTGGTTCGGCGAGAGCGACGAGGTGACGCCGTCCTTCGTCCGCGAGGCCGCCGCCGAATCGCTGGCGCGGGGCGAGACCTTCTACGCGCACAACCTCGGCCTGCCCGAGCTGCGCGAGGCGATCGCGCGGTACGTGAGCAGCATGCACCGCGAAGTGCCGGGGGCGCGCATCGCCGTCACGTCCTCGGGCGTTAGCGGCTTGATGATCGCGATGCAGGCCCTGGCTGGCGCGGGCGAGGAAGTCGTCGTCGTGGTTCCGGTCTGGCCCAATCTGACCGCGCAGCCGGCGATCCTCGGTGCTGAGGTGAAGCGCTTTGCGCTGCACGTTCGCGATGGTGCGTGGCAACTCGACCTGCCGGCCTTGCTGGCCACGGTGACCGAGCGCACGCGCGTGCTGCTCGTCAACGCGCCGAACAACCCGACCGGCTGGACGCTGACGCGCGAAGAACAGCGCGCGATCCTCGCCCACTGCCGCCGCACCGGCACCTGGATCGTCGCCGACGAGGTCTACGAACGCCTCTGGTTCGGCCCCGGTGACGGCCCGTGCCCGGCGGCGCCGAGCTTTGCCGACATCGCCGAGCCCGAAGACAGGCTGGTCATTGCGCACAGCTTCTCGAAGAGCTTCCTGATGACCGGCTGGCGGCTCGGCTGGCTGGTCGCCCCGGCCGAACTGATGGACGCGCTGGGCAAGCTGATCGAGTTCAACACCTCGTGCGCACCGGTGTTCGTGCAACGTGGTGGGCTGGCCGCGCTGGCGCAGGCCGAGACCTTCGTGCCCGGGCTGGTCGCGCGAATGCGCGTTTGCCGCGACACGCTGCTGCCCCGCCTTGCCGCGCTGCCGGAGGTGACCGTCGCGCCGCCGATGGGCGGCATGTACGCGTTCTTTCGCGTCGAAGGGGAGGACGACTCGCTCGCCTTCGCCAAGCGCCTGGTCGCCGACGGCGGGCTGGGCCTGGCGCCGGGGGCGGCGTTCGGCGGCGAGGCGGAGGGCTGGCTGCGCTGGTGCTTCGCGTCGCGCGACCCGGCGCGGCTGGTGCAGGGTGTGGAGCGGCTCGCCGGGGCGCTTCGTCTATAATCGACAGGCTTTGCGCTCGCTGGTGCAGTGTTCGGCGCTATGCGGCACTTAAGAAGACCGATGGATTTGTCGTCCTGTCTAGGCGCAAACCGCATCGATACCAGCAGGTATCGCGAGGATTTGCAACGACGCCAGGGCAGCAAAGTCGCGGTCTTGTGTGCCGCATAGCGTCGAACACTGCACTTGAGTGCCAAGCGAAGCACGGCGCGGGTACGTTTCACCTGCGACCGCAAGTCCACAGCCGCAACATGCCTCGAGATTCGGGCGCGGCTTCACACCAGGAAACAAGCATGTCGAATGCCAGCCTCAACAAGGCCGAGATAGTCAAGGAACACGCGCGCGCAGCGGGCGACACCGGCTCGCCGGAAGTCCAGGTCGCCATCCTCACCGCCCGCATCAACGATCTGGCGCCTCACTTCAAGGCCCACATCAAGGATCACCACAGCCGCCGTGGCCTGCTGAAAATGGTCAACCGGCGCAAGCGCCTGCTGGCCTATCTGAAGGACACCAGCGCCGACCGCTACACGGCGCTGATCCACAAACTCGGCCTGCGCAAGTAAGCGAGAGACGCAGCGCACGAGCCTGTCTGGACACCCCAGCACAGGCTCTTTTGCATTTTTCGGAGTTGAACCACACGGGCAACTGCTGTGTCATTCCAGCGCGGTCTCGGACCGCGGCGCGCCCTGAACCGCGCTGGAATGGCATTGTTGCCACGGTGAATTCGGCTCCAGGCCAAGGGCGCAGCCGATTCCATCGCGCCCGCATCACCGGAGACGTTTCATGAGCATGTTCAACAAGATCACCAAGACCTTCCAATGGGGCGAGCACAGCGTCACGCTTGAAACCGGCGAGATCGCTCGCCAGGCCTCGGGCGCGGTCGTCGTCAGCGTCGAGGGCACCGTGGTGCTCGCGACCGTGGTCGGCGCCAAGAACGCCAAGCCGGGGCAGGACTTCTTCCCGCTCACGGTCGACTACACCGAGAAGACCTACGCTGCCGGCAAGATCCCGGGCAGCTTCTTCAAGCGCGAAGGCCGGCCGAGCGAACTCGAGGTGCTGACCTGCCGCCTGATCGATCGGCCGCTGCGCCCGCTGTTCCCGGACGGCTTCTACAACGAAGTGCAGGTCATCGTGCACGTGATGTCGCTCAACCCCGAGGTGTCCGCTGACATCCCGGCGCTGATCGGCGCCAGCGCTGCGCTGGCGATCTCGGGCATGCCGTTCAACGGCCCGATCGGGGCCGCGCGCGTCGGCTACATCGATGGCCAGTACGTGCTCAACCCGGGCAAGACGCAACTGCTGTCGTCCAAGCTCGACCTGGTCGTCGCCGGAACGCAGGCCGCGGTGCTGATGGTCGAGTCCGAAGCCGACCAGTTGAGCGAGGAAGTGATGCTCGGCGGCGTGGTCTTCGGTCACGAGCAGGGCAACATCGCGATCGCCGCGATCAACGAACTCGTGCGCGACGCCGGCAAGCCGGCCTGGGACTGGCAGCCGCCGGCCAAGGACGAAGCCTTCATCGCGAAGGTCAACGCGTTGGCTGAAGAGTCGCTGCGCGCGGCCTACCAGATCCGCTCCAAGCAGGCTCGCACGCAGGCCTGCCGCCAGGCCTATGCCGCCGCCAAGGAAGCGCTGAAGGCCGAGGGTGCGGTGTTCGACGAAGTCAAGTTAGAGGCGCTGCTGTTCGACATCGAAGCGCGCATCGTGCGCAGCCAGATCCTGGCCGGCGAGCCGCGCATCGACGGCCGCGACACGCGCACCGTACGCCAGATCGAGATCCGCAACAGCGTGCTGCCGCGCGCTCATGGCTCGTCGCTGTTCACGCGCGGCGAGACGCAGGCGCTGGTGGCGGCGACGCTCGGAACGGCGCGCGACGCGCAGCGCATCGACGCGCTGGCCGGCGAGTTCACCGACCGCTTCATGCTCCACTACAACATGCCTCCGTTCGCGACCGGCGAAGCGGGCCGCTTCGGCAGCCCGAAGCGGCGCGAGATCGGCCACGGGCGCCTGGCCAAGCGCGCGCTGGCGGCGGCGCTGCCGAGCGAAGCGGACTTCCCGTACACGATTCGCATCGTCTCGGAGATCACCGAGTCGAACGGCTCCTCGTCGATGGCCTCGGTGTGCGGTGGCTGCCTCGCGCTGATGGACGCCGGCGTGCCGATGAAGGCCCACGTGGCCGGCATCGCGATGGGCCTGATCAAGGACGGCAACCGCTTCGCGGTGCTGACCGACATCCTGGGCGATGAAGATCACCTCGGCGACATGGACTTCAAGGTTGCCGGCACGACCGCCGGCGTGACCGCGCTGCAGATGGACATCAAGATCCAGGGCATCACCAAGGAAATCATGCAGGTCGCCCTCGCGCAGGCGCAGGAAGCGCGCATGCACATCCTCGGCAAGATGCAGGAAGCGATGGGCGAGGCCAAGGCCGAGGTGTCGCAGTTCGCGCCGCGCCTGTACACGATGAAGATCAACCCCGAGAAGATCCGTGACGTGATCGGCAAGGGCGGGGCGACCATCCGCGCGCTGACCGAAGAGACCGGCACCACGATCGACATCGGCGAAGACGGCACGATCACGATCGCGTCGACCGACGCCGACAAGGCGGCGCATGCGAAGAAGCGCATCGAGGAGATCACGGCCGAGGTCGAGGTCGGCAAGATCTACGAGGGCGCGGTCACCAAGATCCTCGACTTCGGCGCGCTCATCAACCTGCTGCCGGGCAAGGACGGCCTGCTGCACATCAGCCAGATCGCGCACCAGCGCGTCGAGAAGGTCACCGACTACCTGAGCGAAGGCCAGATCGTTCGCGTCAAGGTGCTCGAGACCGACGAGAAGGGCCGCGTCAAGCTGTCGATGAAGGCGCTGCTCGAACGCGAGCCGCAGCCGTCGTCGCACGAGTGACGGCGGGCTGCCCGCGCCTCGCATGAAGGCGATCGAGATCTCGGCACCGGGCGCGCCCGACGTGCTGCGCCTCTCCGAGCGCGCAGCGCCGGTGGCGGGTGCGGGCGAGCTGCTGATCGCCGTCGCGGCGTCGGGCGTGAACCGCCCCGACGTGCTGCAGCGCAAGGGCCTGTATCCGGTGCCGCCGGGAGCGTCCGACATCCCGGGGCTCGAGGTGGCGGGGCGCATCGTCAGCGGTGACGCGCAGGCCATGGTCGCTGCCGGCCTGGCGATCGGCGACCGTGTCTGTGCATTGGTGGCAGGTGGCGGCTACGCCGAGCTGTGCACAGCCCCCGTCGGGCAATGCCTGCCGGTGCCGCAGGGCCTCTCCGACATCGAAGCCGCGAGCCTGCCCGAGACCTTCTTCACCGTCTGGTCCAACGTCTTCGATCGTGCGCGCCTGCAAGCCGGCGAAACGCTGCTGGTGCAGGGCGGGACGAGCGGCATCGGCGTCACTGCGATCCAGCTCGCCAAGGCGTGGGGTGCGACCGTCATCGCCACCGCCGGCAGCGACGCCAAGTGCGCGGCCTGCCTCGCGCTGGGCGCGGACCATGCGATCAACTACCGCAGCCAGGACTTCGCCGCCGAAGCCATGCGCATCACCACGCAGCGCGGTGTCGATGTCATTCTCGACATGGTCGCCGGGGACTACGTCGCGCGCGAGGTCTCGTGCCTGGCCGAGGACGGGCGGCTTGCGATCATCGCCGTGCAAGGCGGCATCGAAGCCCAGTTCAACGCCGGCCTGCTGCTGCGCCGCCGGCTCGTGATCAGCGGGTCGACATTGCGGGCGCGCCCGGTCGCGTTCAAGACCGCCATCGCCGACGCGTTGCGGCGCGAGGTCTGGCCGTGGCTGGCGTCAGGCCGCATCAAGCCGGTGATTCATCAGGTGTTCCCGGCCGCGCATGCGGCCACGGCGCACGAGCTGATGGAATCGAACCAGCACATCGGCAAACTGGTGCTTTCATGGTGAACCGAAACCTGCAATGGAGGGCTGCCTGATGCGTCGCAAACTCGTCGTCGGCAATTGGAAGATGAACGGCAGCGGGGCGGCGAACGCAGCCTTGCTGTCCGACCTGCTCGAAGCACACGCGCAGTGGCGCTGCGAGGTCGCGGTGTGCGCGCCGTTCCCCTATCTCGCGCAGGTCAGCGAGCTGCTCGCTGGCTCGCCCCTCGCCTGGGGCGCGCAGGACTGCTCGGCGAACGAGCCCGGCGCGTACACCGGCGAAGTCGCGGCGGCGATGCTGTCGGAGTTCGGCTGCCGCTATGCGATCGTCGGCCACTCCGAGCGGCGCGCGTTGCACGGCGAGGGCGACCAGCTCGTCGCCGACAAGGCCAAGGCCGCGCTCGCGCACCGGCTCACGCCCATCGTCTGCGTCGGCGAGACGCTCGCCCAGCGCGAAGCGGGCGAGACGGCGAGCGTCGTCAAGCGGCAGTTGTCGGCCGTCATCCACACCCTCGCGCACTGCATCTCGGAGGTCGTGGTCGCCTACGAGCCGGTCTGGGCCATCGGAACCGGCCGCACGGCATCGCCCGAGCAGGCGCAGGCCGTGCATGCGCTGCTGCGCGCGCAGCTCCAGGCCGCGACCGAGAAGGCGGGTGCGATGCAGATCCTCTACGGCGGCAGCGTCAAGGGCGACAACGCTGCCGCGCTCTTCGCGCAAGCCGACATCGACGGCGGCCTCATCGGCGGCGCATCCCTCAAGGCGGCGGACTTCGCCGCCATCTGTCGCGCGGCGTCGTAACCGCGCGCGTCTTCCGGAGTTTCATCACATGCATGTGTTCCTCAACCTGCTCGTTGCGCTGCAGATCCTCGCGGCCCTGGTGATGATCGGCCTCGTGCTGATCCAGCACGGCAAGGGTGCCGACATGGGCGCTTCGTTCGGCAGCGGCGCCTCGGGCAGCCTGTTCGGCGCCACCGGCAGCGCGAACTTCCTGTCGCGCTCGACGGCGGTCTGCGCCGCGGTGTTCTTCACCTCGACGCTCGCGCTGGCCTTCCTCTCGAACGATCGCGGTCGCGAGGTCAGCGGCAGCGCACTCGATGCGCCGGCCATCGCCGCGTCGGCGCCCGCCGCAGCGGCCTCGGGCGCCGCGCAGATCCCGGGTGCGGCACCTGCCGCGGCCGTGCCCGTGCCCGCGGCGCCCGCTTCGGGCGTGGCGGCCATTCCATCCAAGTAGTGAGCCGGATTGAGGGTAGAATTTACGTCTGTCTGGTAAGCAACTCCTCATGCCAACCAGACATTGTTTTTTTGTGCCGCCGACGTGGTGAAATTGGTAGACACGCTATCTTGAGGGGGTAGTGGCGAAAGCTGTGCGAGTTCGAGTCTCGCCGTCGGCACCAGCGGCAGGGCGCTTCAAAGGCCCGATCGGAATCCAACCTACACCCCGACCCGTTCGCAGCGCCGCAAAGCCGTCATGAACCTGGACGCCTACCTTCCCGTCATCCTCTTCATCCTGCTCGGGGCGGTGGTCGGCGTAGTGCCCCAGGTCCTGGGCTATGTGCTCGGCCCCCAGCGTCCCGACGCGGCCAAGGCTTCGCCCTACGAATGCGGCTTCGAGGCCTTCGAGGACGCGCGCATGAAGTTCGACGTGCGCTACTACCTCGTCGCCATCCTTTTCATCCTGTTCGACCTCGAGATCGCCTTCCTCTTTCCGTGGGCGGTGTCGCTCAAGGAGATCGGCGCCTTCGGTTTCTGGGCCATGATGATCTTCCTCGCCATCCTCGTCGTCGGCTTCGCCTACGAGTGGAAAAAGGGTGCGCTGGACTGGGAATGAGCGAGCACGAAGGGCAGTAACGCATGGGCATCGAAGGCGTCTTCAAAGAGGGCTTCGTCACCACCAGTCTCGACACCGTGATCAACTGGTCGAAGACGGGTTCGTTGTGGCCAATGTCCTTCGGCCTCGCCTGCTGTGCGGTCGAGATGATTCACGCCGGCGCCGCGCGCTACGACATCGACCGCTTTGGCATGCTGTTTCGCCCCAGCCCGCGCCAGAGCGACCTGATGATCGTCGCCGGCACGCTGTGCAACAAGATGGCGCCCGCGCTGCGCAAGGTCTACGACCAGATGGCCGAGCCGCGCTGGGTGCTCTCGATGGGCTCGTGCGCCAATGGCGGCGGCTACTACCACTACAGCTACTCGGTCGTACGCGGCTGCGACCGCATCGTGCCGGTGGACGTCTATGTTCCCGGCTGCCCGCCGACGGCCGAGGCGCTGCTCTACGGCATCCTGCAACTGCAGGCCAAGATCCGGCGCGAGAACACGATCGCTCGCTGAACCGATGACCAAACTCGACACCCTGCAGGCGGCGTTGGAATCGGTTCTGGCCGGACGCATCCAGCATCTCAAGCGTGAACACGGCGAGCTGACGCTGACCGTCGCGTCGCCCGACTACCTCGCCGTGGCGACTATGCTGCGCGACCATCCACAATTGCGCTTCGAGCAGCTCGTCGACCTGTGCGGGATGGACTATTCGGCGTGGAAGAACGAGCCGCAGCAGGGGCTGCGATTCGCTGCCGTCTCGCACCTGCTGTCGGTGCAGCACAACTGGCGCCTGCGCGTGAAGGTGTACTGCCCCGACGACGAACTGCCGATCGTCGCCTCGGTGACGCCGATCTGGAACTCGGCCAACTGGTTCGAGCGCGAGGCATTCGACCTCTTCGGCATCATCTTCGAAGGCCACCTCGACCTGCGCCGCATCCTGACCGACTACGGCTTCATCGGCCACCCGTTCCGCAAGGACTTCCCGGTCTCGGGCGATGTCGAGATGCGCTACGACCCCGAGAGCAAGCGCGTCATCTACCAGCCGGTGAGCATCGAGCCGCGCGAGATCACGCCGCGCATCGTCCGCGAAGAGAACTACGGCGGCTTGCACTGATGGCTGACATCAAGAACTACACGCTCAATTTTGGCTCCGGCCGCGCGCTGCGCGCGCTTAACTTGGCTGGCGCCAAGTTAGCCTTCGCCGAAGTTCAGCGCAGCTCGCTGACCGCGCAAGCGGGTGCCCATGGCTGACATCAAGAATTACACGCTGAACTTTGGGCCGCAGCATCCGGCGGCGCACGGGGTGCTGCGCCTGGTGCTCGAACTCGACGGCGAAGTGATACAGCGCGCCGACCCGCACATCGGCCTGCTGCACCGGGCGACCGAGAAGCTCGCCGAGAGCAAGACCTACATCCAGTCGCTGCCCTACATGGACCGGCTCGATTACGTCTCGATGATGTGCAACGAGCACGCCTATTGCCTGGCGATCGAGAAGCTGCTCGGCATCGCGGTGCCCGAGCGCGCGCAGTACATCCGCGTCATGTTCTCCGAGATTACGCGGCTGCTGAACCACCTGCTGTGGCTGGGTGCGCACGGGCTCGATTGCGGCGCGATGAACATCCTCATCTACTGCTTTCGCGAGCGCGAGGATCTGTTCGACATGTACGAGGCGGTCTCCGGCGCGCGCATGCACGCGGCGTATTTCCGCCCCGGCGGCGTGTACCGCGACCTGCCGGACACGATGCCGCAGTACAAGCCGTCCAAGGTGCGCAATGCAAAGACGATGGCGCGCCTGAACGAGAACCGTGCGGGCTCGCTGCTCGACTACATCGACGACTTCTGCGCGCGCTTCCCGGCCAACGTCGACGACTACGAAACGCTGCTCACCGACAACCGGATCTGGAAGCAGCGCACCGTCGGCATCGGCGTCGTCACGCCGGAGCGCGCGCTCAACCTTGGCCTCACCGGGCCGATGCTGCGCGGCTCGGGCGTCGTCTGGGACCTGCGTAAGCACCAGCCCTACGACGTCTACGACAAGATGGACTTCGACGTGCCGGTCGGTACGAACGGCGACACCTACGACCGCTACCTCGTGCGCGTCGAGGAGATGCGCCAGGCCAACCGCATCATCAAGCAGTGTGTCGATTGGCTGCGCGCGAACCCGGGCCCGGTGATCACCGACAACCACAAGGTGGCGCCGCCGTCGCGGCTGGACATGAAGTTGAGCATGGAAGAGCTGATCCACCACTTCAAGCTCTTCACCGAAGGCTTTCACGTCCCCGAGGGCGAGGCCTACGCGGCGGTCGAGCACCCCAAGGGCGAGTTCGGCATCTACCTCGTCAGCGACGGCGCCAACAAGCCCTACCGGCTGAAGATCCGCCCGCCGGGCTTTGCCCACCTGGCTGCGCTCGACGAGCTGACGCGCGGCCACATGATCGCCGACGCGGTGGCCGTGATCGGCACCATGGACATCGTCTTCGGCGAGATAGACCGCTAACCCACGAACACCTGAGTAGCGACCATGTTCCGCAACCTTACCCGCCAGCACCCCCTCACCCCAGCCCCCTCCCCCGTCACCGGGGGAGAGGGAGCAGTTCTCCCTCTCCCGCTTGCGGGAGAGGGCTGGGGGCGAGACGGGGCTTTCGAGCCGCCTGCGGCGAGCCCGGCGAGCGGTCCGGGCGTGCAAGCCCGGACGCGCACTGCAGGTGAGGGTAAGTCTGACGCGGCACGGTCTGGTGCTGAGGTTCATCGCTGATCAAGTGCCCCCATGATTTCAGACGCCACCAAGTCGCGCTTCGCCAAGGAAGTCGCCAAGTTCCCGCTCGAGCAGGCGCAGTCGGCCGTGCTCGCCTGCCTGGCCATCGTGCAGCAGGAGCAGGGCTGCGTCACTGACGAGAGCGAGCACGAGGTCGCGGCCTACCTCGGCATGGCGCCGATCGCCGTGCACGAGGTCACGACCTTCTACAACATGTACAACCAGCAGCCGGTCGGCCGCTACAAGGTCAACGTCTGCACCAACCTGCCGTGCCAGTTGCGCGACGGCCAGAAGGCGCTCGACCATCTTTGCCACAGGCTCGGCGTGGATGAGGGCGGCACGAGCGCCGACGGCCTGTTCACGGTGCAGAAAAGCGAATGCCTGGGCGCCTGCGCCGATGCCCCGGTGCTGCTCGTCAACGACCGCCAGATGTGCAGCTACATGACTGACGACCGCTTAGACGCGCTGGTCGACACGCTCAAGGCCCACACGGGCTGAGTCACGCAGCCCGCACACAAAGACGCAGACGATGTTGGACCTCTCGCAGTTTCAGTCCGGTGGCACACAGACGTGCTTCCATGGGCGTCACATCGGGCCGCAGATCTACGCGGGCCTCGACGGGCGCAACTGGGCGTTGAAGGACTACGAAGCGCGCGGCGGCTACCAGGCGCTGCGCAAGGTGCTGACGGGTGGCGAGGGCGGTGCGCCGATGACGCCCGAGCAGGTGATCGCCGAGGTCAAGGCCTCGGGCCTGCGCGGCCGCGGCGGCGCAGGCTTTCCGACCGGCCTCAAGTGGAGCTTCATGCCGCGCCAGTACCCGGGCGCGAAGTACCTCGTCTGCAATTCCGACGAGGGTGAGCCGGGCACGTGCAAGGATCGCGACATATTGATGTTCAATCCGCACATCGTTATCGAAGGGATGGTGATCGCTGCGTATGCGATGGGTATAGCCGTCGGCTACAACTACATCCACGGCGAGATCTTCGAAACCTACCAGCGCTTCGAGGCCGCGCTCGAAGAAGCGCGCTCCGCGGGTTACCTTGGCGAGCGCATCCTCGGTTCCGAGTTCAAGTTCCAGTTGCACGCCGCGCACGGCTTCGGCGCCTACATCTGCGGCGAGGAGACGGCGCTGCTCGAATCGCTGGAAGGCAAGAAGGGCCAGCCGCGCTTCAAGCCACCGTTCCCGGCGAGCTATGGCCTCTACGGCAAGCCGACGACGATCAACAACACCGAGACCTTTGCGGCAGTGCCGTGGATCATCCGCCACGGCGGCCCGGCCTACCTCGAGATCGGCAAGCCGAACAACGGCGGCACCAAGATCTTCTCGGTCGTCGGCGACGTCGAGAAGCCGGGCAACTTCGAGGTGCCGCTCGGAACGCCGTTTTCGACCCTGCTCGATCTGGCCGGCGGCGTTCGCAAGGGGCGCACGCTCAAGGCCGTGATCCCGGGCGGGTCGTCGGCGCCGGTGCTCACCGCCAAGGTGATGCTGGAGACGACGATGGACTACGACGCCATCGCCAAGGCCGGCTCGATGCTCGGCTCGGGCGCGGTGATCGTGATGGACGACACGCGCTGCATGGTGAAAAGCCTGCTGCGGCTGTCGTACTTCTACATGCACGAGTCGTGCGGGCAATGCACGCCGTGCCGCGAAGGCACGGGCTGGCTGTGGCGGGTCGTCGAGCGCATCGAGAACGGCCAGGGCCGGACCGAAGACATCGCCCTCCTAGACTCGGTGGCCGAGAACATCATGGGCCGCACGATCTGCGCGCTTGGCGACGCGGCGGCGATGCCAGTGCGCGCCATGCTGAAGAATTTCCGTGATGAGTTCATCCATCACATCGAACACAAGACCTGCCTCGTGCCTGACGAAGCGCTGCATTTCCCATGATCGAACTCGAACTCGACGGCAAGAAGGTGCAGGTGCCCGACGGCAGCATGGTGATGCATGCGGCCGACGCGGCGGGTGTCACCATCCCGCACTTCTGCTATCACAAGAAGCTCTCGATTGCCGCCAACTGCCGTATGTGCCTGGTCGATGTCGAGAAGGCGCCCAAGGCCATGCCGGCCTGCGCCACGCCGGTCGCGCAGGGCATGATCGTTCGCACGCGAAGCGAGAAGGCCTTGAAGGCGCAGCAGAGCGTGATGGAGTTCCTGCTCATCAATCACCCGCTCGACTGCCCGATCTGCGACCAGGGCGGCGAATGCCAGTTGCAGGACCTGGCGGTTGGCTACGGCGGATCGGCCTCGCGCTACAGCGAAGAAAAGCGCGTCGTCTTCCCGAAGGACGTCGGGCCGCTGATCTCGATGCAGGAGATGAGCCGCTGCATCCAGTGCACGCGCTGCGTGCGCTTCGGGCAGGAGATCGCCGGCGTGATGGAACTCGGCATGATCCATCGCGGCGAGCACTCCGAAATCACGACCATCGCCGACGACACGATCGACTCCGAACTGTCGGGCAACATGATCGACGTCTGCCCGGTCGGCGCGCTGACCAGCAAGCCGTTCCGCTACACCGCCCGCACCTGGGAGCTGTCGCGCCGCAAGTCGATCAGCCCGCACGACAGCACCGGCGCCAACCTCGTCGTGCAGGTCAAGGCGGGCCGCGTGATGCGCGTCGTGCCGCTCGAGAACGAAGCCGTCAACGAATGCTGGATCGCCGACCGCGACCGCTTCTCGTACGAGGCGCTGAACAGCGATGACCGCCTAACCGCGCCGATGATCAAGCACGGCGGCGAGTGGCGGGCGGTCGACTGGACGACCGCGCTCGACTACGTCGCCCGCGGCCTGAAGGACATCGCCGCCGAGCACGGCGCGCAGCGCATCGGCGCGCTCGCCTCGGCGCAGCGCACAGTCGAGGAACTGCATCTGCTGACGCTTCTCATGCGCGGCATCGGCAGCGGCAACGTCGACCATCGCCTGCGCCACGCCGACTTCGCGAACGCGGCGCCCGCAGGTTCGGCGCATTGGCTGGGCACGCCGATTGCCGCGTTGTCCAACCTGCAAAGTGCGCTGATCGTCGGCTCGTTCCTGCGCAAGGATCACCCGCTGTTCGCGCAGCGCATCCGCCAGGCCGCGCGCAAGGGCGCCAAGGTTTTCAGCATCCACGCGCTGGCTGACGAATGGCTGCTGCCGGTCGCCGGTCGCATCACGGTTGCGCCCAGCGGCTGGGCGCAGGCGCTCGCCGACGTGTGCGCTGCGGTGGCGCAGAGCAAGGGCGTCGCCGCGCCGGCCGCAGGGCAGGCGAGCACCGCCGCGCAGGGCATCGCGAACGCGCTGCTCGCCGGCGAGCGCAAGGCCGTGCTGCTCGGCAACGCCGCCGCCCAGCATCCGCAGGCGGGCACGCTGCTCGCGCTGGCGCAGTGGCTCGCGGCGCAAACCGGGGCCACGGTCGGCTACCTCGGCGAGGCGGCCAACAGCGTCGGCGCGCAGCTCGTCGGCGCATTGCCAGCCGAGGGCGGCTTGAACGCCGGGCAGATGCTTGGTGGCGGCATGAAGGCTTTCGTGCTGCTCGATGTCGAGCCGGTGCTCGACGCTGCCGACCCGGCCGCCGCACGCGCCGCGCTGCAGGCGGCGGCGATGGTCGTCTCGCTCAGTTCGTTCAAGTCGGCCGCCGCCGACCTCGCCGACGTGATGCTACCGATCGCGCCGTTCACCGAAACCGCGGGCACTTTCATCAACGCCGAGGGCCGTGTGCAGGGCTTCCATGGCGTCGTCAAGCCGCTCGGCGAAACCCGGCCGGCGTGGAAGGTGCTGCGCGTGCTCGGCAATGTGCTTGGCGTCGAAGGCTTCGACTTCGAGACCGCCGAAGGCGTCTGCAAGGCGGCGCTCGGCGGGGCCGCGGTGGCGTCGCGGCTCGACAACCGTGCTGCGGCCGCACCCGCTGCCGCCGCGAGCGTCGGAGCCACCGGTCTTGAGCGTATTGCCGACGTCCCGATCTACGCTGGCGACGCTCTCGTTCGCCGCGCGCCCGCGCTGCAGGCGACGGCCGATGCGCAGGCGCCGGTCGTCGGCTTGCCGGCCTCGCTGTGGCAGCAACTCGGCTTGCAGCCTGGTGCCAAGGTGCGCGTCTCGCAAGGCGCGGCGCAGGCCGTGCTGCCAGCGCGCTGCGAAGCGTCGCTGCCCGACAACGTAGTGCGCATCGCCGCCGGCCATCACGATACCGCCGGTCTGGGCGCAATGTTCGGCGCGATCAGTGTCGGGAGGGTCTCGCCATGATCGACACCGTCACGAGCTACGGCGCCTCGCTCCTCGGCGGCTATTGGCCCGTCGTCTGGGCGCTCGTCAAGATCATTGCGGTGCTCGTGCCGCTGATGTGCTGTGTCGCCTACCTGCCATTGTGGGAACGCAAAGGCATCGCCTGGACGCAGGTCCGCCCTGGCCCGAACCGCGTCGGGCCCTACGGCCTGCTGACGCCGATCGCCGACGCCGTCAAGCTGATCTTCAAGGAGATCATCGTTCCGTCGGCGGCCAACCATCCGCTGTTCTTCCTCGGGCCGGTGATGACCATCATGCCGGCGCTCGCGGCCTGGGTCGTGATTCCGTTCGGCCCCGAAGTGGCGGCGGCGAACATCAACGCCGGGCTGCTGTTCCTGATGGCGATCACTTCGCTGGAGGTCTACGGCGTCATCATCGCCGGTTGGGCGTCGAACTCGAAGTACGCCTTCCTCGGCGCGCTGCGCGCGTCGGCGCAGATGGTCAGTTATGAGATCGCGATGGGTTTCGCGCTGGTCGTCGTGCTGATGGTCAGCGGCAGCCTGAACTTGACCGACATCGTGCTCGGCCAGGGCAAGGGCATGTTCGCGGCCAAGGGCCTGAACTTCCTGTCGTGGAACTGGCTGCCGCTGTTGCCGATCTTCCTCGTCTACTTCATCTCGGGTCTCGCGGAAACCAACCGCCACCCGTTCGACGTTGTCGAGGGCGAGTCGGAAATCGTTGCCGGCCACATGGTCGAGTACTCGGGCATGGCGTTCGCGATCTTCTTCCTCGCCGAATACTCGAACATGATCCTGGTCTCAATCCTGACCGTGACGATGTTTCTCGGCGGCTGGCTCTCGCCCATCGACAGCGCGCTCTTCAACTCGATTCCGGGCTGGATCTGGCTTGGCCTTAAGACCTTCGTCGTCGTCACGATGTTCCTGTGGATACGCGCGAGCTTCCCACGCTATCGCTACGACCAGATCATGCGGCTCGGCTGGAAGGTCTTCATTCCGATCACGCTTGTCTGGCTGGTCGTCGTCGGGCTGTGGATACAGTCGCCGCTGAGCGTGTGGAAGTAGGGCGCGACATGTCTGCCATCACCTCCATCAAGGAAGTCCTGTCGAGCTTCATGCTCGCGGAACTGTTCAAGGGCCTGGCGCTGACCGGGCGGCACTTCCTGTCGCCGCACATCACGATCCAGTTCCCGGAAGAGAAGACGCCGCTGTCGCCGCGCTTTCGCGGCCTGCATGCGCTGCGCCGCTACGAGAACGGCGAAGAGCGCTGCATCGCCTGCAAGCTGTGCGAGGCGGTCTGCCCGGCGCTGGCGATCACGATCGAATCCGAGGTCCGCGCCGACGGCTCGCGGCGCACCAAGCGCTACGACATCGACCTCACCAAGTGCATCTTCTGCGGCTTCTGCGAAGAGAGCTGCCCGGTCGACTCGATCGTCGAGACGCACATCTTCGAGTACCACGGCGAGAAGCGCGGCGATCTGTACTTCACCAAGGACATGCTGCTGGCGGTGGGTGACCGCTACGAGACCGAGATCGCAGCGAACCGGGAGGCCGACGCGAAATACCGCTGATGGCCGGGGCACAGCCGTGCGCTGAGCCCTGCCCGCGCGCGCAAAGCACCACATGAACACGACCACCGCTCTCTTCTACGTCTTCTCGGCAGTGCTGCTATTCGCGGCCTTTCGCGTCATCACCGCGCGCACCGCGGTGTACGCCGCGCTGTACCTCGTGCTCGCGTTCTTCTCCGCGTCCTGCGTCTGGATGCTGCTCAAGGCCGAGTTCCTGGCCATCACGCTGGTGCTCGTCTACGTCGGTGCGGTGATGGTGCTGTTCCTGTTCGTCGTCATGATGCTCGACATCAACATCGGCGAGCTGCGCGAGGGCTTCTGGAAGCACTTCCCGCTCGCCGCGGCGGTCGGCGTTGTGATCGCGCTCGAGATGTCCGCGGTGCTGCTCGTCGGATTCAACCTCGCCGACGCGCCGGTGGCGAGCGAGGCGGCGCAGCGGCTGGGCAACACCAAGATGCTCGGCATCGAGATGTATACGAACTACGTCTATCCGCTGCAGATCGCTGCCGTGCTGCTGCTGGTGGCCATCATCGCTGCCATCGCGCTGACGCTGCGCCGGCGCAAGGACAGCAAGTTCATGAGCCCGGCCGAGCAGGTGCGCGTGCGCAAGGCAGACCGGCTGCGCGTCGTGAAGGTCGAGGCCAGCGTCGAGGCGCCCGCACCGGCGCAACCGGCGGGAGGCCAGCCATGATGAGTTTCGGCACGGTCACGCTCGGGCACTTCCTGTCGCTCGGCGCGGTGCTGTTCGCGCTGTCGGTGATCGGCATCTTCCTCAACCGCAAGAACCTGATCGTGCTGCTGATGGCGATCGAGCTGATGTTGCTCGCCGTCAACACCAACTTCGTCGCCTTCTCGCATTACCTCGGCGACATGGACGGCCAAGTCTTTGTGTTCTTCATCCTCACCGTCGCTGCGGCCGAGTCGGCGATTGGCCTGGCGATCCTGGTCGTGCTGTTCCGCAACCGCGCGACGATCAATGTCGACGAGCTCGACGAGCTGAAAGGCTGAGCCGATGTCGACATCGCTCTCACCGACCCTGCTGCTCGCCATTCCGCTGGCGCCGCTGGCCGGCGCCATCGTCGCCGGCTTCTTCGGCCGCGCGGTCGGCCGCCGCGGCGCACACACCGTCGCCATCATCGGCGTGCTGATTTCGTTCATCCTCTCGGCGATGGTGCTGGCGGCGGTGGCGCTGGACGGCGCGCGCTTCAACGCCACGGTCTACGAGTGGATGTCGCTCGGCGGCCTGAAGATGGAGATCGGCTTCCTGATCGACGGCCTGTCGGCCGAGATGATGTGCGTCGTCACCTTCGTCTCGCTGATGGTCCACATCTACACCATCGGCTACATGGCCGAGGACCCGGGCTACCAGCGCTTCTTCAGCTACATCTCGCTGTTCACGTTCTCGATGCTGATGCTCGTGATGAGCAACAACTTCCTGCAGCTCTTCTTCGGCTGGGAAGCGGTGGGGTTGGTCTCGTACCTCTTGATCGGCTTCTGGTACACGCGGCCGACGGCGATCTTCGCCAACATGAAGGCCTTCCTCGTCAACCGGGTCGGCGACTTCGGCTTCATCCTCGGCATCGGCCTCATCGTTGCCTTCGCCGGAACGCTGAACTACGCCGAGGCCTTCGCCAAGGGCGGCGAACTCGCGCAGCTCGGCTTTGCCAACCCCTTCGGCGGCGAGCCGTGGATGCTGATCAGCGTCGTCTGCATCTGCCTCTTCATCGGCGCGATGGGCAAGAGCGCGCAGGTTCCGCTGCACGTCTGGCTGCCCGACTCGATGGAAGGCCCGACGCCGATCTCGGCGCTGATCCACGCCGCGACGATGGTCACCGCCGGCATCTTCATGGTGGCGCGCATGTCGCCGCTGTTCGAACTCTCCGACACCGCGCTCAGCTTCATGCTCGTCATCGGCGCGACGACGGCGCTGTTCATGGGGTTCCTCGGCATCGTGCAGAACGACATCAAGCGCGTCGTCGCCTACTCGACGCTGTCTCAGCTCGGCTATATGACCGTGGCGCTCGGCGCATCGGCCTACTCGGTCGGCATCTTCCACCTGATGACGCACGCCTGCTTCAAGGCGCTGCTGTTCCTCGGCGCCGGCTCGGTGATCATCGGCATGCACCACGACCAGGACATCCGCAATATGGGCGGCCTGCGCAAGTACATGCCGATCACCTGGATCACCTTCCTGATCGGGTCGCTGGCGCTGATCGGCACGCCGTTCTTCTCGGGCTTTTATTCCAAGGACGACATCATCGAGGCCGTCCACTTCAGCACGCTCGCCGGCTCGGGCTACGCCTACTTCGCGGTCGTCGCCAGCGTCTTCGTGACCGCGCTCTATTCGTTCCGCCTTTACTTCCTCGTCTTCCACGGCAAGGAGCGCTTCCACCACAAGCCCTTCCCGGGCGAGCACGACCACGATCATGGCCACGGGCACGCGCCGCACGAGTCGCCGTGGGTTGTGACGCTGCCGCTCGTGCTGCTGGCCATCCCGTCGGCGCTGGTCGGCTTCCTGGCCATCGGCCCGCAGCTCTTCGGCGGTTTCTTCGACGGCGCGATCTTCGTCGACGCGGCGCGCCACCCTGCCATGCACGACTTGACCGAGGAGTTCCACGGCGCCGCCGAGATGGCGCTGCACGGCGTCACGGGCTTGCCGTTCTGGCTCGCGCTCGCCGGGGTCGTCGTCGCCTACGTGTGCTACATGGCCCGGCCGAGCATCCCGGCCGCGATCAAGGCGCGCACGGCCTTCATCAACCGTGTGCTCGACAACAAGTACTACTTCGACTGGTTCAACGAGAACGTCATCGCTGCCGGTGCACGCTGGTTCGGCCAGGGCCTGTGGAAAGGCGCCGATCTTGGCTTCATCGACGGCGCACTCGTCAACGGCTCGGCGCGCGCGGTCGGCGCGGTGGCCGGCGTGGTGCGCCTCGTGCAGACGGGGCACCTCTACTGGTATGCGCTGGTGATGATCCTGGGCGTCGTCGGGTTGATGACATGGCAACTGTGGCCCTTCCTGAGCGGCCTGCTCACGCATTGAACGGGCGACGGAGAACAAGAACATGGGTTTGTTGAGTCTGGCCATCTGGTTGCCGATCGCCTCGGGCGTCGTGCTGCTGGCCTTGGGCCGCGACGAGCACGCGGATGCGGTGCGCTGGATCGCGCTCGTCGCCGCGCTGGCGAGCTTTCTCGTCACGCTGCCGCTGCTCTCCGGTTTCGACTACGGCACCGCTGCGATGCAGTTCCAGGAGAACCTGGCCTGGATCGACCGCTTCAACGTGCGCTACCACCTGGGTGTGGACGGCATCTCGGTCTGGTTCGTGCTGCTGACCTCGTTCATCACGCTGGTCGTCGTCATCGCCGGCTGGGAGGCCATCACCGAGCGCGTCAACCAGTACATGGCCGCACTGCTGATCCTCTCGGGCATCATGGTCGGCGTCTTTTGCGCGCTCGACGGCATGCTGTTCTATGTCTTCTTCGAGGCGACGCTGATCCCGATGTACATCATCATCGGCATCTGGGGCGGCCCGAACCGCATCTACGCGGCCTTCAAGTTCTTCCTCTACACGCTGTCGGGCTCGCTGTTGATGCTCGTCGCGCTGATCTACCTCTACTACAAGTCGGGCGGCAGCTTCGACATCCTGGCCTGGCACGCGCTGCCGCTGGCGATGCCGACGCAGACGCTGCTCTTCTTCGCCTTCTTCGCGGCCTTCGCCGTCAAGGTGCCGATGTGGCCGGTGCACACGTGGTTGCCCGACGTCCACCCCGAAGCGCCGACCGGCGGCTCGGCGGTGCTGGCGGCGATCATGCTCAAGCTCGGCGCCTACGGGTTCCTGCGCTTCTCGCTGCCGATCACCCCCGACGCGTCGCACCAGTGGGCCTGGCTCATCATCACGCTGTCGCTGATCGCGGTGATCTACATCGGCCTCGTCGCGCTGGTGCAGAAGGACATGAAGAAGCTCGTCGCCTATTCAAGCATCGCCCACATGGGCTTCGTGACACTCGGTTTCTTCCTCTTCAGCGAGATGGGCCTGGCCGGCGGCATCGTGCAGATGATCTCGCACGGCTTCGTCTCGGCGGCGATGTTCCTGTGCATCGGCGTGCTCTACGACCGCATGCACTCGCACGAGATCGCGAGCTTCGGCGGCGTCGTCAACACCATGCCGACCTACACCGCGCTCGCCGTCTTCTTCGCGATGGCCAACTGCGGCCTGCCGGGCACCGCCGGCTTCGTCGGCGAGTGGATGGTGATCCTTGCCAGCGTGAAGTTCAACTTCTGGATCGGCGCGCTGGCCGCGACGGCGCTCATCCTCGGCGCCGCCTACACGCTGTGGATGGTCAAGCGGGTCTACTTCGGCGCGGTCGCCAACGACGAAGTCGGCCTGCTCACCGACACCAACCGGCGCGAGGTGCTGATGCTGGCCATGCTCGCCGTCGCCGTGCTGTGGCTGGGCGTCTACCCGAAGCCGTTCACCGACGTAATGCAGACCTCGGTGACCGAACTGCTCAGGCACGTCGCCGTGTCCAAGCTATGAGCGCCGCCCCCAAGCTCACTTCGTTCGCGCCATCCGGCTTGCAGGCCGGCTGGCCCTCGTCGGCCACTCGCGAGCGCGCAGGCGCTCGCTCGGCGCCGGCTCGGCCCCCCGAGGGGGATCTCAGTCGGCTTGGGGCGGCCCGGCGCCGACTGAGTTCCTTCGGATGAGAACCCCATGAACTGGCCTGCCATCTACCCCGAGATCGTGCTGCTCGTGATGGCCTGCGTGATCACGCTCGTCGACCTGTTCGTCGACCATCCTGCGCGTTTGCCGACCTATTCTCTGACGCAGGCCACGCTGGCCGTCGTCGCGGCGATGCATATCGTCGACTTCAACGGCGGGGCCACGCTCTACGGCATGCAGGGCATGGTCGTTACCGACCCGCTTGGCCACCTGCTCGGCTTCTTCGCCGCCGGCGCGGTGATGGTCACGCTCGCCTATGCGCGCGCCTACGCCGCCGAGCGCGACATGCTGGGGGGCGAGCTCTTCACGCTCAGCCTGTTCTCGCTGCTCGGCATCTCAGTGATGCTGTCGGCGAACAACTTCCTGATGATCTACCTCGGCCTCGATCTGATGTCGCTCAGCCTCTATGCGCTGGTCGCGCTGCGCCGCGACCACCCGCCGGCCACCGAGGCGGCGATGAAGTACTTCGTCCTCGGCGCGCTGGCCAGTGGCTTCCTGCTCTACGGCCTGTCGATGATGTACGGCGCCACCGGCTCGCTCGATATTCCAGAGGTCTTCAAAGCCATCGGCACCGGGCGCATCAACGCGACGGTGCTCGCCTTCGGCCTCGTCTTCGTCGTTGCCGGCCTGGGCTTCAAGCTCGGCGCGGTGCCGTTCCACATGTGGGTGCCAGACGTTTATCAGGGTGCGCCGACAGCGGTCACGCTGCTGGTGGCGGGCGCGCCCAAGCTGGCCGCGTTCGCGATCACCTTCCGCCTGCTCGTCGAGGGGCTGTCGGGCCTGGCGGTCGATTGGCAGCAGATGCTGATCGTGCTCTCGGTCGGCTCGATGGCGGTCGGCAACCTGGCCGCGATCGCGCAGACCAATTTGAAGCGCATGCTCGCCTACTCGACCATCGCGCACATGGGATTCATGCTGCTCGGCTTCACGCCGACGGTGGTGTCGCAGAACACCTACTCGGCGGCCAACGGCTACAGCTCGGCGATGTTCTACATCGTCACCTACGTGTTCACGACGCTCGGCACCTTCGGCATCATCCTGCTGCTCTCGCGGCGCGGCCACGAGGCCGAGAGGATCGACGACCTGAAGGGCCTGGCCCAGCGCAGCCCCTGGTACGCCGGCGTGATGGCGATCTTCATGTTCTCGCTCGCAGGCATCCCGCCGACGGTCGGCTTCTACGCCAAGCTCGCCGTGCTGCAGGCGATCATCACGACCAACGTCGCCGGCTACATCTGGCTTGCCGTGATCGCGGTGCTGCTGTCGCTGGTCGGCGCGTACTACTACATCCGCGTCGTCAAGGTGATGTACTTCGACGAGCCGCTGGACCACGCGCCCATCGTTGCGAGCCGGGAAGTGCGCACGCTGCTTTCGTTCAACGGCGCGGCGGTGCTGCTGTTCGGCGTCCTGCCCGGCGGGCTGATGGCGCTGTGCGCCGAGGCCGTCCTCAGGGCCTTGCAGACCTGAACGCCAAGCCGTTCCGCGGCGCTGCCGGCCTCGCGCCATCGACATGACCTCGACCCCGCCGCTGGCCGCCATCGATCCCGAAGCCGACCCGCAGCTGCGCGAAGTCGGCATCGCGGGCACCCAGGTGTATCGCGGGCGACTGCTCGACGTGCGGCGCGACGAGGTGCGCCTGCCCGACGGCGCGATGGCGGCGCGCGAATACATCGTCCACCCCGGCGCGGTGATGATCGTCCCACTGCTGGACGACGGCCGGCTGGTCGTCGAGCGCCAGTACCGCTACCCGATGGGGCGCGTGATGCTCGAGTTCCCGGCCGGCAAGCTCGACGCTGGCGAGGCACCGTTCGACTGCGCCGTGCGTGAACTGACCGAGGAGACGGGCTACCGAGCCCGCGAATGGGCGCGCGCCGGTGTGTTGCACAACGCCATCGCCTACTCGACCGAAGGCATCGAAATCTGGTTCGCGCGCGGCCTCGTCGCCGGCGAAAGCCACCTCGAAGCCGGCGAGTTCGTCGACGTCGGCATCGCGAGCGAGGACGAGTTGAACGAGCTCGCCGGCCGCGGTGAACTCACCGACGGCAAGACGCTCGCCGGCCTGCTCTGGCTCGCGCGCTGGCGCGCCGGGCACTGGCCGCTCGAGTGGCGCGCAGCGCCGTGACGCCCGGGTGCCGATAATTCACCAATGAACCTAGAAACCGCAGTTGACCGCTTGTCTGCGCTGGCCACACCGCATGAATCCTGACGTTTGCGCCCACGATCGCCTTCACCACTTGGGTGACCGCGCTACGCACCCGATCGAACCGCGCTGCGCCGCCCTGGCCGCGTTGC
>CAIKUF010000198.1 GCA_903830565.1 uncultured bacterium | reverse complement strand
GTTGCGCCGGGTCCTGCTTCTTGAGCACGCGCACGGCCGTCGGCGCGCTGAACATCGCGGTGACCTTGTACTTCTCGACCAGGCTCCACCAGATGCCGGCGTCGGGCCGCGTCGGCAGGCCTTCGTACAAGATGGTCGCCATGCCGGCGATCAGCGGCCCGTAGACGATGTAGCTGTGGCCGACGACCCAGCCGATGTCGCTGGTCGAGAAGTAGGTCTCGCCGGCGTTGCCGCAGAAGATGTGCTTCATGCTCGCCGCCAGCGCCACCGCGTAGCCGCCGGTGTCCCGCTGCACGCCCTTGGGCTTGCCGGTCGTGCCACTGGTGTAGAGCGTGTAGCTCGGGTGCGTGGACTCGACCCACACGCAGGGCACGACGGTGTCCTTGTGCCGCTCGCGCAGCGTTGCGTAGTCGACGTCGCGGCCCGCGACGCGCTCGAACGCCGCGAGGCCGCGGTCGACCATCAGCACCTTGGCCGGCTTGCTGCGCGCAAGGCGGATGGCCTCGTCGAGCAGGCCCTTGTAGGGCACGACCTTGCCGCTGCGGCTGCCGGCGTCGGCGCTGACGATCACGCTCGGCTCGGCGTCGTCGATGCGGGTCGCCAGGCTCCCGCTCGCGAAGCCGCCGAAGACGACGGAATGGATGGCGCCGATGCGCACGCAGGCGAGCATCGCGAACGCGGCCTCTGGGATCATCGGCATGTAGATCAGCACCCGGTCGCCCTTCTTGACGCCGAGCGACTGCAGGATGGCGGCCATGCGCTGCACTTCGGCGTGCAGTTCGCGAAAGCTGTAGACGCGCTCTTCGCCGGTCTCGGTGGAAACGAAGATCAGTGCGTTCTGGTCGGCGCGCGTCGCGAGGTGGCGGTCGATCGCGTTGTGGCACAAATTCGTCTGCCCGCCGACGAACCAGCGCGCGAACGGCGGGTTGCTGTAGTCGCAAACCTGGTCGAACGCTTGCTGCCAGTCGACGAACTGTGCCTGCTCGGCCCAGAACCCATCGCGGTCATCGATCGAGCGGCGGTAGAAGGCGGCGTAGTCCATGAGGTCTCCTGTTTAGTTTGTACGTTATGCCAAGCCGATTGTATTCTCAGGCGATGCGAACGACGATGCGCCCGCGCACCTGGCCGTCCATCAGGCGCTGCGCATGCGCGATGGCGTCGTCCAGTGCGATCTCCTGCGTGATGGTAGCCAATGCGGCAGGCGACAGTTCGGCCGCCAGGCGCGCCCAGGCCTGCTCGCGCAGCGCGAGCGGCGCCATCACGCTGTCGACACCGAGCAGCGCGACGCCGCGCAGGATGAAGGGCATCACGGTCGAGGGAAAGTCCGCGCCCTGCGCCAGACCGCAGGCCGCGACCGCGCCGCCGTAGCGCGTCTGCGCGCAGGCGTTGGCGAGCGCGTGGCTGCCCAGCGTATCGACGACGCCGGCCCAGCGTTCCTTTTGCAACGGCTTGCCGGGCGCGGCGAGTTCGGCGCGGGCGATCACGTCGGCGGCGCCGATCTCGCGCAGGTACGCGGCCTCGTCCGCCTTGCCGGTCGAGGCGACGACGCGATAGCCGGCGCTCGCGAGCAGGCTCACCGCGACGCTGCCGACGCCGCCCGTCGCGCCGGTGACGAGCACGTCGCCGCCGGCAGGCGCAAGGCCGTGGCGCTGTAGCGCCATCACGCACAGCATTGCCGTGTAGCCCGCGGTGCCGATGGCCATCGCCTGCGCCGCGCTGAATGCGGCCGGCAGGCGCACCAGCCACTCGCCCTTGAGATGCGCGCGCTCGGCCAGGCAACCCCAGTGCGCCTCGCCGACGCCGAAGCCGTTCAGCAGCACGCGGTCGCCAACCTGCCAGCGCGCGTGGCGGCTTTCGAGCACCGTGCCCGCACCGTCGATGCCGGGCACCATCGGCCAGCGGCGAACGACCGGGCCGCGGTTGGTGATCGCTAGGCCGTCCTTGAAATTCAGCGACGAGGCCTCGACGGCGACCAGCACGTCGGCGTCCGGCGTTGCGGCTTGCAGCGCGGCGTCATCGAGCGCCGTGACGGCGGCGCGAAAGCCGGCATCGTCCTTGGTGAGCAGCAGGGCTTTGAACATGCGTTTCTCCTTCGTGAGAGGTGGCCGGCCTGGCGGCGGGCTTCGACCCCGGCGGTCAACGACCGGCGCTTCAACGAGCGGCGGCGCCTATGGCCTGTTCAGCCCATTTGTTGAGGCTCACCCCGCTGCGCGCAGCGGCCTTCAGCGCGGCGGCGTGCACGGTCGGCGCAATGCGAAGCATCATCTTCCCGCTGGCCGGCTTTTCCGGGCCGCTTCCCAGTCTCCCGCACGCAGCGATGTAGCCCTCCACCGCAGCGTGGAAGGCCGCCTCGAATTCGGCCACCGATTCGCCGTGAAAGGAAATGATGTCATCGATACCCTGCACGCGGCCAACGATGATCTTGTCGTCGGCGTCGAAGGTCATGCTCGCCGTGTAGCCCTTGTAGGTCATCGCATTGCTCATCGCTCTATCCCTATGTGTTGCAGAAACTCGCGCACCGCCTTCACGCGGTAGCGCAAGGCGTCCGGGCCCGGATGCGGCCGGTGAAAGCTGGCCTTGCGGCCCTGCCAGTCGAAGGTGACCGAAGACCCCGGCCCCTCGGCGACGCGGCATCCCAACGCGACCAGCAATGCCTCGATCCGGGACCAATCGAGGTTGCCGTTGACCGGCTCCTGCCATATCGCCTCGAGTGTCTTCCGGTGCTTGTTGTTCAAGCGCAAAATGCTATCACGAGTTCACAGAGTTGCAATCATTCTGTCTGATTTCAGTCTAGCGTCTGCCGATACCGAAGCAGTGCCAGGCCCCCGGCGACGCAGAGGAAGGCGAGCATAGGCCACAGCTCGGGCAGCACCTGCAAGAAGCCGTTGCCCTTGAGCAGGATGCCGCGCACGATGCGCAGGAAGTGCGTCAGCGGCAGCACTTCGCCGACCCACTGCGCCCAGCGCGGCATGCCGCGAAACGGGAACATGAAGCCCGAGAGCAGAATCGACGGCAGGAAGAAGAAGAAAGTCATCTGCATCGCCTGCAACTGGTTGCGGGCGAAGGTCGAGAAGGTGAAACCGACCGCCAGGTTGGCGACGACGAAGACGCCGATCAGCGCCAGCAGCAGCGGCATGCTGCCCATCATCGGCACCTCGAACAAAAGCCACGCGGCGGCGAGGATCACGCCGAGCTGGAGGTAGCCGATCACCACATAGGGCGCGATCTTGCCGACCATCACTTCGAGCGGGCGCACCGGCGTCGCGAGCAGGTTCTCCATCGTCCCGCGCTCGCGCTCGCGCGTCATCGCCAGGCCGGTAAGCATCACCATCATCATCGTCAGGATAGTGCCGATCAGCCCCGGCACGATGTTGTAGCGCGACAGGCCCTCGGGGTTGTAGCGCCGGTGGATGCGCATCTCGAACGGCGCCGCAGCGCTCTGCAGTGGGGCGAGCGCGCCGTGCAGGTCATGCGCCAGCGCCGGGCCCGCGGTCAGCACCAGCGCGGCGATGGCGTTGCCCGAGGCCTGCGGGTCGGTCGCGTCGACCTCGATCAGCAAGGCCGGACGCTCGCCGCGCACGAGGCGCTGCGAGAAGTCGGGCGGCACGGTGACGATGAACTGCACCGTGCCTTCTTCCATCAACTCGTCGGCCACGGCACCGCTCACTCCGGGGTGGGTGACGCGAAAGTAGCCGGTGTTCTGCAGCGCGACGACGAAGCTGCGCGCCAGAGGGCCGTTGTCTTCGCTCACCACCGCCGTCGCGAGGTCCTTCGGGTCGGTGTTGATCGCGTAGCCGAACAGCACGAGCTGCAGCACCGGAACGCCGATCGTTATCGCGAAGGTCAGGCGATCACGCATCATCTGCTGGAACTCCTTGATGAAGATCGCCAGCAGGCGCGCGAGCGAGAAGCGCTTCATGCCGCGCTCCCCTCAGCGTGCGAGCGCGATTGCAGATTGATGAACACGTCCTCCAGGTTCGGCTCGGCGCGCAGCCAGCGCTGCGCGCCGCGTTCGCGGTACGGTGCGAGCGAGGCTTCGAGCAGCGGCGCGTCGCGCCCGGCCACGTGCAACGCATTGCCGAACGCGGCGACGCTCTGCGCACCGGGCAGCGCCCTCAGTTCATCGCCCAGCGCCGCGAGCTCGCCGCCTTCGACGGTCCACACCGCGAGGCCCGAGCCGTCGATGATCTGTTGCTGCGTTCCGCGCGCCAGCACGTCGCCGTCGGTGATGTAGACGAGCTCGTGGCAGCGCTCGGCCTCGTCCATGTAGTGCGTCGAAACGAGCACCGTCACGCCCTTGGCGGCGAGGCGGTGGATCTGGTCCCAGAACTCGCGCCGCGCCTTCGGGTCGACCCCGGCCGTCGGTTCGTCCAGCAGCAACAACCCGGGATCGTGCAGCAGGCAGGCGGCGAGTGCGAGGCGCTGCTTCCAGCCGCCGGACAGCGCACCGGCAAGCTGCTGCTGGCGCTGCGTCAGGCCCATGTGCTGCAAGGTCTCGTCGACGACGCGCTTGCGCTGCGGCACCTCAAACAGGCGGGCGATGAAGTCGAGGTTCTCGCGTATCGACAGGTCTTCGTAAAGGCCGAAGCGCTGCGTCATGTAGCCGGCCTGGCGCTTGATTTCGTCGGCTTGGCGGATGATGTCGAGGCCCAGGCACGCGCCCTGCCCAGCGTCGGGCGTGAGCAGCCCGCACAGCATGCGGATGGTCGTCGTCTTGCCGCTGCCGTTGGGGCCGAGAAAGCCGCAGATGCGCCCGCGCGCGACCTGCAGATTCACGCCGTTGACGACCGCCTTGCCGCCATAGCGCTTGGTCAGGCCGCTGACGTCGATCGCCAGCGCGTCGGAGTTCAAGGCGCGGTTCCAGCAGCGCGCTGCACATCCAGCGGTTGGCCGGGCCGCAGGCGCGCGGCGTCGGCCGGCGAAGGCTCGGCCTCGGCCATGAAGACGAGCTTGGCGCGCTGCGAGTTCGAGTAGATCACCGGCGGCGTGTATTCGGCCTGGGTGGCGATGAAGCTGATGCGCGCCGCAATCGCTGCGCCGCAGCCGTCGCAGCGCACCTGCACGTTCTGGCCGGGCGCAAGCGTCGCGATCTCGGCCTGCGGAACGAAGAAGCGCGCCTTCACCGCGCCGTCCGGCAGCAGCGAGACGACCGGCTGGCCGGCGTTCACCCACTCGCCTTCGCGAAAGTAGGTCTCGGCCACCTTGGCGCCGACCGGCGCGCGGCGCAGCTTCTGATCTTCGCGCCACGCGCTCTGCGCCAGCGCCTGCTCGGCGGCCTGCACCTGCGCCGCAGCAGCGGCCTGCTCGTCGCTGCGCGCGGGCAGCTTGGCCACGCGCAGCGCCGCCGTCAGCTCGCCGACGCGAGCCTCGGCCTGCGCCGCTGCGGTGCGCGCTTCGTCCAGACGCGACGCCGAGACGAAGCCCTGCGCGACCAGCCCCTGCTGGCGCACGAGTTCGCTCGCCGCGAGCTGGGCCTGCGTCTTCGCCTGCGCGAGCTGCGCTTGCACGACCGCGACTTCGTCGCTGCGCCGGCCCTTGCCCGTGTTGGCCGCCTGAGCACGCGCGCTGTCGACGCGCGCCACGGCCTCGGCCTTCGCAGCCTGCTCGCTCGTTGCTTCGAGCGTGAACAGCGGCACGCCGGCTTCGACCCTCTGCCCGCGCTGCACGTTCAGGTGAGTGAGCGTCCCCGGGAGCGCGCTGGCGACGTAGACGTACTCGCCCTCGGCATAACCCGACCAGCCTTCGGGCGCCTTCGGCGTGCAGGCGCCAAGAAGGGCGCTCATCAGGATCACCCCCGCGGCGGCCGCGAAGCGCGCCAGGCCGCATGCCGACGCACGCCCCACTGACCTTGACGACCGATCGGCTCGAAGGCTTCTGTTGCTCATGGTGGAGGCGGCTCGATGATGCTCTAGTGGCCTATAACAGTGAAATCGGAAGTGGCCGTCCGCGCGATACGGTGCACGCTGCGGCGTTGCGAATGCTCGCGATGCCTACGGGCATCGCTGCGCTTCGCGCCTTGCATCGCACCCCGTCTCGCACGTTCTTCCACTCCCATTTCACTGTCATAGGCCACCAGGCCCGCATAGGCGCCATGCCTCGAAGCTTACCCGCAGCGCCGGGCGGGTTCGACAAACCGATGGACAATGCCGCCATGACCGACCGCGTGATCCCGCTCGCCGACCACCGCTACGCCGCTTCGGTGCCGCGCGTGCCGTCGCTCGCGGCCGCGCCGAGCGGGCTGCTGTCCGACCGTCTCGGCCGGCCGCTGCGCGACCTGCGCATCTCGGTCACCGACCGCTGCAACTTCCGCTGCGGCTACTGCATGCCGCGCGAGGTGTTCGACAAGGACTACGCCTTCCTTCCGCACAGCTCGCTGCTGAGCTTCGAGGAGATCACGCGCACGGCGCGGCTTTTCGTCGCCCACGGCGTGCGCAAGATCCGGCTCACCGGCGGCGAGCCGCTGCTGCGCAAGGACGTCGAGCGCCTGATCGAGATGCTGGCCGCGCTGCGCACGCCAGACGGCGCGCCGCTGGACCTCACACTGACGACCAATGGCTCGCTGCTCGCCCGCAAGGCACGCGCGCTGAAGGACGCCGGCCTCACCCGCGTCACGGTCAGCCTGGACGCGCTCGACGACGCCATCTTCCGTCGCATGAACGATGCCGACTTCCCGGTTGCCGACGTGCTGCGCAGCATCGAAGAAGCGCAGCGCGTTGGCTTCGCGCCGGTGAAGGTCAACATGGTCGTCAAGCGCGGCACCAACGACGACGAGATCGTCCCCATGGCGCGCCACTTTCGCGGCAGCGGCATCGTGCTGCGCTTCATCGAGTACATGGACGTCGGCGCCAGCAACGGCTGGCGCATGGACGAGGTGCTGCCGTCGGCGCAGGTGATCGAGCGCATCGCTGCCGCGCACCCCGTCGAGGCCATCGACGCGCAGGCCGTCGGCGAGACCGCTGAACGCTGGCGTTATGTCGACGGCCAAGGCGAGATCGGCGTCATCTCGAGCGTGACCCAGGCCTTCTGCCGCGACTGCAACCGGGCCCGGCTGTCGACCGAGGGCAAGCTCTTCCTGTGCCTGTTCGCGAGCCACGGCCACGACCTGCGCGCGCTGCTGCGCGGCGGCTACAGCGACCCGCAGATCGCGGCCGCGATCGCGCCGATCTGGCAGCAGCGCGCCGACCGCTACTCCGAGTTGCGCGGCGCCGCCGGACCGGGCACCGAGGCGGCCGACACCGGCCGGCGCCGCGTCGAGATGCACTACATCGGCGGTTAGCACGAGGGCATCGATGCAGATCTTCTCGCCCGCCGTCCGCAACCGCCTGCTCTGGGCCACGGCGGGCAGCCTCGTGCTGCCCTGGATCGCCGGCGAAGCCGTCAAGCGCTGGCAGAGCATGGAGATGCCTCTCAACCCCATGCGCAGCGAGACGATGGTCGACTTCATCGTCGCCGGAACCATCGTCACCGCATCGACGCTGGTGCTGACGGTCGCGGTGGGCTGCTGGGTGACGGCGGTCATGAAGGGCCCGCACTACGTGGCCGACTCCTTCCCCGTGGACTCGCCGCGTGATCGCGCCTGACGACATCACCGGGCTCGTCCTCGCCGGAGGACGCGGCAGCCGCATGGGCGGCTCGGACAAGGGCTTGCAGAGTTACCAGGGCACGCCGCTCGCGCTGCACGCCCTGCTGCGCCTTTCGCCGCAGGTGGGCCACGTGATGATCAACGCCAACCGCAACCTGGCCGCTTACGAATCGATGGGCGTGCCGGTGTGGCCGGATGCCCGCAGCGACTTCGCCGGCCCCTTGGCCGGGTTCCTGTGCGGGCTCGAGCATTGCGAGACGACGTATTTGGCCACCGTGCCCTGCGATTCGCCGCTGTTTCCGACCGACCTCGTCGCCCGCCTTGCCGCGGCGCTGGAAGCCGCGGACGCCGAGATTGCGATGGCGTGCACGCGGGGCAACGGCACGGCGCAGGTGCAGCCGGTGTTCTGCCTGATGAAGTCCATGCTGCTCGAAAGCCTGGACCGCTTCACGCACGACGGCGGACGCAAGATCGACCTCTGGACGGCGCAGCACGCCTGCGTCGACGTGGCCTTCGACGACCCGGGCGCGTTCTTCAACGCGAACACGATCGCCGAGCTGCAACAACTGCAAGGCATGACGCTGCGTGATGCCCGGTGACCTGACGCACCCGCTGCCCCACGCCGCGGTCTCGGCACGGCCCGTGGCGCCGGCGGGCATCCACATCCGCCTGATGGGCCCGCCCGACCTGGCTGCCTACAAGGCCTTGCGCGACCTGCTGCTGGCCACCCACCCCGAGGCGTTCACGTCGGACGCCGAAACCGAACTGCGCCGCCCGCCCGAGACCTATCTGGCGCGCGTTGCCGGCGCCGCCGACGGCGGCTGGCCGTTCACGCTCACCGCCTGGCAGGGTGAGCGCCTGTGCGGCGCCATCACCTGCGAGCGCGATGCGCGGGCCAAGGTGCGCCACGTCGCTCATGTGGTCGGGATGATGGTGCACCCCGAGGCACGCCGACGCGGCATCGGCGGCGCGCTGCTCGCGACCTGCGTCGACGTCTGCGTTCACCGGCCCGGGATCGAGATGATCCGCCTCTCGGTCACGAGCGCGAACGCGGCCGCGATCCGCCTTTACGAGCGTGCCGGCTTCGTGCGCTATGGCAGGCTGGAGCGGGCGCTGCGCATGGGCGGTCACTACCACCCGAAGGATATGCTGGTGCTCAACCTCGATTCGAAAGCCTAACGTCCATGTTGAGCCTGCAAGAAATCGCCGCCCAGGTTGCCGGCTACGACGCGAACGCGCTGCCGGTCGCGCAGGCACAGGAGTTCATCGCCCGCCTGGTGCCGCGCGTTGAAGGCGTCGAGATGCTGGCCCTGCGCGCGTCGCTCGGCCGCGTGCTGGCGCAGGGCATCGTCTCGCCCTTCGACGTTCCGGCGCACGACAACTCGGCGATGGACGGCTACGCGCTGCGCGGCAGCGAGCTCGCCGCCGACGCCACGACGCGCTTTACGCGCGCCGGCACCGGTCTCGCCGGCCAGCCGTTCGCGGGCGCCGTCGCGCCGGGCGAGTGCCTGCGCATCACGACCGGCGCCTTGATGCCTGCGGGCCTGGACACCGTTGTGCCGCAGGAGTTCGTCACCGTCGACGGCGATGCGGTGCTCGTTCCGGCGGGCGTCGTGCGCACCGGCGACAACCGCCGCCTGGCCGGCGAAGACCTCGCCGCCGGCAGTGCGGCGCTTGCCGCCGGGCGCGTGATCAGCCCCGCCGATCTGGGCCTCATCGCCTCGCTCGGCGTGCCCGAGGTGCCCGTGCGGCGGCGCCTGCGTGTTGCCTTCTTCTCGACCGGCGACGAGTTGCGCTCGATCGGCGAGGCGCTGCCCGCCGGCTGCGTCTACGACAGCAACCGCTACACGCTGTGGGGCATGCTGCAGCGCCTGGGCGTCGAGCTGCTCGACATGGGCGTCGTCCGCGACGACCCGGCCGCGCTCGAAGCGGCGTTTCGCCAGGCCGCCGAAGTGGCCGACGCGGTGATCACCTCGGGCGGCGTTAGCGTCGGCGAAGCCGACTACACCAAGCGCATCATGGCCGAGCTCGGCGAGGTGCTGTTCTGGCGCATCGCGATGCGACCCGGGCGGCCGATGGCCATCGGCCGCATCGAAAGCAATGGCCACAGCGCGATCCTGTTCGGCCTGCCCGGCAACCCGGTCGCGGTGATGGTGACCTTCTACGCCTTCGTTCGCGACGCGCTGCGCGCGATGAGCGGCACCGCCGCCCTGCCCTTGCCGATGCTGCGCGCGGCGAGCAGCGCGCCGATACGCAAGAAGCCGGGCCGCACCGAATACCAGCGCGGCATCGTCCGTCGCGGCGAGGACGGGCAATGGCAGGTCGCGATCACCGGCGCGCAGGGCTCGGGCATTCTGCGCAGTATGAGCGTGGCCAACGGCCTCGTCGTGCTGGACCACGAACAAGGCAACGTCGCCGCCGGCGAGACGGTCGACGTGCTGCCGTTTGACGGGCTGGTCTAAGACGCTTCTTCACCTGACATGCAGCGATGTGCCGGCAGCGCGCTCGCCGCAGGTTCCTTGCAGCCCGGTTAACCCCGTTGCGCTTGCTGCTGCGTATAAGCATCGAACACCAGGAGAGTGCCATGCTTGCTACCCGCCGCTTCCAACGCTTCGCCCGCCGCCACGCTGCCCCGCTGCTGTCGGCCTCCATGCTCGCGCTGCTCACCGCATGCGCAAGCGCCGCCTCGCCGCGCGGGTCGCCGGTCGACGTCTCGGTCGTCGACCGCGACAGCGGCCGCGTGCTGCAGGTCTACACCAAGGACGGCCGCTCCTACGTGGCCGGCAGCCCCGGCGCACGCTACGCGATACGGCTCTCGAACAGGACCGGCGCGCGAGTGCTCGCAGTGCTGTCGGTCGACGGCATCAACGTCATCTCGGGCCAGACCGCGGACCCGGGCCAAACCG
>CAIKUF010000197.1 GCA_903830565.1 uncultured bacterium | reverse complement strand
TGATCAACTCGCCCCCCATTGGGCCTCACGCCGCCTCGCTCAGGCTCATTCCTCGTTGGAAACACGCCCCTCGTTCAGGCTCATACCACGTTGGACAAGGCTCGCGGCGGCCCCGCAGCGGGTGGGCGCGTATACTCCAGCGCTCTGCGGTGGCTGTAGCTCAGTTGGTAGAGTCCAGGATTGTGATTCCTGTTGTCGTGGGTTCGAGTCCCATCAGCCACCCCAGCGAACGCCACTGATCGCGTCGATCAAAACCGGGCCTGCCCCCGGTTTTTTTGCTTCTGCAGCGGATGCGTCAGTCGCTGGCCGACCCTAGAGGCACGTGAGCCCGGCAGTCGATCCCCTCGGTTCAGACTCGCTCCAGACCACGCTGATGCCGAGCTTCTTGACGCGCTTGCGCACGCCGCTCAGGCCGA
This sequence comes from uncultured bacterium, assembly GCA_903830565.1. Lineage (GTDB taxonomy): Bacteria > Pseudomonadota > Gammaproteobacteria > Burkholderiales > Burkholderiaceae_C > CAIKUF01. The sequence goes on along the minus strand of CAIKUF010000197.1, from coordinate 19,091 downwards.
GTCCGTGCGACCGCTGGTCAGTGTGCTCGTCCGCCGCTGTCGTCGGCCACACCCTGCGCTGTCATGCCTTCCCCCTGCTGGTTTGCGCTGCCTGTCGGTTGCTGCCGAGCCGGCGCATGCTAACCGACTCTCCACGGGGTCGTACCGCGTTGTTTCGACTGCCTACAATCTCTATATGCGCATTCTGATCGCGAACGACGACGGTTATCTCGCACCCGGGCTGGATGCGCTGGTGCAGGCCTGCAGCGGGCTCGGCGAGATCGACGTCGTCGCCCCAGAGCAGAACGCGAGCGGTACCTCCAACTCACTCACGCTGAGCCGTCCGCTGTCGGTCTTCACCGCGTTCAACGGCTACCGCTACATCAACGGCACGCCTTCGGACTGCGTGCACGTGGCGCTGACCGGCATGTTGCCCAGGCGGCCCGACCTCGTGCTCTCGGGCATCAACAACGGCGCCAACATGGGCGACGACACGCTCTACTCGGGCACCGTCGCCGCGGCGATGGAGGGCTTCCTGTTCGGCATTCCGGCGATCGCCTTCTCGCTCGTCGACAAGGGCTGGGCGCACCTTGACGCTGCGGCACGCGTCGCGCGTGCACTCGTCGAACAGGTGCTGCGCGAGCCACCGGCCAGCGTGCCGTGGCTGCTCAACGTGAACATTCCGAATCGACCCGACGTGGACGGAGCGGGGGTCGAAGTGACTCGGCTTGGCCGCCGCCATGCCAGCGAGCCCGTGATCCGCCAGACCAGCCCGCGCGGCGATGACATCTACTGGATCGGCCCGGCCGGCGACGCGCGCGAGGCCGGCGCCGGCACCGACTTTCATGCGACCGCCCTGGGGTACGTATCGGTCACGCCGTTGCAGGTGGACCTGACGGACCACGCCGGGCTCGGTGCCTGGCGGCGCGCGCTGTCGGGCGCGAAAGAGGGCGCGCGGTGACGGCGACGCGAAGGTCGGCGCCGAAGTTCCCGATGCGCCTTGACCGTCTGGGCGATGGTGGCAGGGATGCTGCAGGCTCCTCGCGCACTGTGCTGCGCCCGCAGGCACCACTGCAGCAGGCGGCCGTCGATGCCGCGCGCAGCGTCGTGCCCTCAGGTCTGGGCCTGGATTCGGCCGAGGTGCGCCATCGAATGGTGAGGCGGCTTCATGCGGCCGGGCTGAGCAACGAGACCGTACTCGAGGCCCTGGCCGCGGTGCCGCGCCACCTGTTCGTCGACGGCGCGCTCGTGAACCAGGCTTATGAAGACACGAGCCTGCCGATCGGCCATGGGCAGACGATATCCAAGCCGTCGGTCGTCGCGCGGATGATCGAGTTGCTGACTCAGGGACGGGCGGCGCGAGACGCCGGCTCGCTCGGGCGCGTGCTCGAGATCGGCAGCGGCTGCGGCTACCAGGCGGCGATCCTGGCTCGACTGGCGCGTGAGGTGGTCTCCATCGAGCGCGTGCGGCCCCTGCACGACAAGGCGCGCGCGCATCTGGCGCTACTGCGCGAGACGCGGGTGCGCTTGCTGTACGGTGACGGCATGCTCGGCCATGCTGGTGGCGCGCCGTACGACAGCGTTATCGCCGCGGCTGGAGGCGATGCCGTGCCGCAGGCCTGGCTTGACCAGCTCGGCATCGGCGGAAGGCTCGTTGCGCCGGTGCGCATCCAGGGAACGCGGCAAGCGCTGGTGGTCATCGATCGCACCGACAATGGCTACCTGCGCAGCGTTCACGACGCGGTGCACTTTGTCCCACTCAAGGCAGGGCTGGATTGATGACAGGCAGCATCGACAGAGTACTTGGCAGGACGGCGCGGCTCGGAGCTATCGTGCTCGCGGCGGCAGGCGTCCTTGCGCTCGCAGGGTGCGCGTCGAACCGCACCCGGGCGCCGGTTGAAGATCGGATGGCGGCCACGCCACCGGCCGCCGCCGCCGCCGCGTCGACGGCGAGTGCCGCGGCAGCGATGCCGGGCGCGGAAAACGTGGGCAAGCCTGGTTACTACACCGTCAAGCCGGGCGACACGCTGGCTCGGATCGCATTCGAACACGGTCAGGACTGGCGTGATGTGGCGAAGTGGAACAAGCTTGACAACCCCAACGTAATCGAGGTCGGGCAGGTCTTGCGCGTGGTTCGACCGGGCGCCGACGCCGCCGTGGTCACGCGGCCGGTGACGAGCGCGCGCGTGGAGACGAAGCCGCTGAGTTCCACGCCCACCGCCGCGGCGTCTGCGGCATCGAGCGCCGCAGCGGCCAGCGCCGCGCCGGCAGCGAGCGCGTCGCCCACCGCGTCGACACCTGTCGCGCGCGAAGGCGACGACGATGTGAACTGGATCTGGCCGGCCAGCGGCGCCGCCGTCGTGCAGTTCGACGACGTGCGCAGCAAAGGCATCGCGATCGCCGGCAAGGCGGGCGACCCGGTGCTCGCAGCCGCCGATGGGCGTGTCGTCTACGCCGGCTCGGGCTTGCGCGGCTACGGCAATCTGCTGATCGTGAAGCACAACAACACCTACCTCACGGCCTACGCGCACAACCAGACCTTGCTGGTCAAGGAGGACCAGGCGGTTCGCCGCGGACAGAAGATCGCCGAGATGGGATCGACCGACGCCGAGAGCGTGCAACTGCACTTCGAGATCCGCCGACTCGGCAAGCCGGTCGATCCAGTCAAGCTGCTCCCGCCACGTTAGAGGCATGCCGCAGTCATGCCCCAGCAGCGCCGCACGACCCATCGTTGCGCGGATCGCGACCGGCTCCACTCAGGCTGTGGCTCGAAGCGTGTTGCGCTCGCTGGCAGTCGGCTTGGTTGCGCTCGGCTGGGCACTCGGGGCCGCGGCGCAGGCGGTGCAAGAGGCGCCCCCGCGCCCGCGCGTCGGTCTCGTGCTGGGCGGGGGAGGCGCCCGTGGCGCCGCGCACGTCGGCGTGCTCGAGGTGCTCGAGCGCATGCACGTTCCGGTCGATTGCGTCGCCGGAACAAGCATGGGTGCACTGGTGGCCGGCGCCTACGCTGCCGGGTTGACATCGGCCGAGATGCGCGAGGCGCTGGCCAAGGCCGACTGGGACGACATGTTCAAGGACAACCCCGAGTTCTACGACATGAGCTACCGCAACAAGCGGCTCTCGCAGGCCTTCTGGCCGGGCTCCGAGATCGGTGTCACGGACAAGGGCCTGCAGTACGCTCCGGGCGTCGTCACGGGGCAGAAGATCAAGGCCTTCTTCAACCAGCTCGTGCACGCCGATCGCGGCGAACGCCTGATCGAGGATCTTCCGTTGCCGCTGTCCGTCGTCGCGACGGACATCGGCACGGGCGAGCGAGTCGTGATGCGCGAAGGCAGCCTGACGCAGGCCATGCGCGCGAGCATGTCGGTGCCCGGGTTGATGGCACCCGTGCAGCGCGACGGACACCAGCTGGTCGATGGTGGCCTGGTGGACAACGTTCCCATCCGCGAGGCGCGCGAGCGTTGCAGTGCCGATGTTGTGATCGTCGTCAATGTCGGTTCGCCGATGCTGAAGGCCGACGAGGTGCGTTCGCTGCTGACCGTCACCGTGCAGATGGTCAACCTGCTTACCGAGCAGAACGTGACGCAGGCGCTGGCCACGCTCAAGCCGACCGACATCTACATCAAGCCCGACCTGGAAGGTGTCTCGTCCAGCGATTTCAAGCGCGCCTCCGAGACAGCGGACCGCGGCAAGACCGCCGCGTTGGCGGTGTCCGATCAATTGCAGCGCCTGTCGGTGAGCGAAGCGCAGTACGCGCGCTGGTGGCGCCGCATCGACTCTCCCGATCTGCCCCCGGTGCGTGTCGACGAGATCGCGATCGCCGGCATGGAACGCGTGGCGCCGGCTGCAGTGCAGCGCCACATCGGACAGAAGGTCGGCGAGCCCCTGGACACGCCGGCCTTGAACGACGACCTGCTGCGCGTCTACGGCGACGGCTTCTACGAGCACGTGGACTACACGCTGATTCGCGAGCGCGACCGCAACATCCTGCGCGTGACGCCGGTCGAGAAGGCCTGGGGGCCGAACTACCTGCGATTCGGCTTTGCGCTGGAGACCAACTTCGGTTCCGGCTCGACGTATTCGCTGCGCGCCGCCTACCACCGGACCTGGGTCGACGCGCTAGGAGCCGAGTTGCTCGTCATGGGCGAGATCGGCAACACGTCGCGCCTGGCATTCAACTACTACCAGCCGCTGGAGGCGACGCAGACCTACTTCGTCGGTCCGTCGGCCTCCTTCCAGCGCCAGAACTTCGACTTGTTCCAGGACGACAAGCGTCTCGCCGAATTCGACATCTACGACTACACGGCCCAATTGCCGATCGGGGTTCGCATCGGCACGTTCGGCCAGGCGAAGGTCGGCTGGCAAGAGACGCGCAGGAAGACCGCGCGGGCCATCGGCCCGCCAGTGATTCCCTCGGAGACGGTGGACTACGGTGGCTGGTTCGCGAGCGTGGACCTCGACCGGCTCGACCGCATCTTCGTACCGCGCAGCGGCTGGGCGGCTTCGGCGCAGTACTTCGATTCGGCGGGGCAGGGTTTCAGCAAGCTGCATGCGCAAGTGCAGGGCGCCTATCCGGTTGGCGAGTTCGTGATCCAAGGGCGCGCGTCGTACGTCGGTTCGCCGGTCGGCGAGTTGCCTTGGTACGACTCGGCCCTGCTTGGCGGCTTCCTGAACATGACAGCCTTCGCGCGTGGCCAATTGGTCGCCGACAGTGCCAGCTATGCCGGCCTGCGCGTCGAGCGCATCATCGGTACCCTGCCGATGGGCTTGCGCGGTGACATGCGCGTTGGGCTGGCGCTGGAAGGCAGTCGCATGGGCAAGCGCTACACCGAGACGCAGCTCAAGCCGTGGCAGAACTCGATCGGTGTCTACCTTGGCGGCGAGACGCCGATCGGCCCGGTTTTTGTCGGCTACGCCTACTCGACGACCAGCGGCTATTCGAACGCCTACCTGCTGATCGGCGCGCCCTGAGCGGGCTGGCGCGCGTCGGGCAGCGGCTTGCTCATTCGGTCTCGACGTCGATCCGTCCGGCTCGAACGGCGGCCACCATCGCAGCGTGGTCGCGCTCGTTCTGATCGGCGTAGTCGAGCGCGAATTCTGCGATCGCATCGGCGAACGCAGTGCCCTTGCCGATGTAGCCCGAGATCACGGCCGCGTCGCCCGAGCGCGCATGGGCGCGTGCCAGTGCCCACGCCGTGTTGCGCGCGAAGTCGAGCATGTTCTGCGGCGTGAAGATCTCGATCAGCGGCTTGACCTTCACGTCGCGCAACTGGCGCACATAAAGATGTTTGCCCACCACGCTGACGAGGTGCCCGAGGAAGACATCGGACGCTGCCTGCATCAGGCGCTGCCCGAGCACGACGCGCTCGCTGTTCGACGCGAACGCCGGATAGTCGACGTAGGGTGCGAGCACGGAATCGCGGGCTTCCTTGACCTGCAGGAACAGCGGGTCATGCTCGGCTGCGAACATCAGCACGATGCCGCACATCGTGCCCACGCTGCCGACGCCGACGACCTTAATAGCGACGTCGGCCACCTCGTAGCGGTCGAGTAGCACGCGTCGCTCGACCGGCAGCGAGTCGCGATAGCGGATGATGTTCTCGCGCAGCTGGGCCTCGAACTGCGGGTCCTGCAGGTCGTTGGCGTGGTAGATCAGCGGCGGTGCATCCTTGATGCGAGGCTGGCCGCCATCGATGTGCCCGAGGTTCGTGAATTCGGCCGCAGAGTTGCGTTGCAGCGCCTTGTCGAGAACCTTCTTGCGCCGGCGCTTGAGCTCGAGGTCGGCGGTCGTTTCGACCAGTTGTTCGTAGTCGAGGTAGGAATACCACGCGTCTAGCGTCGGCATGGCCGCCAGCTCGCGCAACTTGTCTGCGTAGGAGGTCACCACCGCGGCCGCGGCCGCGCGGCAATCGGCCGGCTTGTGCTGATTGTTGCGGCTGGCGATGACGAAGCTGGCCGCGAGGCGCTTGAGGTCCCACTCCCACGGTGCCGGGAAGGTCTCGTCGAAGTCGTTGATGTCGAACACGATGCGTCGCTCGGGCGTTGCGAAGGCGCCGAAGTTGGCCAGGTGGGCGTCGCCGCAGGCCTGAACGCCCAGGCCCGTGGCTGGCGTGTCGGACAGGTCGCAAGCCATGATCGCCGCCGCGCCACGAAAGAACGCGAACGGCGACGCCAGCATGCGCCCGTAACGGATCGGGATCAGGTGTTCGATGCGTCCTTCGCTGGATGCGATCAGAAGATCGATCGGGTCCGGACGGTCAGGCGCGGGCTTGAAGCCGGCCTGGCTCTCGCGCGGGCACGTCACGCGCAAGGCCTTGCCGGCGTCCACGCGCGCCTGCCGCGTGCGCAGGTGCGCGGGTTGCTTCATGTAGGCCGCGTCGACGACATGCCTATGCAGCGTGCTCTTGGCCTCGTTGGTCGGCGGCGCGGCCTTGGCGGCGCGACGGGGACGGGGATTCACCCGAGATGGGGCCATCGAGTCCTCCAGCGAAGGGCGTGGTACCAGTTGAAGGCGCAGCCCGCGTTCAGCGAGCTGCGAGCGGCCTACCAGCGCGGGTTACCGACCCAGTGAACGTTGCCGACGCCGATGTCGGCCGTGTCCGTCGCGCTGTTCGTGAATGCCGTCGGCAGGCCGACCGACGCGCCGACCCCGCCGGCTTCGATGTTGTCGTCGCAGCCGGCAAGGAAGGCCATGCTCGACACCGTGACGATGAGGAACAGGCAATGACGCAGGATTCGGATGGAGGACATAACGGTCTCCAGGATGTGAGTCATCGTGGCGTCCACTTCTGCAACGCCAGCACGGCACCGTTCGGGTCGACGATCAGCGCGACCGAGCCGCTGCGCACGTCCATGCGCGGTGTCAGCAAGACGCGACCACCAAGTTCCTTGGCACGCTGCGCACTTGCCGCCGGGTCGGCCACCATCACCGAAACCAGCCACAGCGGCTGCATGTTGCCAAAGGGCATGGCCATGATGCCGGCGCGTTCACGGCCGAGCTTGAGCACGCGAAACACCTTGTCGCCCTCGTCGTGGACGAGCACCTCGTAGCTGACCAGGCTGGCGTAGAACTTCGCCGCCGCCGCCGGGTCGCGGGCCAGTTGTTCGGTCCAGAGGAAGCGGTGCATCACCGGCTCTGGCGAATCGGCCGGGTCGCCGAAGGATGCGCGCATCAAGCCGAGCGGGGCGCCCTGCGGGTCGATCACGATCGCGGCGCGGCCGATCTTGGGCAGGTCGAAGGGCGCCAGCACCACGCTCCCCCCGGCAACGCGCGTGCGCTCGGCAGCCTGATCGACATCGGGCACCGAGAGGTAGTTCAGCCACTGCGAGTTCGGCTGCTGCGGAACCTGGCGCTCAGCCTGTGCAATGCCGCCGATGTACTGCCCGCCGGACTTGATGATCGTGTAGGGCCGGCCCATCGCCGTGCGCTCTTCGTACTGCCAGCCGAAGAGGCCTGCATAGAAGGGCTTCACTGCGGCCGGGTTGTCGGTCAGCAGATCGCGCCAGACGAACTTGCCGACCAGCGGCGTGGTCGATATCGCCATGCCCTTGGGCGGCACCACGGTCGTTGGTGTGGTGCAGCCGGCGGCGACGGCCACTGTCGCAGCCAGGCTCAGGAGCCAGGCGCGGCGAGTGCTCGGTGAGGTGCTTTGCATGAATCTGCCCAGAGTGAACATGCCCTAGTTCGCCTTCGCCCAGCTCGGGTCGGGGTCGTAGGCGGTAATCTTCGCGGCGAGCGAGCTTGTCGAGGGGCCGAGATCCTTCTCGTAGACAACGCCATCGAGGTTGCACGTGAAGGTCTTCACACCCGACGCGAGGTAGCTCGCCGGGACCGCGATCAGCGCGATGCCGCCGATCAGCTTGCCGCCGGCGAGATAGCTCTTCGCGCCGCCCGGCGCATGCTTGCCCTGCGCCGTGAGGATACGGTAGTAGTAGCCGTGATAGGGCGTCGGCCCGCCCTTGATCTTCGCCTTTGGGTCGGCGCCGGCCAGGCGCGGCCCGGCCGGGCTGGGCAGCTCGCCTTCCTTGGTCGGCCAATACAGGCCGTCGTGCTTGCCCGGGGTCGAGATGAAGCGCCCGGCGTAGGTGAGTCGCCCGTCCCCGTCGCGATCCACCTCGGCGTACTCCCGCTGCATGTCGGCGAAAGCCAGGCAGACCTGGATCGTGTCGAGTTCATTGCGCCCGATGCGGCGGGCGATGATTTCCTCTTCGCCAGCCGACGCATCGAAGACCCAGCCGCCGGCGGTCTTGACGACAGGAATCGGCATCGGCCAGTCGTTCGCGCCGGTCACGAGCGTCGCCTTGGCCTCGCCCGTCAATTGCAACGCGTGCTTCGCGTCGTAATCGGCGACGAAGCGTGCCCATGCCTCGCGGTCGGCTGCGCTGTCGCCCGAGTCGACGATACGCTGGTGCCCCGGGCCGAGCAGGCGGGCGAGCTGCTTCGCGTCATTGGCGCGCAGCGCTGCGACGAGAGCATCGATGGCCGCCTGTGGAGACTCGAACTGCGGCTGCTTGGCAACGGCAGTCTTGCTCGCGGCCGAAGCCGGCTTGGCGGCAGACGTCTGCGCGGCCGCGGGCAGCGGTATCGCCGTGACCAGCGCAGTCGCGGCGAACGCCACCAGCGCGCCGGCAAGTCGGCCTGGCCATGCGGGAGTTGCTTGGTGAATCGTCATATTGGTTCCTATGGGGTTGGTGTGATGCGGGCAGCCACAATGCGGCACTCAGCGCCGTCCGCCACCGCCCCCTCGAGCACCGCCACCACCGCTTCGCGCTGCGCCACCGCTGCTTGCGCCGCCACGCGGTGCGCTGCTGCGCGCGCTGGAGCCGCCCACGCTCGAATGCCCGCGATCGGCGGCGGCGCGCGTCTGTCCGCCATTGCCGCCGGAGAAGGCGCCACTTCGATCGGCGCTGGCCCGATTGCTGGCCGACCCGCCAAGGTCGCGGCTGCCGGCGCCGGCCGAGGCGCGGTTGCTCATGTCACTGCCACCACGGTTGGCGGCCCCATCGCGCCCGCCCGCTTCGCGCGTCGAAGCGCCAGCGCCCGCACCGGGGCGATCGCCAGCGCGATCGGCTGCCTTGCCTGCGCCAGCGCCTGCGCGGTCACCGCCTCGCTCGCCCGCTTTGCCAGCGCCTTTGTTGGCGGTATCGCTCAGCCCGGCGCGATCGTTCAGGCCTTTCCCTCCGAGCGAATCGTCGCGGCCGCGGAACTGCTCGCGCGACTGCGCTGCCTGGCGGTCGTTCTTGCCGTATTGCTGGCGCGAATTCGCGTCACGGTACGGCACCGCACCGCGATGGTTCGAGTTGTGGTTCCAGTTGTTGCTATTGATGTTGGTGTGGTTGAAGCTGTTGTAGCGGTTCACGTTGACATTGACGCTGCCATGCCCCCAGTTGCAGCCGCCCCACAGCGCCGCGCCGGCGGCGATGCCGACACCCCAGAAGAAGCCGCCGACGAAGGCCGCGCCGACGGGCGTCCAGTACGGCGGGTAGTAGGGCGGGTAGGCGGGATAGGGCCAGGCGCCGTAGACCACCGTCGGCTGATAGGTCGGCACGTAGACGATCTGGGGGTTTGCCGGTTCGATGATGATGACCTGCTTGCCTTCCTGCGTCTGCGCCTCGACCTTCTGCTGCTCGTTGCTCTTGAGGTTGCCGGACGCCTGGGCCCTCTGGCGCAGCGTCTGCACCGTCGCCAGCACTTGAGCCTGCTGGCCGAGGAAGGCGTCGCCGAGCTTTTGCGTCCAGGAAAGATCCTGATTCATCCTGTCCAACACTTCGGGGAAGGCGGTCAGCGACTTGACGCTTTCGTCCCAGGGCTGCTGTTGCAGCGCGTCGGTCAGCGCGGTGTCCTTGAGCGACGGGTTCGCCTTGCGCCAGCGTGCCGCTTCGACGATCTCCAGCGGGTAGGTCGATGCCATCAACATCTGCGACAGCAGGGCGTCAGGGTAGAGGGCAATCGGTGCCAGCAGCGAGTCGAGTTCCTCTTGCTTGAACACTGGCGCGCTGCTCGGGGACTGTGCCGTGGGCGCGGGCGGAGCAGTCTGCGCACGGGCCATGGGCGCGAGGGCGATGGCTCCGGCGAGCGTACAGGAAACGATGGACGTGAATTTCATTGCGCGGGCTCCGGCATTGGGGCGGATTCTATGAGTTTGTGCGGCCTCGCGAACCGCATCGCGATTGGCTCGATGGGCGGACCCAGCGAGCCAGCGCTGCGCGCGGATCAGAAGAAGAACGTCGCCCGGCCGTCGATGATGTAGTCGTAATTCGGGTTCGACGGGCTGCCCAGCTTGAAGGCGCCGCCGATCGCGAAGTGGAAGGTCTTGCTCACCTTGTTCACGACCAGGAAGTCGAAGGGCACGAACCACGAGCCGTTGTGACTGTTGTAGGTGATTGGGTTCTCGGGGTAGGCGACGAACGACCAGCGGTCGTTGATGTCGAAGGTCACGGTCGGGAACAGGTTCAGGCTGCTGACCAGCGTGGTCCCCTCGGACTGCGCGTTGAAGCCCCAGAAGTAGCGCACATAGGGTCCCACGGTCACGGCGCTGCCCGGTGCCTTGTAGGTGAAGCCAATGCCTGGTGCCACCTGGTACTGGGTGTCGTTGCCGAAGGGCGAGGCCTTGGGCGACCGGGCCACGAAGCGCAGGCTCGCACGCAGCGTCAGGTTGGGCGCGACTTCGGGTGTGTCGACGATGGGCTCGATCAGCATGTTGCCGATGCCGCCCGAGTAGCCGCCATCCGGGTTGGCGGGGCCCTTGGCGTCGGTGTAGATCATCGGCACGTCCGCGCGCATCTGCACGACCCAATGGTTGCCGAGGTCGAATGGCACGTAGATGCGCGGCCTGTATTGCCACTGGTTCGAGCCGTTGGCATTGCGTTGAAAGAAGCCCCAGTTGTCGAGCCGGATCGTTCCCAGGCCGCTCTGCGCAACTGCGCCGCCAACTGCGCAAAGCGCAAGAAGCATCGCGATCAGGTTGCGCACCCGAAGTGTGGATATGGACATAAGTGCTCCTCGCAGGCGGATCGTTCGGTCGCGGCCCCTGGGTCCCGCATGGACGCCCGGTCGCGCGACCCTGATCCTGAAGTCTAAGCGCCCCTACACGCCTGCAGAGTTGAGCAGATCGGACTCTTGACCGCGCGGTTGCTGCGGCGATACTGCGCTCCGTGAGTAAGAGAACGCCGCCGACATCGATCGCGACACGGCTCGGGTCCGTCGACGGGAAGTTGTTTGCGCGAAGCCGGGAATGCCGGGCCGCCAAGCTGACATGGTGCTAGGGCGAGGCGTCCGGGTTGGGGCGCTGCTGACACTCGCCACGGTCGCCGCACAGGCCCAGCCTAGCGAGGCCCCGCCAGCGCAAGCGCCCGGTTCGCTGGCAGCCGCAACGACCACCGCCGACCCGACTGCGCCCACCAGCGCGCCGCGCGAGGCGCGGACACTCGAGTGGGATTTCTCCTGGAACGGCTGGGACGGCCTGCAGATGGAACTTCTGCGGCGGACGCAAATGACCAACGAGTTGCCGCTGATCCGCTTGGACGAGGTCAAGCTTGCCGGCACGCTCGGCGGCAAGCTCGAGGTCGACGGCGCCGGCTTCGACACCAACGGCGACCTGACCGGCTTCGACAGCGGCGTCCAGTTGCGACGTGCACGCATCAAGCTCAAGGGCGACGCCATCCTCGGCATACCGTTTCGCTACAAGGTCGACATCGGCTACGTGCCGAACCAGTTCAGCATCAGCAGCTTCTACGTTGCGGTACCCGACATCGCCTATGCGGGCACCTTGCGGGTTGGCCAGTTCCAGCCGGCGATGGGGCTTCAGCTCGTCACTTCGAGCTGGGACATCCCGTTGATGGAACCCGCCGCGCCGCTGCAGGCCATCGCCCCGAGGACCTCGCCCGGTATGGAGGTCGGCCAGCCCTTCATGGCCGAGAAGGCGACCTGGACTCTGGGCGCGTATGGCAGCGGCGGTGGAAATGGCGAATACGGAAGCGCGGTCAAGAATCTGGAGACCCTGATCGGGCGGCTGACCTGGCTCGCGGTCGACGATATCGATCGTGATCGTCCCGAGCGCAATCGTCTCTTGCACCTTGGCCTCAGCGGCAACCTGCAGAACTCGGGCAATGGCCAGATACGCATGCGGTCGCGCCCCGAGAGCTACATCGCGCCCTACGTCATCGACACCGGGACGATTCAGGCCGACAAGGCCTCGACGATAGCCGCCGAGGCCGCGTGGGTAGACGGCCCGCTCTCCGTTCAAGGGGAAGTCTTGCGCGCGTTCGTGAATCAGACCGGCGCGGGCATGCTGAAGTTCGGCGGCCTTTATGCCATGGCGAGCTGGTACCTCACCGGCGAGAGCCGACCCTACGACCGGCAGTCGGGTGCCTTCGCACATGTTCGCCCGCTGCGCGACTTCGGCATCGGAAGCGACGCCGGCTGGGGTGCGCTGGAAGCGGTGGTCCGCTATTCGTACACCAATCTCAGCGACGGCGACATCCAAGGCGGTCGACTCTCGCTGCTGATGACAGGGCTGAACTGGTACCTGCAGCCGCACCTGACGTGGATGCTCAACGTCGGTGCGGGAAGCGTGCGCGGCGGTGCGTCCAACGGCAGCATGGTCATCGTGCAGACGCGAGTCGGCGTCGACTTCTGAACGTCGATCAGGCGCTGGCAGGCTTGGCGACCGGCGTCGCCTCGTGCACGGCGGCGAGCGCCTCGTGCAGTGTCGCGAAGATGCGCTGTGCGCCGACGACCGGTGTGATCCGGTGGCGATCGAGGTCGGCCCGCAGATCGGGGCTCGCGCGGGCGATCAGCAGTGAGACGCCGCGACCGCCCATTTCGTCGAGCAACTCGCGCAGCGAGCGCGCCGCCGAATAGTCGACGGCGGTGATCGCGCTCGCGTCGATCACCAGCCAGCGCACGGGTTGCGGCGCGTGGTCGAGCAGACTTCGTATACCGTCGACGAAGCGGTCGGCGTTGGCGTAGAAGAGGTCGGCCCCGAAGCGATAGACGAGCAGGCCGGGCGCCGTCTGCGCACCGGCATTCGCGGGTTCGGGTTCCCAATGTCCCTCGGCGTCGAGTGCGAGCACTGCGCTGTGCGGCCGGTAGCTGTGCCTCAGGTGCTTGAGCAGCGAGAGAACGATCGCGAGCAGGATGCCTTGCTCGACGCCGACGGCCACCACGGCGGCCGCAGTGACCAAGGCCAGCCGGTACTCGCCCCGGCTCTCGCGGCGGATGTCGGCCAGCGCCTTGAAGTCGATCATGCGCAGCGCAATCGTGAACACGATGGCGGCCAGCACGCAGTGCGGCAGGTACTGCAGCGGACCGCTGAAGAACAGCAGCACGAGCAAGGTCACGCCGGCCATCACGAGCATTGCCCACTGGCTGCGCGCGCCGGCGTTGTCGACGAGTGCGGTCTGCGACGGGCTGCCATCGACGACGAAGCTGCCGCTCAGCGCCGCCATCGCATTGGCCGCCGCGAGGCCGAGGATGTCGGCGTTCTCGTCGACACGCATGCGGTGCCGCGCCGCGAAGCTGCGCGCGGTGGCGGCACTCTGCGCGATGATGATGACCACGCAGGATGCGGCCACCGGCAGCAAGGCGAGCGCCTCGCGCCACGCAACGCGCGGCAGGTGCAAGGTCGGCAGGCCGCCGGGTATCGGGCCGATCACCGCAATGCCGTGCGCGCCGAAGCCGAATGCGGCGCTCGCGGCGATCGATGCCAGCACCGCGATCAAGGCAAGCGGCAGCCTTGGCACTTTGCCGTGACCAAGCAGGATGACGGCGACGGTGAATGTCGAAAGCGCCACCGTGGTCAAGCCGACACGTTGCATGCCGCGCACCAGTTCCCACACTTGCAGGAGGGTGCGGTGCGAACCGAAGGCCACGCCGGCCATGGGGCCCAGCATGGTCACACCGACCTGGATTCCGACGCCGACGAGAAACCCGACGAGCACGGTGCGTGACAGGAAATCGGCCAGGAACCCGAGTGCGAAGACGCGCGCCAGCAGCAGCATCGCCGCGGTCAGCAGCACCAGCATTCCGACCAGCGCCACGTAGTGTTCGCTCGCAGGCGCCGCCAGCGTGGAGACGGAACTGGACACGATGGCTGCCGTGGCCGAGTCGGCCGCAACGACGAGTTGGCGCGACGAGCCGAATGCCGCGAATGCAAGCAGCGGCAGCAGCAGCGTGTACAGGCCCGTCACGACCGGCATGCCGGCAATCGCGGTATAGCCGAGCACCTGCGGGATGTTTGCCGACGCGGCGCTTATGCCGGCGACGGTATCGCGGGCCACCTGCGCGCGGCCCAGCGGCCGCAATCCCTGGAACAGTGGCAGACCCATTGTCAGCTGCCGATGTACCGCGGTCTGCAGCGCGACATCAACGCACCAGGCCGTGCCTCTAAGGCGCGCACGGCGATTGCGCGATCACGGCTTGTCGGCGTGATGCTTGCCGCTCGCGTGCCCGGTCTTGCCGTGGTGGCCGTTGTGGTGGTAGCCCCAGTGTTCGCTGTCCTCGTAGAGCACGAGCTTGTCCGGGTCCAGGCCATCGCGCTTCTTCAGATCGGCGAGCAGCGCGGCGTCGCTGAGGTCCAGCGGGTGCGACAGGTCCCAGTCGTGCTGGGCCACCTTCTCGAGTCGCTTGACGGCCGCCGCGTCGTTCGTCTCGATCGCGAGTTCACGCCGGGCGTCGAAGCTCCCGGGCGCGATGTTGATCGAGCCGATGATGGCGCGCTGGCTGTCGGCGCACAGCATCTTGGCGTGCAGCTTCAGGTGCTTCAGCGTGTGCACCTTGGCGCCCACGTCCTGCAGGATGCGCATGCCGCCGACGCCCTCGATCAGCTTGTCGGGCTTGAGCGAATGCGGCGGCTTGGCCAGGATGTGCACCTTCACGCCGCGCCGCACCGCGCGCACGAGGCGCTCGATGATCACCTGGTCCTGATAGCGCTCGTTCTGCAGCCACAGCGTGTGCTGGGTCGAATCGATGAACTCGGCCATGCGCTGGCGGCCGTTGTTCGGGCACCAGATCAGCTTCGAGTGCGGCTGCGGCGTGAACTCCTTGCGCTCCCAGTCGGCGTCGAAGCAGGCCACCATCTCGGCGACCTCGTGGCCCTTGGTGGTGACAACGGCGTAGTCGCGCGTCTTCGTCAGGTCCCGCGGTTCCCAGTTCAGCGATTCGACGAAGCCGATCGCATGGTCGACCACCATCGACTTCTGGTGCGTGAGCGCGAACGCGGGGTTGCTGTCGCGCACCTCGACGCCAGCGTCGGTGAGCTGCTTGCGGGCTTCCTCGTTTTCCGACTCGCCGCTGCGGCGTGCCGGGTTGAGCATCACGCGCACCTTCACGCCGCGCCGGTGGGCAGCGATCACGGCGTCGATCAGCGTGGTGTCGGTGAACAAGAACATGCGGATGTTGAGTGCCTGGGTCGCGCCGTTGATGGCGTCGACGATGGGCTTGGCCGTGTCATCCGGCAGAACGATCAGCGTGTGCGACATATCGGGTCCTGACTTGTTGAAGACAAAACCATCGAGACCGCAGCGGTCATGAACCGCCGCTCACCGCGCCGGGCGACGAACCCTCGTCGATCCACGATTCGAGCAGCGTGTAGGCCACCGCGAGCACGACCGGACCGATGAAGATGCCAACCAGACCGAACGCGAACAGCCCGCCGATGACGCCGGCGAAGATCAGCAGCAGTGGCAGGTCGGCGCCGCGCTTGATGAGCGCCGGGCGCAGGAAGTTGTCCATCGTGCCGACGATGATGGACCAGATGAGCAGGAAGGTTCCCCAGCCGGTCTCGCCGGTCCAGTAGACCCAGATGATGGCCGGGATCAGCACCGGCACCACGCCGATCTGGGCAATGCACAGCAGCAGCATGATGGCGGCCAGGAGGCCGGCAAAGGGCACGCCGGCAATCGCCAGCCCGATGCCGCCCAGCCCCGCCTGCACGACGGCGGTGACGCCGACGCCGAGCGCGACGCTGCGTATTGCCTGGCCGCCGAGCATCACGGTGGCCTCGCCCTGGGCGCCCGCGAGACGTCGCGCAAAGCGACGCACCGTCAGTGCCGCATGCTCGCCACCGGAATAGAGCACGACCGACAACACGACCGTGAGCAGGAACTGCACGAACACGTAGCCGACGCCGCCAGCCTCGGCGACGAACCACTTTGCGATGTCGGCGGCATATGGCATCAACCGGGCCATGAGGCCGGTCGCGCCGGCCGCGGCCGCGTCTTCCCAAAGCTGTGCCAGCTTCGTACCGACGAAGGGCAGGCCAACGACCCACTCGGGTGCATGTGGCATGCGCAAGCTCGCCAGCGTCTTGGCTTGGGCGACGATGGCGTCGGAGTTCTCGATCAGCGTGCCGGCGGCCAGCATCAACGGCACGACGAAGAGCAGCAGCAGCAATAGCGTCATCACCAGCACTGCGAGTCCGCGATGGCCCCACAGCCGCGCCTGGGCCCAGAGCAGCACCGGCCAGGTGGAGACGACGATCATCGTCGCCCAGATCGTTGCCGCGATGAAGGGGCGCAGGACCCAAAGCGTGCCGACGATCAGCAGCCCGATGAAGAGCACGCTCAGCGTCGTGCGCACGAGGTCGCGCGGCGGCTGTGGCACTGCGGCAGGCTCAGGCGGCACCTTCGGCGGAATGGTGCTCATTGTTGAAG
The DNA here is from genome assembly GCA_903830565.1 of uncultured bacterium. Taxonomy (GTDB): domain Bacteria; phylum Pseudomonadota; class Gammaproteobacteria; order Burkholderiales; family Burkholderiaceae_C; genus CAIKUF01. The sequence goes on along the minus strand of CAIKUF010000197.1, from coordinate 2,462 downwards.
CTTCCACTTGCCGTTGCTGGCCTGGCAGAAGGTGTGAACGGACTCGCTCCTGAGCGTCCTGTACGAGTTGGCGATCAAGAGCTCGCGACACTTCATGCCGCTTGAGACGAAGCTTCTTTGCGGCGTCACCGCGCCCTCTGCCGGGGTCGCCTCGTTCTTCCAGGCGATGGGGGTGCCGTCGCTGTCTTCGGTCAACGCCTTGTCGATGGCGGCCCGGAAGAGCTTGTTGTCGGTGGCGTTGAACCTGGAGATCGGCGACGTCGCGAGCATGTTCAACGACTGCGCATGAACGACCCCGCTGAACGCGACGCAACCGAAGATGACGAGTCTGGCGATGGCACTCATGGCGAATCCTGCGACGGGTGTGGACCTCTGCGCCGATTGTGCATGAGCAGCGCCGTCATCGTGCAACCGCCAGCGCGGCCCAGATAATGCCCGCATGACGGACATCAACGAGTGGCTGACGGTCGAATCTATGGACCTCGAAGCCCAGGGCGTGGCCCACAACGCCGAAGGCAAGGTCGTCTTCTGCGAGGGCGCACTGCCGGGCGAGCAGGTGCAAGTGCACGTGACGCGGCGCAAGAATAACTGGGAGCAGGCGACGCTGTCGGCCATGCGGCGCGAGAGCGCGCAGCGCGTGACTCCGGCCTGCCCGCACTTCGGCCTCCACGCAGGCGCTTGCGGCGGCTGCAAGATGCAGCACCTGCATCGCTCGGCGCAAGTGGCGATCAAGCAGCGCGTGCTCGAGGACAACCTGTGGCACCTGGCCAAGGTGCGGCCCGAGCAGGTGCTGCGGCCGATTGAAGGGCCGGCCTTCGGCTACCGCTACCGGGCCCGACTGTCGGTACGCCACGTGCACAAGAAGGGCTGCGTGCTGGTCGGCTTTCACGAGCGCAAGTCGAGCTACGTCGCCGACATGCCAAGCTGTGCCGTGCTGCCGCCGCAGGTCAGCGCGCTCTTGATGCCGTTGCGCGAACTGATCCTCACGATGGACCAATGCGACCGCCTGCCGCAGATCGAACTCGCGGTGGGTGACGCGGTGACGGCGCTCGTGCTGCGCCACCTCGAACCGCTGACCGATGCCGATCTCGCGCGTCTGAGTGCCTTTGCCGCGACCCATGGCGTGCAGTGGTGGCTGCAGGCGAAGGGGCCTGACGCCATCGTCCCGCTCGACGCCGGTGGCCCGCAGCTTGCCTACGCGCTGCCTGAGTTCGACCTCGTGATGCCTTTTCGTCCGACCGACTTCACGCAGGTCAACCCGAACATCAACGCCGTGCTGGTCAGCCGCGCGCTGCGCCTGCTCGGCGCGGCACCACACGAGCGCGTGATCGACTGGTTCTGCGGCCTGGGCAACTTCACGCTCGCGATTGCGACGCGCGCCCGCGAGGTGCTGGGCGTCGAGGGCAGCGAGACCCTGGTCGCGAGGTCACGCGCCAATGTGGCCCTGAACGATGAGCGCCACCCCGGGCTGTCGGCGCGAACGCGATTCGTTGCCCGCGATCTGTTCGAGATCACGCCGCAGCAACTCGCTGCCGACGGCACCGCGGACAAGTGGCTGATCGACCCGCCCCGCGAAGGTGCGTTCGCGCTCGCCAAGGCGCTGGCCGAGTTGCACGCGACGCCGGTGCCCGGGTGGCAGCCGCCGCGGCGCATCGTCTACGTGAGCTGCAACCCGGCCACACTGGCACGCGACGCCGGCCTACTCGTGCACCAGGCCGGCTATCGCTGTACCGCGACCGGGGCGGTCAATATGTTCCCCCAAACCGCGCATGTTGAGAGTTTGGCGGTCTTCGATCTTGGGTGACACCGACCACAAAAAACGGGACCCGTAGGCCCCGTTTTCTGCTTCGCATCTCGAAGGCTCAGTCTTTTGAGCCGCCGAAGATGCCCAGCAGCGCGAGCAGCGACTGGAAGACGTTGAACAGACTAAGGTAGACGCCCAGCGTCGCCGTGATGTAGTTGGTCTCTTCGCCATCCTGAACGCGTTTCAGGTCGTGCACGATGAAGGCCGAGAAGATGCCGATCGCCAACACCGACAGCGTGATCATCAGCGCGCTCGACTGGATGAAGAAGTTCGCGATGCCGGCGACGATCAGCATGATGCAACCGATAAACAGCCACTTGCCCATGCTGCTCAGGTCGCGCTTGATCACGGTCGACATCGTCGCCATGCCGAGGAAGATGAGGCCGGTTCCGGCGAACGCCATCATGATGAGCTGGGCGCCATTGCCAAGGCCGAGCACCGCGCCGATCAGGCGCGACAGCATCAGGCCCATGAAGAAGGTGAAGCCGAGCAGCACGGCCACGCCGGCCGCCGAGTTCTTGGTCTTCTCGATCGCAAACATCAGGCCGAACGCGCCGACGAGGAAGACGATCATGCTCACGCCCGGCGTCATCGCACGGACGATGCCGGTGCTGACGCCTATCCAAGCCCCGAGGACCGTTGGCACCATCGAGAGTGC
>CAIKUF010000196.1 GCA_903830565.1 uncultured bacterium | reverse complement strand
GGTTCAACCAGGAAACGCCGCTTGAGAAGACTCTTTGTTGCGCTGTCGATGCTCGCACTGCTTGCAGGATCTGCCTTGCTCGCGCTTGGGCTCGCGATCCACCTGCCGGGCGACGGCATCCACCTGATCGTCAACGACAACGAGGTGCAGTTCGCGCATCCGGCCGGCTGGCACGCGGTGGCGGGCGGCCTGGCGGTGCTGCTCGCGCTGTGCATCGCGGCGCTGGTCGTTCCGCTGGCTCTGCTGCTCGCGGTGCTGATGCCGCTGCTGCTGGTGCTGGGTGCGCTGGCGCTGGTCGTCGGCGTCGTGCTGGGCGTGGGCGCGATCGCGCTGGCGCCGCTGCTGCTGCCGCTGCTGATCGTGCTCTGGCTGTGGCGCCGCTCGCGGCGACCTGCGGCAGGCACGACGATGGGGGCATGAGCCCGCCGTGCCGCCCCAAGGGCGTATACCGGGGTGCGCAGCACGAAGGTAATCCACGATGAGCATCCGCGCACTGATCGCCGACGACGAGCGCCTGATGCGCGAGCAGTTGCGCGCGCGCCTGGCCGAGGTCTGGCCCGAGCTCGAACTCGTCGGCGAGGCGCGCAACGGCGTCGAGGCGGTCGAGATGACGTCGCGGCTGCGCCCCGACCTCGTCTTCCTCGACATCCGCATGCCCGGGATGACCGGCGTCGAGGCGGCGCGCCAGATCGGCCAGTTGCCGACCGACGACGAATGGCACGGCTGCGAGATCGTCTTCATCACCGCCTACGACCAGTACGCGGTCGAGGCCTTCGAGCAGGGCGTGATCGACTACGTGCTCAAACCGGCCGAGCGCGACCGCCTGCAACTGACCGTCGAGCGCATCAGGAAACGCCTCGCGCAGCGCGATTCGGCGGGCGCCGCAGATGAGCCTTCGCCGGTCGCGTTGCAGCAACTCCTGAGCAAGCTCGCCACCCGGCTCGACCCCGGCGCGGCCCAACATCTGAGATGGATCCAGGCCACCGTCGGCCAGACGATCCAGATGATCCCGGTCGAGGACGTGCTGTTCTTCATCAGCGACGAGAAGTACACGCGGGTGCAGACGGCGCAGATCGAAGCCTTGATCCGCAAGCCCATCAAGGAACTGATCGAGGAACTCGACATGAACCTGTTCTGGCAGATCCACCGCTCGACGCTCGTCAACACCAAGGCCATCGCCGGCGTCAGCCGCGACCTGCGCGGGCGTCAACTGGTGAGCGTGAAGGGGCACCCGGAAAAGCTCGAGGTGAGCCGCAGCTTCACCGGTTTGTTCAAGGGGATGTAGGGTCTGGAGCGCGCCAGCCAGCGCCGACCGAGCATCCATTGGTTGTGCGGTACCTACCTTCGCCGCGCCTGCAGATCAGATCATTTCGACTGCAAGAACCGCTCGGCGTCGATGCCGGCCTGCTTGAGGATGGCTCGCAACGTGCCTTCGGGCATGTCGCCGGGGTGGTTCGGAATCGTCGTGTAGCGGTTCAACGCCGCGTTGAACCAGATTTCATGCGAACCGGCGGCCTGGCGATGAAACTCGAGGCCCAGTGCCTTCAGCCGCCGGGCAATGTCGCGATAGCCAAAGCCGGCAAGCCTACCCATCAGCTCGCGACGATCAGCGGGTAGTCGAACGCCTCGCGCGCCGGCGGCAAGCTCACGTTCAATCCGCCGGATTGCGCTTCGATCAGCTTTCTGGCCACGTCGCGCGCAATCTCGATCGTCTCCTGAATGGTGCGGCCCTGCGCCACCAAGCCCTGCACGTCATCGCTCGTGGCCAGATACAGACCCTCGGGCAGCTTCTCGATATGCAGTTGGATCACGTGTTCCATGGTCTCACTCCGGGTCGGCGGACCTTCGGCCAGCGGCAAACCGCAGCCCGCCATCGCAACTCGTTCCAGTATAGAGCGCGCATCCACTTGCGAGCTCGCCATTCATCCCGTCGTCCACAAGCCATCGACCGCGCGCGCGCGGCCGAGCGCGGCCAGCGCGTCGAGGATCTGCGGCAGGCGGCGCTTCCACGGGCCGCGGCCGGCGAAGCCGGCTGCGATGTGGTCGATGGTGACCGGCCGCGCAGCCGCCGCGAGCACGCCTGCGACGCCGCGCATCTGCTCAGGTAGCGAGTTAGGCCACGCTTGCCGCGCGGGCGGCGCGGCGCTGCCCGGGCCGGCCTTGCCGGCGCGCAGCGCGGCGGCGTCGCCGAGGTCCATTTCGTCCTGCGTCGGCTGGGCCGGCGCGGCGGCGGCGCGGTGCGCCGGGTCCTGGAACTCGGGGCGCAGCCAGCGCTCGAGGCCGCGCGCTTCCTCGGCGGTGCGCTCGGCGTTGAGGGCGACCAGGCGTTGCAGCAGCGCCTCTTCGGCCTCGGCCTGCGCAGCAGGCCTCTCGGGCCAGGGCAGCGTGCCGCCGGGCTGGCCGACAAGGGCCGGCGCGAGGTCGGCCCAGCCGTAGGCCTGCAGCACCAGCGCGTCGAGCCGGTCGTGCAGCTCAGCGAGCACGCCGACCAGCCCGTGCTCGTGGGTGATGCTCTCTTTGGGCGTTAGCGCGCGGCCCCGGCGCAGCGCGTCAAGCACGTTGTACATCTCGGTCAGCGTCAGCGTCTGGTGCGCCGCCTGCTGGCGCTTGCGGTGCGCGTCGAGCTCTTCGGCGAGGGCGGCGATCTGCGCGGCGAGGGCGGGCTGGTCGGCGAGATCCGGGAACGGGAAGGGCTCGAAGCAGCGCGTCTTGTTGTAGCGCGGATCGTTGCCGATACCCAGCCTGCCACCGGCGCTCAATGCCCACTGCACATGCACGCGACTCGACAACACGCCAAGCGTCGCAGCATCGTGCAGCGCGATGGCGATCAGCATGTTGTCGGGCGCAATGCTCTCATCGAGGAACTGGAAAGTGCGGTGCTTCGCCGTTTCGACGGTCGCGATGTAGCGCGACAGTCCGAAGAGTGCCTGTCGAATGGTCGGGCGCGGCTTGCCGTGGAGCCACCACAGCTTCGCATAGGTTGCCCCGTCAGGGCTATGCGCCTTGGCGTCGCGCTCAGGCTTCACGCGCACGTGCACCCATTGATACACCGCCGGAAAGCGCTGCCGCACGTCATCGGCGCCCAGGCCGAAGAGGTCGATCACCAAGACATCGCGCGGCCGCTCTGTCAGGTCGCGCCCGTTGCGGTATTCGCGAATGTGCGCGTCCAGCCCCGGCACCACGCCCAGCCCGAGCGACGCCGCTTCGTCGCGCGTGACGATGAAACCGGCACCGATGAGTTGGACTCCGCGCGAGCTGACAGCGGCGTTGGCCCGCAGCGCCTTCGCCGCCGCCACATCGGCCCCAATCCGCAAGTCAGCATGGATCACGCCGCGCCGCGCGTTGAATACGACCTCCGAACTGCCGTCGTCCAGCGGGGTCTCGCGCACAACGCTCAGCAACTCGCCTTCGCCCTGCCCCGCCGCGCCGACGGTCATGCTGATGCGCACCGCGGCGCCGTCGGCGCTGTCGACCCACGGGTGGTCGGCAATCGCGTAGGCGAGGTGGATCGGCCTGGCCGCGCCAAGCACCGCCTGCACGACGCGCCGGTTGAAGGCCTGCGGCAGGCTGTTGGTGGTGATGAGGCCGAAGCGCCGCGCGTCGCCGCGCGCCACAAGCTGCGCAGCGGCATGCCACCAATGCATCACGAAGTCGGCGCTCTCGGGAACGTCGCTCCAGGCCGCGCGCAGTGCATCGGCATAGCCGTCGCCGAGCGCGCGGCGCACCGTGCTGGCGCCGATGAACGGCGGGTTGCCGACGATGAAGTCCGCCTTCGGCCACGCCGCCTTGCGTGCGTTGACGTAGCGCTCCAGCGGAAGCTGGAAGGCTTCGTCGGGCACCGGCTCGCCGGTCACGGCATGCGGCTTGGTGTGCTTGCCGTCCCAGTGCATGACGGGCTTGGCGTCGGCGCCGAGCACGTACTCGACGCGGTCGCACACGAGCACCGCATCGCGGCATTCGATGTTGCCGTAGTCGTGGATCACCGGTTCGGCGACGCCGGCGTTGCCGAGGGTGCGGATGTGCCACTGCAGAAAGCCGATCCACAACACCAGCTCGGCCAGCGCCGCGGCGCGCGGGTTGATCTCGATGCCCAGCAGTTGCTGCAGCGTCACCGTCTCGCCCTGCAGGCCGAGCTTGGCCTGGGTGTCGCCCAGCGCATCGAGTTGGTTGAAGACTTCGCCTTCGAGGCGCTTCAAGTGTTCGAGGGTGACGTAGAGAAAGTTGCCGCTGCCGCAGGCCGGGTCGAGCACGCGCGTGGTGCACAGGCGGTGGTGAAAGCGCCGCACTTCGGCGCGGGCGTCGCCCAGCTTTCCCTCGCCGGCGAGCAGCAGCGCGGCGGCCTGGGTGTCGGCCCAGTCGGCGCGCAGCGGCTGCACGACGGTGGGCAGCACCAGCCGCTCCACATAGGCGCGCGGCGTGTAGTGGGCGCCCAGGGCGTGGCGCTCGTCGGGCGCGAGGGCGCGCTCGAGCAGGGTGCCGAAGATGGCAGGTTCGACTTCGCGCCAGTCGGCCTTGGCGGCGCGCAGCAGGCCGTCGATCTGATCGCGATCGAGCGGCAGCACGTAGGCGTCGGCAGCCGCGCCCTTGAAGAGCTTGCCATTGAACTTGAGCACGTCGCGCGCGAGGGCGGCGGAAAAGCCGCCGCGGTCCATGTCGGCCCACAGCGCGCGCAGCATGTTCTGCAGCGTGGCCGGCTGCGCGCGGTGGCGTTCGAGCAGGTCCTTGAAGCTGCGCTCGGGCAGCAGGGCCACGTCTTCGGCGAACATGCTGAAAAGGCACCGGGTCAGGAACGCGGCCACCGCCTGCGGCGCGTGGCCGGCGCCTTCGAGCGAGGCGGCGAGTTGCGCCAGCTCGAAGGCCACCTCGCGGGTGACTCGCGCGCTGGTGCGCGCCGGGTCGAGCGTGAGCGGATCGAGCCAGATCGCGCGCAGGCGACCACGGACGGCGCTTTGATGCAGGTCGGCGAGCGCGATGCGGTGCGAGCGCGGGTCGGGGAACGGCGTGTAGGTGGCGCCGCTGCGGCTGAATTCGGCGTAGACCTCGATCACGTGGCCGACATCGACAACGAGCAGGAACGGCGGCCGCCCTTCGGCGGCGGGCAGCGCGCGGGCGTAGCTTTCGGCCTGGGCGCGGGCGCGCAGCAGGGCATCGTCGAAGCCCTTCGTGTGGCCGGGCGCCCTGAGCTTCTTGGCTTCGAGGACGAAAGCGCTGCGGCGGTAGCAGTCGATGAAACCTAGGCTCGCGCTGCCGTCGCCATGGGCGAACTGCACGCGGCGCTCGAAGACGTAGGCGTTGTCGCGCGTGTCGTCGCTGGCCGGGTCGGGCGTGGGGCAAGCCAGCAGCGCGCAGAGTTCGCCGACGAAGATCTGGCAGTTCGCGCGCTCGGTGCCGGTAGCGGCGCGCCAGCGGTCGACGAAGGCGGTGACCTGGTCGGGCGAGGGCGTGTGGTCGCTCACCCGCCGCATCATAGGGGCTGGGGCGCGGTCACCCGCCCGCACGCGCCGGCAGCGAGCGCGCGATGAGAAACTGCGCGGCCCAGTAGGCGGCCAGCACCCACAGCTCGGCCAGCGGCAAGGGCGTGCTGAACTTGTTGAAGGCGAGCAGCGAGTCCGAGCAAAGGAACAGCGCGCCGCCCAGCGCTGCGCTGCGCGCCAGCGCCTCGGTGGAGGTGCCTCGGCGGACGATCCACAGCACGGCGGCCTGTGCGGCCATGGCGGCCAGGCAGATCACGTAGGCCAGCACCGGCGCGCGCAGCGGCTGTGGCACGCCGGGCCAGAGCTGCCAAAGAATGGCCGCGGCGAGCAGCCCGTAGGCGGCGAATGCCAGCGGGCGCGCGGCCAGGCGAACGCCGCGCGTGAAGGCGACGATGTAGGCCAGGTGCGCGAGCAGGAACGAGACGAGACCCGGCAGGAAGCCCTGCGGCCAGATCAGGAACACGTCGCCCGCAAGCGAGAGCACGAGGCCGATGTGCACCCAGCGCCGCATCGCCGGCACCTCGACGCCACGTGGCCAGGCCCAGGCAATGATGAGCAGCGTCGTCGCCGGCTTGAACGCATAGACGAGAAGCGGCAGGCCGAACAGATTGCCCGCGATCGCGAGCGCCGCCGACAGCGCGGCGAGCAGGGGCAGGCGAGCAACGAGCGTGGCAGGCATCGTGCCATTGTGCGGCACGTGCACTCGCGGCAATCAGGCCTTTCGAAGGCTTCGGCGGCGAACGATCAGGCCGACGACGCCGAGTCCCGCGGCCAGAAGCGCGAAGCGTCCAGGTTCGGGTAGTGGGGCGAAATTGGACGCAGCGACAAGGCTCAGCGAGGGGCCGTAGATTGCATTCTGTTCGAAGAATGTGACGCGCAGCGACGAGATGCCGGCGCCGCTGGCGACGCTGAACGATGTGAGATCGACGGACACGCGGTTGATTTGGAAGGGGAACCCAAGGATATTCGTGGTGTAGCCCGTGCCCGCACTCGTGTACTGCTGCACGACTCCGTTTACCGTGACTTGGAAAGTGCCGGGGGTGTTCAAGGAAACGCCGCCGGTCAGGCTGTAGAGATCGATGTCTGTGCCAACACCATTGACGGCAAGCCCCTGCGTCCAGCCCAAGTCAATGTACGGGCCAGACCCGGCGATCACCCCGGTGCTGACATTGGAGTCGGTTATCACCTGCGCCTGCGCGGAGCCGGTCGGAGATACGCTGAACGCTCCGGAACTGCCGATGAAGCTGTTGACGAGCGCGGCGTCGGCGTAAGTCGTGCCGGCGACGGTGACCAGCGCGTGGGCGCCGGTGGCCGCGAGCACGCCGGACAACATCAGTACCGCTTTGCGAATGAACACGATTCTCTCCACAATCAATGCGACCAGGGCGTCAACCTGCTGCGCAACCGCGACACGGCCTTGCGGTGCATGCTCTCCTGAACGTTGATTTCAACACGACGCGCACTCGCCGCAGCCGACTGCGAGCCGCACAGACGCGGGCCTTTCGTGACTTGTGAACCCTGCTGCTGCACATATGCATCGCTCACGCCACCGCCCGCTCGGGCACGCCGCATTGCCATTGTGCAAACTCCGACGGCGCCATCGGGCGGCCGAAGAGGAAGCCCTGCGCCATCGAGCAGCCGAGCTCGCCCAGCAGGCGCGATTGTTCGATCGTCTCGACGCCCTCGGCCACGGTCTGGATCCCGAGCGCCTGCGCGACCAGCACCGTGGCCTGGATCAGCACGCGCCGGTGATGGCTCTGCGCGAGTTGGCTGACGAAGGAACGATCGATCTTGAGCACGTCGACTGGAATTTCGTGCAGGCAGGCCAGCGACGAGTAGCCGGTGCCGAAGTCGTCCAGCGCCAGGCTCACGCCCAGGCCCTTCAACCGGTGCAGCACGGCGAGCGCGCCGGTGTCCTGCATGGCCAGGCTCTCGGTCACCTCCAGGCGCAGCCATTGCGGCTGCATGCCGGCGCGGAGCAGTTCGTGCTGCACCATCTCGGTCAGGTCGCTCTGGCAGAGCTGGGCCCGCGACAGGTTGACCGCCACGCTGGCGGGTGCGTCGGCGCCGAGGGTCTCGCGCCAGCGCATGAACTGGTCACAGGCTTCGCTGAGCACGCGCGCGCCAAGGGCGGCAATGAGCCCGGTCTCCTCGGCAATGGGGATGAACTCCAGCGGGGGGACGAGTCCGCGCTCGGGGTGGCGCCAACGTGCCAGCGCCTCGACGCCGAGCATGCGGCCGCTGGCGAGATCGACGACCGGCTGGTAGGCGACGAAGAACTCGTCGTTCTGCAGGGCCCGCCGCAAGTCATTCTCGAGGCCCAGCGTGCGCGCCACGCGTTCGTGCATCGTCGCGTCGAACACCACGTAGCGCCCGCGGCCGGCGCGCTTGGCCTCGTACATCGCCGTGTCGGCGTCGCGCAGCAGCGCATCGGCGTCGCCCCGGTTGGTGTCGCTGGCGACAACGCCGATGCTGGCGCTCGAGTGCACTTCGTGCGGCCCGATCTGGTAGGGCTGCGAGAGCACCAGCAGCAGCCGGCGGGCGACCAGCTCGGCGTCCTCGACCCCGCGCACGCCGTCGAGCAGGATCACGAATTCGTCGCCGCCGATGCGCGCCGCGGTATGCACCGTATCGCCGCCACGGGCGAGCGCATCGCCTTCGCGCAGCGCGAGGCGTAGGCGCAGCGCGATCTGGCGCAGCAGCTCGTCGCCAACATCGTGGCCCAGGCTGTCGTTAACGAGCTTGAAGCGGTCGAAGTCCATGAACAGCAGGGCGAAGCGGTAGTCGTGCAGGCGGCGCGCACGCAACACGGCGTCGTGCAGCTTGTCGAGCATCGAGACCCGGTTCGGCAGCTTGGTCAGGCCGTCGGTCAGCGCCGCGCTGCGAAGCTGCTCCTCGAGCTGCTTGCGCTTGGTGGTCTCGGTGCGGATGGTCATGTGCTCGAGCACCTTGCCGTACTTGTCCAGCACCGGCACGATGCTCGTCTCCAACCAGTACAGCGAGCCGTCGCGCGCGCGGTTGCAGACCTCGCCGTACCAACTGCGGCCCTTGCCGATCTGGCGCCACATATCGGCCCAAAACTCCTGCGGGTGAACGCCGGAACTGAGCATGTGGTGCGTCTGCCCCACCAGCTCTTCGCGACTGTACTGGCTGATCTGGCAGAAGCGGTCGTTGACCTGCTTGATCGTGCCCGAGGCGTCGGTGACGACGACGATCGCGTGCTGATCGAGCGCCGCTTGGTAGGCGCGCAGATACGCCAGCGCCTGCTCGGCGCGGGCGCGGGCCTCGTCGGCCGCGGCCTCGGCGCGCTTGGCGCGGTCGATGTCCACCTGCACGCCGGCCAGGCGCGTGGGCCGGCCGTCGTCGTCGCGTTCGATCACCGCCCCGGCGGTGAAGACCCAGGCCCAGTGGCCCTGCGCGTGGCGCATG